>JBOHOI010000039.1:0-16062 GCA_050731155.1 Nitrospiraceae bacterium | reverse complement strand
GCGAAAGGCTGAGGCATTCAGTTCGCTTCCGCCCTCGATCATCGCGCTGGTGATACCCATCCGTCCCAAGCGGGACAGACAGGCTCGCAAGGACACGCGCCCATTTTGACGAGGAAGGACCAGCACCGTGACGCCCTGTGCCCGCAGCCGCTCGATGCGATGTCGGGGCGCCTTCATGGTGGTGGCGACGACCGTGTTGGTCCGGCCGCTGGAGCCGCCACTGGCTCTGCCCGCTGGCGACAATACCTTGGCCATCGGTGGGGTACGGGCGGTGCTGTCTAGAATCACGCGGAGCGGTTGACGATTGGGATGACTTCCGGACCGACTCGATCCGAATCTGACTGTGAGTTGGGGGTCGTCCCGCAGCACGGTTCCAATTCCTACGATCACAGCGTCCATGCAGCTCCGAAGACCATGCACATGTCGCCTGGCAGCCTCGCCGGTGATCCATTGTGACTCTCCACTTGCCGTGGCGATCTGGCCGTCCAGCGTCATCGCGGCTTTCACCACCACAAACGGCCGGCCGGTACGTATCCAGTGGGAATATATTTCATTGAGGCGTTCCGCCTCCTCGCGAAGGCAGTCCACTTCGACCTTGACACCTGCTTGTCGAAGCTGGCGAAGGCCGCGTCCGCAGACCAGAGGATTCGGGTCTTTCATGGCGACGACCACCCGTCGGATACCGGAGGCAATGATGGAGGGAACGCAGGGGGGAGTGCGCTTGCGACGATGACAGCAGGGTTCAAGCGTCACGTAAAGGGTTGCGCCCTTCGCCTGATCACCGGCCGACTGAAGCGCAAGAATTTCACCGTGCGGGCCTCCGGCCCGTCGGTGGTACCCCTGCCCGACGATCCGGTTTCGCGCCACCACCACGGCGCCCACCATCGGGTTGGGGCTGGTGAATCCACGCCCCTTCGCGGCCAGGCGAAGCGCCAGCGCCATGTACTGTTTGTCCAGGGCCCTGTCTGTCACCGGATCTGACGAGCGCGGCCTGTGCGACCGGCCGACCGTGCTGATCGGTGCTTGGATGGCTTGCCGGAAGTTTTCTGGGTATCAGTCTCCGTCAAGGCAGCTTGCGCGGCCGC
The DNA here is from genome assembly GCA_050731155.1 of Nitrospiraceae bacterium. Taxonomy (GTDB): domain Bacteria; phylum Nitrospirota; class Nitrospiria; order Nitrospirales; family Nitrospiraceae; genus NS-7. The sequence goes on along the minus strand of JBOHOI010000039.1, from coordinate 14,977 downwards.
AAGGCGCGCAATCGGCACACGGTACGGCGAGCAGCTGACGTAGTCCAGGCCCAGTTGATGACAAAACTCCACGGAACTTGGGTCCCCTCCATGCTCTCCGCAAATCCCGAGCTTGAGTTCAGGACGAGCTTGCCGTCCTTCCGTGATCGCCATGCGCATCATGGCTCCCACTCCTTCCCGATCCAGGACGGCAAAGGGGTCGGCATCGAGAATGTTCTCCGTCTTGTAGATCCCGACGAATTTGGCGGCATCATCACGGGAAAAGCCGAAAGTGGTCTGGGTGAGATCATTGGTCCCGAAGGAGAAGAACTCCGCTTCCTCCGCGATCCGTTTCGCCGTCACGGCTGCCCTTGGCAGTTCGATCATCGTCCCGACGAGGTAGGAGAGTTTCACGCCGCAACGTTTCATGGTCTTTTCGGCGACCTCTCGGATGAGATTCTTCTGCGCCTTCATTTCGGTGATCATGCCGACCAGCGGGATCATGATTTCCGGGACGATCTTCTTGCCCTCCCGAGCGACTTCGCAGGCAGCCTCGATGATCGCGCGGGTCTGCATCCGCGTGATCTCCGGCATGGTGATGCCGAGCCGGCAGCCTCGGAGCCCAAGCATGGGGTTGAATTCGTGCAGCTCTTCGACTCTCGCAAGCAGGCGTCGCTTTTCTTCGATGAGCCCTGGATTCCCGCCGGTCAACTCAAACCGCGCGATTTCAACCATGAGGTCTTCGCGTTTGGGTAGGAATTCGTGCAGCGGAGGGTCCAAAAGACGAATCGTGACCGGAAAGCCCTTCATCTCCTTGTAGAGGCCGATGAAATCCTGCTTTTGGAGAGGAAGCAACTGATCCAGGTAACGCTCCCGGTCTTCGCGCGTGCGAGCCAGGATCATCTGTTGCATGATCGGGATACGATCCTCGGCGAAGAACATGTGTTCGGTGCGGCACAGGCCGATGCCCTCAGCGCCGAAGCCTCGGGCGATCCTCGCCTGGTCTGGGATGTCGGCGTTGGCCCGAACCTTCAGTCGTCGGATCTCATCCGCCCATGACATGAGCGTGGCGAAGCATTGGTATTTCTCAGACTTGCGCGCATCCATCTTGCCCTGTATGACCTGGATGACCTCGGACTCCACCACGGGAATATCGCCCTTATAGACGTTGCCGGTCGAGCCGTTGATGGAGAGGTGGTCGCCCTCTTTAAAGACCTGCGAGCCGATCCTGACGGTCGTGGCGTTTTCCACCTCCACCGCTTCACAGCCTGCGACGCAGACCTTCCCCATTTGTCGAGCGACCACCGCCGCGTGACTATTCGATACAAGCACAGGAGTCATTCCACTCGAGAACACGATGAAGTTTTTGTCGAGGTCCTCCTCGGCCTCCACCTCGAAGTTATAAACGCCTGTCAGCGCAGGTCCGCTCAGCCGGGTGACGCGATACGACCGCAGCGGTGAGTCCAATAGAGCCTGGACCTCTCGGTAGACAGTGCTGGTGCAGAGCGGGTGGATATCACGTCGGATCTTCTCGGCTCCGAACAGGATGTTCCGTTTGATAGCCTCGCGGACGCGTCCCATGAAGTTGACGTGATCGATCACATCCTCAAAGAGCGCACGCATAGCCAAGCACTTGGACTCATAGTGGCGAGCCGGAATTTCAGCCTTCACCCGATGTGTAAAGGCCAAGATATCCTCAACTTGCTCTGCGATCTGGAGAAGGTAGGCACTGCGATTGTTGCTGGTCTGGGGCACGATGCCCAATCGCAGACAGGCGAGCGCCAGCCCCTCAAGCAGCTTTGGTTTCTTCTGCGAGACAACGATTTGGAGCCGCACTGCGCTCGATTTCTCAGCGTAGGTGCCATCCCCGTCCACGTAGCCAGCAAGGAAATGGAGCAAGGCTGGCCGTTCCAGTGTGAGTATCCAGACGCTGAAATTGTCCCGGATCTCCGCCAAGCGCGCAGCCGGCTCGCGATGGTAACAGATGCGATCCTGAACCCTGCCATGAATCCGGCGGTTCCTGAGAAGTCCGGTGCCTTCGCGTTCACGAACGTAGCTGAACGGCACGCCAAAGGCGCTTTCAAATGCGTGCTGGACGGCGGTAATGAAATCAGCCTTATCTGATGTAGGCTTCTGGATAAAAGTCACCGAGCCCTTAGTCGATCGGAGGTTGATGCAGCCATCCGACAATATTGCGCCAGCGACGTAAGCGAGCGCCGGAGAAGTCGCCGTTTCACCTAGCGATGGGATCTTATCAACAACAGTGAGAAAGTCTTCATCGGCCAGGATAGCATCAAGGGGCTTCTTCGCGAGCTTACGGTTCTGAATGGTGAACATCTTGTGGTCGGCTGTGAGACGCAGAAAGTTTTGCTCGGATCGCCCAGTCTGTGATAGGCCTACAGTGATTGCTTCGGCTGGCCTGCGTCCGGCGGCGATGATGTTGCGCCACACCGGCCGCAATCTACTGCTGTCGAAAGAGAGAATGCGCAGTCTTGCCCCCTGCTCCATCAGACTGAAGACTGTTTCGGCTTGCAGCATGCCTCGGTCGGTAAGAATCCCTGTTTCCCCAGCAACGCACGTCATGCCGCCCCGGGCGGTCAAGAAGCCGAGCGAGGCGTGCATTCCATGAATATCGTCCGGGCTGGTCTCCTGCCGGACCAGAACGACGCGGTCTCCCCGCGCCTGCATGTCGACCGCTCGATCGGGAGTCAACGCGATCTTACCCGCCGCAGCGCCGGGACCAGCCGGAAGACCCTTGCCGAGAGCCGTACGTTTGGCTTCTTCCGCGGCGTCAAAGATCGGATAAAGGTATTGCGCCAGTTGATCCGGAGTGACGCGGAGTACCGCTTCTCGTTTGTTGATCAAGCCTTCCTTGACCATGTCCACCGCAATCCGTACCGCCGCAATGCCGGTTCGTTTCCCCACCCGGGTCTGGAGCATGAACAGCTTGCCCTCTTGGATCGTGAACTCGAGGTCCAGCATGTCCCGGTAATGTCGTTCCAGCTTCTGGTGCGTTCCCACCAGTTCCTTGTAAGCTCCGGGGACGGCCTCCGCGAGGGCGCGCACGGGAAGCGGCGTGCGAATACCCGCGACCACGTCCTCGCCTTGTGCGTTCATCAGACATTCCCCAAAGAAGGTGCGCTCACCTGAGGCCGGATCACGGGTGAACGCGACGCCCGTTCCGCTGGTCTCCCCCATGTTGCCAAACACCATCGCGACCACATTGACGGCTGTTCCCCAGGTGTCTGGGATGTTGTAGAGACGTCGGTACGTGACGGCGCGGGCGCCGAACCACGATGAAAACACCGCATCGATGGCCATCTTCAATTGCGCCAGTGGATCGTCAGGAAACTCTCGTCCAGTCTGCTCGCGGACGAGCGCCTTGAACCGCCCCACGAGCTCCTTGAGGGCCTTCGCGTCCAGATGCGTATCCTGCACGACGCCGAGTTCCACCTTCTTATGCTTCAGAGTTTCTTCGAAGTGTTCCCGTCCAACACCCATGACGATACTGCCGAACATCGCGATGAAGCGCCGATAGCTGTCCTGAGCGAACCGTTCATTCCGTGTCTTGGCCGCCAGCCCCTCGACCGTCCGTTTCGTCAGCCCGACATTGAGGACCGTATCCATCATTCCCGGCATGGACGCTCGAGCTCCGGATCGCACCGAGACCAACAGCGGACGTGACGGATCACCAAAGCGGGCGCCCATAGAGCGCTCCACTTTTTTTAAACACCGCAGCGCCTGATCCCACATGCCTCTGGGAAAGGTCTTCTTGTGGCGATAGTATTCCACGCAAGCGTCAGTGGTGATCGTGAAGCCAGGAGGTACGGAAATTTTGAGATTGGTCATCTCCGCCAATCCGGCTCCCTTTCCACCAAGGAGGTTTTTCATCTCGCCGGACCCTTCGGCCTTCCCGTCTCCGAAGTAATAGACGTATTTCTTGGTGCCCACGCCAACCCTCTCTATGATTGAATCCTGATGAGCGATGAAGATTCTACATGACGGATGACATTTTGCCGCTCGGGATGCCGAGTCGCTCACGGTAGCGCGCGATCAAATACCGTTTCAGCGTGACTCCCAGTATGATCACCGCCACCACAAACGCCCCAAACAGGAATACGCGGTAGTCCACGCGTGCACCGTGGTCGAAATACAGTTTCCCGTCGGCCCCTTGAACCACTTGGGTTTCCTTTTGAAGCTTGTGGGTTTCTCCTGAGGGATCAGACAGGTTGATCCACTCTGAGCAGAGCCGTATCGGCTCCTCGAGTCCGGCGACCCTGTGCCAGTTCAGACGCAAGCAGATATCTTTCGTCGGGTTGAAGGGGTCCGGGATCCGGATCAAGCTGTCCAGGTTCACCCCGCTGCCCCAGAGCCCCAACAAGAACACCGCATTGCACAGCACAATCATCGCGGCGGTCACAGCATAACCATAGCGTCGGAGCCGGTTCTCTTTCAGGATTCCCAAATGGTCTTGGCCGACTGGCTCGGAGGGTGTCGCTGGGTCTTCGTTCGAAGAGGTCACCGTGCCGTCACCCTATCATGTCCCTTGGACCACGATTTGAGAAAAATCCGCGAACTGCCGAAAGAGAACATCTACCTTGTAGAGCATCGACAATCGGTTCTCTCGCAGCGCCGGATCGTCGGCATTCACCAACACTCCGACAAAGAACTGGTCGATAACCGGCTTCATTCGAACCAGCTCTTCCAGGGCCTTGGCATAGTCGCTCTTGGCCATCATAGCCTGAATGCGCGGCTCAATCTCGCTCAAAACATTGTTGAGTTCTTTTTCCACGGGATGCTGAACAAGTTCGGGGTTAATGAAATCACGAGACCATTTTTCTTTCTGCACCAGACGGTGCGCTCGCTTGAATCCAACCATGAGTGGATCGAATTCCGGCCTCGTGGCAATCGTCTGCAGCGCCTTCATCCGTGACAGGAGATCCGATAAGACAAAAGCCTTTCTGGCTGCAGGCTTCAGCACTGCCTCCATGACATCGTCCCTGAGGCCGTGGACGGTTCGCCCGTAGTACCGGAGTCGGTCAGCGATAAAATCCAGCGGCTCACTGTCGCCCTTTAAATGACGTGCGGCTGAGAGACCTTGGGCTTGTACCAGTTCTTTAGCGTGCGTGGTCGCCTGGCTCAGATTCAGCCACAGGTTTCCCTCAATGAGGATCCGAACGACAGCGGACGCATGGCGTCTCAATCCAAGCGGATCCTCTGACCCGGTTGGCACGATCCCGACATGGAAAAATGCAACAATCGTGTCCAATCGATCAGCCAGAGAAAGAATTTTTCCTTCGAGGGTTTTGGGTAAGTCCCCTTCCATCGCGCGCGGCAAGTACTGCTCGCCGATTGCCAGGCTCACCGCTTCCGGTTCTCCATCATGACGGGCATACTCCCTTCCCATCTCCCCCTGGAGCGTCGGAAATTCCCCGACAATCCCGGTCAGTAAGTCGGCCTTGCTCAATTCAGCAGCGCGACGACAGGTATTGAGCAGTTGATCGCCTCCTAACATACCTGCGAGTTTGGCGGCCAGCGCAACAATGCGGTGGGTCCTTTGATGCTGGGTGCCCAGCTTCTGGTGGAAGATCACGCCATTCAGTTTCTCGACCCGGTCCGCCAGTTTGATCTTCCGATCCTCGTCGAAAAAGAATTTGGCGTCCGCCAAGCGGGCCGCGAGTACCCGTTCATTGCCTTCTCGAATCAACCTCATGTCCGCCAGCTTCATGTTGGTGACTGAGATGAACTTGGGCAGCAAGGCGCCGTCTCGATGCATGACGGAGAAAAACCCCTGATGTTCCTTCATCGCGGTCATGAGGACCGCTTTGGGCAGGGAGAGGTACTGGGAGGCAAAGGTTCCGAGGATCGCGTGCGGATATTCTACGGTGTAAATGGCCTGTTCCAGCAGATCGTCATCTCGGTGCAGATCACCGCGCACCGAGTGGGTCAGGCGTGTCAATTGGGAGAGAATCATCGCCCGCCGTTGCTCCTGGTCGGGAATCACACCGTGACGCTCCAAAGCCTTCGCATAGGACATGAAATCCTTCACGCGAACCCATTGGTTTATCTTGGATTCATCGAACGCGAGAAAACGATGGCCCCAGGTGTGGTCACCCGTTAGGACCCCACCTACTTGGAAGGTCACGACTTTCCCGCCATAGAGCGCCAGCAGCCAGCGAACAGGGCGAGCAAACCTCATGCCGCTCTCATTCCAGCGCATGGATTTTGGAAAGGTGAGTTGCTCGATCAACGACGGCAAGATATCGGCCAGAAGTCTGTGAGTCAGGTGCCCGGGCTCTCGTTTGACCGCAAAGGTATAGTCACCCTTGGGGATCTGTCGAATTTCCAGGTCTTTCACGGCCACACCCTGCGACCCAGCAAATCCAATCGCCGCCTTCGTCGGCTGGCCAGCTGCATCGAACGAGTGCGCTTTGGATGGCCCCATCGTCTCCTTGACCATTGCCGCTTGGCGACTTGCGAGCGAGGTGACCACCAACACAAGGCGTCTCGGCGTTCCAAGCGTGCGCACTGCTCCGTGCGAAAGGCGATGCTCTTTCAGGAGGTGTGCTGCTGAATCCCCTAAGGCCCGGAGGGCTGGTGGGATGAACTGATACGGGAGTTCCTCTGTCCCAATTTCCAGGAGTAGCTCAGCTGGGGCTGGCTCCCCTGCCGAGGAGGTCGTCTTAGGTTTCTTCTTTGGGTTTACCATGTGACGAACGTTACGACTTCAGGAGAACTTTGCCTTTCGGCTGGCTCTTCGATTGGCCCTGTGGTTTCAGCAAGGGATACCCTTGGGTCTGGCGTTCGCTCAGATAGCTCTCTGCGCACAGACGGGCCAAGGCCCTGACGCGGGCAATGTACCCAGTCCGCTCGGCCACGCTGATCGCGCCACGCGCATCCAGGAGATTGAACAGGTGGGACGTCTTGATGCAGTAATCATAGGCTGGCAGGGTCAACCCGTCGGCGAGCAGCCGCTTGCATTCCGACTCGAAGGCTTGGAACGTGGCAGTCAGCATTCTGATATCCGCTTGCTCAAAGTTGTATTTCGAACCCTGGACTTCCGTCTCGTGATGAATGTCCCCATAGGCGATCGTATCAGACCAGGCCAGATCATACACACTGTCCACCTCTTGGAGGTACATCGCGATCCGCTCTGTGCCGTAAGTAATCTCGACCGTGATCGGGTTGAGTTCGATCCCCCCAATCTCCTGGAAGTAGGTAAACTGGGTGATCTCCATCCCGTCCAAGCGTACCTCCCACCCAAGGCCCCAGGCACCCAGCGTGGGCGATTCCCAATCATCTTGGACGAACCGAATGTCGTGCTGTTTGGGATTGATGCCTAGATGGGCCAGACTGCCAAGATAGAGCGACTGGATATCGTCTGGAGAAGGCTTGAGCACCACTTGATACTGGTAATAGTGCTGCAGGCGATTCGGGTTTTCGCCATACCGGCCGTCAGTCGGACGACGGCAGGGCTGTGGATAGGCCGCCCGCCAGGGCTCCGGGCCGAGGGCTCGCAAAAAGGTGGCGGGATGGAAGGTGCCCGCCCCCATCTCGAGATCATATGGTTGGTGAATGAGGCAGCCCTGGTTGGCCCAATAGCGATGCAGGGAGAGGATCAGCTCCTGAAAGGTCACAGGTCATCCTTACGCGAACCGTGGGTCGGTGTCGGGGGCCAGGCAGACGGCCAAACAGGAACGTTCCTGAGAGAGCAACCCTCTCAGAAGCGTTGCCAAACTAACAAGAAACCGGTGCGCTCGTCAAGCAATGGTCTCCGCGCCCTGGAGCCCATTCGGCAAGGACTTGATTGACCGTGGTGATGTCTTTGGAACTTGACGAAGCCAGGCTGGTCGGGCTATTGTGATAAAACTTGACTAATTCAGTTTAGAATAGAGGCAGCCGCCATGAAATTTTCAAAGAAGAGCGAATATGCGCTCCGTGCACTCCTTGAGTTAACCGCCCAGTACGGTCGAGCACTCTTGCAACGGCACGAAATTGCCAAACGACAACACATCCCCATTGAGTTCCTCGAGCAGATCCTGCTGGCCCTCAAGAATGCGGGCCTCCTCGCCAGCCGCCGCGGTGTCAGCGGTGGCTACAGCCTGATTAAACCGCCTGACGAAATCACTCTTGGTCAGGTGATCCGCGTGTTGGACGGTCCTCTGGCACCGATCGGATGCGTCAGCAAAACCGCTTATCAAAAATGCAGCGATTGCCCCTATGTCAAGAAGGGAGGCTGCCCCATCCAGGATGTTATGGGGGGAGTCCGCAATGCCATCGCCGGAATCCTCGACAATTACACGCTCAGAGATTTCGCGGGACAGGCGGGCGGGACGAGAGCTGGTGCTAATGGTGGATCGCGCTGACCATGCCAGGCCGTGGCCTGCTCGCAGCCAACCATGCCGTCTCGCGCGACTCGCGCGTCTGGGTGTGATGGACATGACACATCGCCATCCAATCTGGAGCGTCCTTGCAGTCGTCCTGTTGATCGCCGCGATGGTGCAGCTGCACGATGAAACCACTGCAGCCGGGCCACAGGAATTGATGCTCGCAGTATACAGCGTTCCCAAGGAGGCCTACGAACAACGCATCATCCCAGCATTCCAGCAGCGGTGGAAACAGCGTACAGGCCAGGAGGTTCGCATTCGGAGCTCCTACGGAGCCTCCGGCGCTCAGGCCCGGGCGATCATCGGCGGGTTCGAGGCGGATATTGCAGCCCTCTCGGTCGAAGGTGACCTGGATCAGGTAGCCAAGGCCGGACTGATCACGCACAACTGGAGAGGCGACCCGCACCAGGGCATCGTCACCGCGTCAGTCGTCGCGTTCGGCGTGAGAAAAGGCAATCCGAAAGAGATCAAGACCTGGGAGGATCTTGCGAAGCCAGGGCTGGAAGTCCTCTACCCCAACCCAAAAACATCCGGCGGCGCAATGTGGGACATCATCGCGATCTATGGAGCCGCGCTGAAGCTGGCAGAACCAAAACAGGGACCCACGTACGCGGCGTCGCTCTTGAAGCGCATCCAAAAGAACGTGAAAGTGATGGACAAGAGCGGGCGCGAATCGGTGACGACTTTCGAGCGAGGAGTCGGCGATGTGATTGTCACGTACGAGAACGAGCTGCTGCCCCGCATCAAAGCCGGCCGACCCTATCAGCTGGTGCTTCCAGCCGAAACCCTGTTGGTGGAAAACCCGGTGGCCGTCATTGACCGCAATGTGGACAAACATCGTGTCCGCGATGTCGCCGAGGCCTTTGTGGCCTTCCTGCACAGCGAAGAGGCGCAGGGAGCCTTCACCGAATTTGGCTTTCGGGCCGTCGAGCCAGCCGTCGTCGGCTCGCACGCTGCGGCTCTGTTCCCCCGCCCTGCCCACCTGTTCACAATCGCGGAGCTCGGCGGATGGGAGAATGTGGAGGTCCTCCTCTTCGGACCGCAGGGAGTCTGGACCAGGACAGTCGAGGAACTTGCACGTGGACAATAGGTGTGGAAACAACATGGAGATGAAGCGATGAAGCCGGACACTCTGGCTGGTCTTGCATTGCGGTCGGCTGCCATCGGGTATGTGTTCTGTCTGGTACTGCTTCCGCTCCTGGTGATTGGCAAGCAATCCCTCGCCGGCGGTTTGGCTAGTTTTCTTGAAGATATCAGACAGCCGCAGGCGGCGGCTGCGATTGTGTTAACACTGGAAATGGCGCTGGTCACGACCATGCTCAATGCCGTCTTTGGGACGCTCTCCGCCTTGGCGTTGGTTCGGTATGAGTTTCCGGGACGGTGGTTCCTGAACGCTGTCGTGGATCTTCCTTTCGCCATTCCAACGTTGGTGGCTGGCCTCATGATTGCTGCGATCTATGGAACCACCAGCCCACTTGGAGCCTGGCTCCAGCAAGGCGGTATCGCAATCCTGTATGACACCCCCGGCATCATCCTGGCCATGCTCTTCGTCACGATGCCGTTCACGATCCGAGCCGTCCAGCCGGTGCTGATGGAGCTCGAGCGAGAACAAGAAGAAGCCGCGTACACGCTGGGGGCCGGGCGCTGGGCCGCCTTCTGGAAGGTGATCGTGCCAGGCATGCTGCCTGGGCTCATGACCGGCGTCTTTCTCACCTTTGTCCGCGCATTGGGAGAATTTGGCTCGGTCGTCATCGTGGCCGGTAACATCCCGATGAAAACGCAAGTCGCGTCTGTCTACGTGTATGGAGAGATTGAAAGCTACAATCCGCGAGGCGCGACCTCGGTGTCGGTCCTGATCTTGCTGATCTCCTTCGTCGCCCTGGTGATCATGGAACGTCTGACAAGATCGCCTGGCGAGCGCCTACCGGCGTTCCTGCAGAGAAGATTGACGATTGAGCCATTGATCCGTTGAATTACTGGTCTCATGAGAAAATTTCTGATTGCTACAGTCTGGATCTACTTCGGAATCCTGCTCATCGGTCCCATTGCCTACCTCTGTGCTGAGGCGATGCGGGAGGGTGCAATCTCCTTCTGGAACGAGGTCACTCGTCCGGAGGCCCTGCATGGATTTAAGCTGACGGCAGAGATCACGGTGATCACGCTGGCGGCAAATCTGATTTTCGGCACGATTACGGCGTTGGTCCTGGCCAGGCAGCGGTTTATCGGCCGGACGGTGCTCAGCGGTCTGATTGATCTCCCGTTCGCCGTCTCGCCCGTGATTGCAGGGTTCATGCTGGTACTGCTGTTCGGCCCGGAGACGATCTTGGGCACGTTCTTCGGCACGCTGGGCTTCAAGGTGCTCTTCGCCATGCCGGCTATGGTCCTGGTCACGCTTCTGGTCACCTTTCCGTTTGTGGTGCGCGAGCTGACGCCGGTTCTCCAAACGATTGGTACGGAAGGGGAAGAAATAGCCAGAACTCTGGGCGCCAACGAGTGGCAGGTGTTCCTGAAGGTCACACTGCCGTCGATCCGATGGGGTTTGGTGTATGGCGCCACCTTGACGGTGGCGCGAGCGATCGGTGAATTTGGCGCGGTGTTGGTGGTCTCGGGGAACGTGCTCATGTTGACCCAGACTGCGACGCTGCACATCTATCAGAGCTATGTGGACTTCAACTATCTGGGAGCCTATGCGGTGGCGACGACTCTGATCGCCGTCTCGTTCGCGATCCTGACCCTGCTTGAGGTTGCTAGGGTTAGGGCCACTGTCAGCATTGGGTAACGAGACGGATCTCTGAGAGCACAGGCAGAGATGAATAAGGTGAACCGGTGAAAATCGAAGTCCGGCATCTCTCCAAGCAATTCGGGTCGGTTCAGGCAGTCTCGGATGTCTCGTTTGGAGTGAGGGAAGGCGAACTGCTGGGACTGCTGGGTCCCAGCGGGAGCGGCAAGACCACGGTCCTGCGCATCATTGCGGGGCTGGAAACTCCCTCCGCTGGCGACATCCTGATTGACGGCGTCCGTGTAAACGATCTGCCGGCTCAGCAGCGCAATATCGGCTTTGTGTTTCAGCATTATGCGTTGTTCAAACATCTGACGGTCTTTCACAACGTAGCCTTTGGGCTCAAGATTAAAAAATGGAGCCGGGCCGATATCGCCCAGCGAGTCTCGGACCTCTTGCGCCTGATGGGATTGGAAGACCTGGCGGACCGCTATCCCCATCAACTGTCAGGCGGTCAGCGTCAACGAGTGGCTATTGCCAGAGCACTCGCTTCGAAGCCCAGCGTGTTGCTATTGGATGAACCATTCGGGGCTGTGGATGCCAAGGTGCGACAGGAGCTCCGTGAATGGTTGATCCGTCTGCACGACGATCTGAACGTGACCAGCCTCTTCGTGACCCATGATCAGGAAGAAGCGATGGAGGTCTCAGACCGGATCATCGTGTTTGCCAAGGGACGGCTCGAGCAGGTTGGCTCGCCGGCCGAGGTCTACGAAGAGCCATCCACGGAATTCGTTGCCCGGTTCATTGGCTCGATGAACATTCTGGAGGCAGAAGTCAAGCAGGGGATGGCGCGGGTGGGGTCACTGGAATTTCCGATCGCAGAGGTTCCGGACGGGCAGCGGGTTCAAGTCGGCTTCCGTCCCTACTATGTCAAGGTGTCCGAGGATCCGGCCCACTTTCGCCAGCAAGCCCGTCTCCGCCACGTGTATTTCCTCGGTGTGGCCTATCGGCTGGAGATCGAGACCGAGGATGGCCTGATTCTTCGGTCACGCATGAACAAGGAAGACTACCGGCAATGTAAGTTCGAGGTGGGTCAACCGGTGTCCTATGCCATCACCCATTTTCGCGTCCTTCCTCAAGAAGGAAGGCCGATCGCCAGTGGGACGGCGCCTCAGCCACCTGCAAGTGGGCCATTCCCGCCATGATTATTCCGGCCTTCCTTCTTGGAACCACCGGTAGAGCGCCGGCAGGACGACCAAGGTCAACAGGGTTGAACTGACCAGTCCCCCGATCACCACAGTCGCCAGCGGCCGCTGAACTTCGGCCCCGATCCCCTGCGCGAACGCCATCGGCAGGAGCCCCAGCAGGGCGACGAGAGCAGTCATGAGAACAGGGCGGAGGCGCAGCGTGCACCCGGTCACGATTGCCTCATCCCCACGGAGCCCTTCCTGGCGCAGTTTGTTGATGTAAGACACGAGCACGATCCCATTCAACACGGCTACCCCGAACAGAGCGATAAACCCGACCGAGGCCGGAACGCTCAGGTACTGCCCAGTTGCCCACAGGGCCACGATCCCTCCGATCAGCGAGAAGGGCAGGTTCAGAATGATCAGTGCGGCATACCGCACCGAGTTGAAGGAAGAGAAGAGCAGGAGGAAGATCAAGCCGATGGTAATCGGCACAATGATCCGCAGGCGGGCCATGGCGCGCTGCATGTTTTCAAAGGCGCCGGCCCACGTCACCGTATACCCAGGCGGCAGGTGGAGCTGCGTTGCCAACTTCCGTTGCCCTTCAGCGACGAGACTTTCGATATCCCGACCGACCACATTGAACCCGATGTACACACGTCGGCGCACCTGCTCGCGGCTGATGTGCACGGGACCCTCCCGCAGTTCGATGGTGGCCAAATCGCTCAGGGGGATCAGGGCGCCAGACGGGGTTTTCAGCAGAATATTGCTGATGACCTCCACGCTGTTTCGTTGCTCCTCGGGAAACCGGACGACCAAAGAGAACCGACGGACTCCTTCCAACACTCGCGTGGCCGGCTTCCCGGCAATGGCGGTCTCGATGATTTCCTGAATGTCTGCCACGTTGATGCCGTGTCGGGCAATCTTGTGCCGATCGATGTCCACCGTCAGGTAGGATTGGCCGAAGATGTGCTCCACCTTGATGTCTTTCACTCCCTTGACCGTCTGCATGATGGTCGCGATCTGGTCCGCTTTATTCTTCAGTATCTCCAGGTCATCTCCGAACAATTTGATCGCAACTTCAGTTCTCACACCCGAGATCAACTCATCCACTCGCTCCTGGATCGGCTGGCTCATCAGGATCGAGACGCCGGGAATCTCGGCCAATCGACGCCGAATCGCGTCCACGAGTTCCTGCTTGGTGTCGGCGGTGGTCCAGGTGTCGCGCGGGTGTAAGGTGACCACCGGGTCACTTTCATTAGGTTCCATGGGATCGTTGGCAATCTCAGAGCGGCCCATCTTTCCGACAACCATACGGACCTCGGGAAACTCCAGAATAGCCCGCTGGACCTGCTTTTCCAGCTCGATGGATTCTGGCAGCGAGATACTGGGGAATCGGATGATTTGAGGTGTCAGGGCTCCTTCATCCAGAATCGGAATAAACTCCCCTCCGAGGAACGGCAGGAGGACCAGGCTGGCGATCAGAAGCAGCACGGCTCCGGCCAAGACTTGAATTCGATGGCCTATCGCCCAGCGTAACACCGGCAGATAGACCCGCTTAGCCCAGCGAACCGGGAACGTGTCTGCTTGCCTACCGCCCTTCAACGCCAACAAGCACAGCACCGGAGAAAGTGTCAGGGAGAGAACCAGCGACACCAGCAACGCGATCATGACGGTGTAAGCCATCGGCGCAAACAGTTTGCCTTCCATACCCTGAAGTGAAAAGACCGGTAGGAACACGGTGACGATGATCAGAATGCCAAATACAACAGGCTGCCCCACTTCCTTGGAGGCTCGTAACACGATCTCCCACCGGTTGGTTGGCGGATCGCGATGTTCGGAGAGGAGGCGATAGACGTTCTCCACCACCACCACCGATCCGTCCACCATCATGCCGATCGCGATGGCCAGTCCACCTAAGGACATTAAGTTGGCTGAAAGACCGACCTGGTTCATGACGATAAAGGTGACCAAAGGCGCGACAATCAGAGTCGCTGTCACAATCAACGCGCTTCGGACGTTGCCCAGGAACAGGAATAAGATGAGAACCACGAAGACGATCCCTTCCAGCAAGGCCTTCTGGACAGTCTGAAGCGCCGCGGTCACCAGCTCGCTGCGATCGTAAAACGGCTCGATCCTGAGACCACCTGGCAACACCTTCTCACGATGGAGAGCGTCCACCTTCTGCTTGACCTGCTCGACCACCTCCCTGGCATTGGCCCCACGCAGCATCAGCACAGTGCCGGCGACCACCTCCCGATTTCCGTTCAACACGGCCGCACCGTGGCGCACCGCATGCCCGACCTGAACCTGTGCAACATCGCGCACGAACACCGGCGTGCCTCCCACTTCTTTCACTACGATGTTCTCGATGTCTTCCACCGTCCTGATCAAGCCGACGCCTCGCACGATGTATTTCTCCGCGTGGTGCTCCAGGATGTTGCCGCCAGCATTCGCATTATTTTTCGCAACGGCTGCGAAGACGCCGTGCAGCGCCAGATCATACTTGCGGAGCTTCGCTGAATCCACCAGAACCTGGTACTGCTTGACGAAGCCGCCCAGGGAGTTGACGTCGATCACACCGGGCACGCTCTTCAGCAGCGGGCGGATCACCCAATCCTGGATCGTCCGCTGTTCCATCAGTTCCTGTTCGCGCACAGAAGGGGCATCACCTACATCCCCCAAGTCTCCCGAGCTGGTCAGAT
>JBOHOI010000038.1:0-16222 GCA_050731155.1 Nitrospiraceae bacterium | reverse complement strand
CCCTCTTCACGCGGATCGTGGAGGAGGCGGGGATCGAGGCGATCTTGGTCGGAGACTCGCTCGGCGTGGTGGTTCAGGGGAAGAAAGATACGCTGTCAGTCACGATGGAAGACATGCTCTACCACACAAAGTTGGTCGCGGAGGCCGCGAAGCGCGCGCTGGTGATCGCGGATATGCCGTTCCTGTCGTATCAAGTCAGCGTCGAGGAGGCGGTCCGGAACGCCGGCCGGTTCCTCCAAGTCGGGGCGGCGGCGGTCAAGCTCGAAGGTGGCGCCGCGGTGGTGGATCGAGTCGAGGCGATGACCCGCTTCGGGATTCCAGTCATGGGCCATCTCGGCATGACGCCGCAGTCTGTCCATCAGTATGGTGGGTACAAGGTGCAGGGGAAGGAGCGCGACAGGGCCGAAGCGCTGCTGGCGGATGCCAAGGCGCTGGAGTCAGCCGGCGCGTTTGCCATTGTGCTGGAGGCGATCCCGACCAAACTCGCCAAAGAGATCACCGAAGCACTCACCATCCCGACCATCGGCATTGGCGCCGGTCCGCACTGCGACGGGCAGGTGCTGGTGTTGTATGACCTCCTAGGCCTCTTCGATGACTTCGTGCCGAAATTTGTGAAGCCCTATGCCCACCTGAAAGCCGATGCTCTCCAAGCTCTTCGGCGCTACAAAGAAGAAGTCGAACACGGCAAGTTTCCCACCGATTCGGAAAGCTATCACTGAGAGATTTCCACACTGAGCGGGATGGCCGGACCTTCCCTGCTCAGGAACGTGGGAGCTGGCAGTCTGGCTAATCCTCTGTGCTCGCGGAACCCGCACGATGAGAAAGGAGTTGGAAGGACACCCCTGTCGCTCTTGTGCTCCCGGAGCGCGCGGCCTCAGAAGGCCCTCGCTCGACGGCCGCAGTTAGAGCAACAGGGGCATCCTTCCCATTGCAAGGGATGTCCAGAAATCTGGGTGAGAGACGCGCGCAGTCTGAGGATCAGCCAGGCCACCCGCTGAAAGAGCAAGTCAGGCAAAAGCTGTCGCCTCCGCGCGATTCGCGATGCAGGCCCGGCCATCCCGTTCAACCTTGCCTTACCGAGGATGCTGAACCGGTCAAAGGTAAATCAAGTCGGATCATCGCCTGCTGTACACGTGAAGCTAAGAAATATTTCTTCACGTCTTCGGCCAAGGCTACCACATCAACGCCCATGTAGATTGGAGGAATTTTCTGGAGCCGCGTCAGGCCGCTGCGGGCGAGATTGTTGGTGGCGGTGGCATTGCCAAGGTGGCGTTTGAGGTTGGCGGCGGCAAGTTGGATGAGGGCTTGGAAGAATTGACCTTGCTGCGTCTTGTGCCCGACCGCGTGCCAGAGACCTTCAAAGACTTCGTGGCTTTCCCACCAGTAGGCGAAGTTGTAGAGATCGATGCCATACAGATAGTCCTCTGACTTGTGCCACTCGGCCGGTGGAAATGGAAGTGGCTTGGGTTCAGGCTGGCCGTAGGAATGCCCGTGCGGGTCACGACGCGGGTGAGGGGTCTGTCCCGGCACGAAGCGATAGGGTGGGAAGGGACGAGTTGAATAGCGTGGCCAGCTCGGATCGGGTGTTTGCGGCTCGTTCACGCTCGGTCCCCGCACGAGACCCGAAAGATCTGCCGGTCTTCGAGGCGAATTGCCACCAACTGCCGGCCCCAGACGCAGCCGGCGTCGAGGGCCATCACGTTATCCTGCAGGTGTAACCCTAGCGAGGCCCAATGGCCGCAGATGATCGTGGCTCCGCTGCTCTTGCGCTTGGGAACCTGAAACCACGGGAACAAGCCGTTCGGCACGGCCTCCAAAGGTCCTGTATAAGACAACGCAATTTCACCATGCACCGAGCAGACTCGCAGTCTGGTTAGGGCGTTGGTAATCGCACTCAAACGAATCATGCCAGTCAGATCGTCGGACCATTGGGAGTAGTCATTTTTGTAGTGAATGCGAAGGAATTCATGGTAGTCATCCGAGCGCAGGACTTCTTCCACCTCTCTCGCTAGGTCGACCGCTTGATGCACGGTCCATTGAGGTAAGAGCCCGGCATGGACCAGCAGGAACCCGTTTTCGTGATAGGCGAGCCGCTGGTGGCGCAGCCACCACAGCAAGTCGTCCCGATCCGATGCCGTCAGAACATCCTGAAACGTGTCTTTAGTACGGCCGGGAGCGCAGCCCGCCGCAACTGCCAGCAGATGCAGATCGTGATTGCCCAACACCGTAACGGCCGAGGCGCCAAGCCCTTTCACATATCGTAGAACGGAGAGCGAATCCGGTCCCCGATTCACCAGATCGCCGACGAACCAGAGTCGATCCTTGGCAGGATCAAAATGGATTTGACCCAGCAGTTTTTGCAGGGCCGAAAAGCAGCCCTGGACATCTCCGATGGCATAAATGTCCATATCATTCAGCAGTGTGGAAGCTTGAGCAGTGAGGGTATCGTGTCAGCGAGCAGGAAACAAGATAGCCGAGGAGAAGATTACACAGGCTGCTCAAAAAGGTCATCCAGCGAGGCCGCAGGGATGCTCGGGCTCCCAACGTTGAGGAGGGCGACGGGTACCCATTGCCTGGTCTATGCATGGGTGGTGAGAACGAAGTTGGGGGGCCTTTTTCAGCAGCCTGCTAGGGATATTTCGCTTCGATCGTGCTATGCAGCCCGCCACGGGCGGTGAATTCGCCGGTCACGGTGGCCCAGACTGGTCGGCAGGCCGACACGATATCCTGCAGGATACGGTTGACGGCGTTCTCATAGAAGATGCCGAGGTTGCGGTAGGAATGGATGTAGAGTTTGAGCGACTTCAGCTCCAGGCAGGCTTTGTCCGGCATGTAGCGTAGCCGAATCGTCCCGAAGTCGGGGAGGCCGGTCATCGGGCAGATGGCAGTGTACTCGGGAATCTCAATTGTGATCTCATAGCCCTTGTACTGGTTGGGCCAGGTTTCGATCTCAGGCAACTTGTCGGCTAGGCCACTTTTAGCATGCGCCTCCGTGTAGCCGAAGCGCGACTTCCGTCCACCTTTCATACTCGCGTCATCCACTCCACTTGTCCGATTTTCTCCAGCTCGAAGTATAGCGTTACCCAGGGGCACATCATGTCGGGATAGACTTCGCAATAGCCTCCCTTCCGCACGCCGCCGCAGGGGCCATGGCTCATGAACTTGGGGCACTCAGCCTTGGTGGAGCCGTCAGGGATCGGGGGGCGGTTGTGTACCCCACCGATGTGCTGGGCGCCCTCTTCCTCACCTGGTATGAGCACGCGGAGCGGCATGGCGGCTACTCTACACCGATTCCATGAATTGGGCAATCTCAGTGAGGTGAAGCTCCCGGACCGCGACCTCGGGGGCGTACACGACTTCATCGGCTCCCCAGCCCACGACGGGCCTTGCTTCCTTGGTGATGCCGAGGATGTTCTGGAGCACCTGTCGGATATTGCCGGTGATGCGGAGGGTGTTGCCAGGGATCGGCGCTCCGATCCGGCCGTCCTGGATGCGGTAGGAATCTCCGACCACGGTGCAGGTGAAATCCCCGGCTCGCAGGCCGTTCATGGCGTAGGTGTACCAGATCCGGCCGATATAGACTCCGTTGCCCACCAGTCGTAACAGGCTGTCAGTCGTGTGGGGAACAGACCCTTCAATGAACACATTGGTGGCGGCGATTGACGGTGTGACGTCAAACTGCCTCCCTCCCTTGCCGGAGACACGGAACCCGTTTCGCGGTACGAGGACCTCTGGATGCTCCTGAAGGCTCAGGCCGAGTTTCTCCCGCGCGTGCGGGTCGTGCAGAAGCCGCTGCGTCTCGTAGTGGTTTGAGAGCAAGCCTGTGAGGACTCCATCTTTGATCAAATTGATCCGGCCGGTCGGGAGCCCTTCGCAGGTGACTCTCTTGCTCCCGGCCATGCCCCGGGCCGCTCCGTGGTCGTAGACCGTGAGCAGCTTCGAGGCAATCGGGCGGCCAATCTCACCGAGAAAGGCTGATCGGCAGGCATAGAAAGTATCTGCGCTGAGGCTGGGCAGGACCAGATTGACCATCAGATCATTGACCGGCTGCGGGCCCAAAATCACGGCATAGGTTCCGCTCGAGATGCGTCGCCCCTCGGAGGCCTCGACGGCATTTCGCGCTGCTTCACTCCCGGCTTCTCCCTTGAACTTGGCGAGATGGGTGGTGGCTGAGTACCCGCTCCCTTTGGCGTTCTGCCGCTCCACCATGGCTGTGACAAGCGACGTCACCAGCGTGGACTCATCGGTCTGCACCTTCGGCATGCTGGTTGAGGCGATGGCGATTCGTTGCTGGATGAGGCTGACATCGCCACCCACGATCAGGCCCAGCGAGGCCAGGTTGTCCTTTGACCCTGCGAGCGTAGCGAGTTGCGGGGAGGATGTGAAGGTCCTGAGCGCCTCGTTGATGACTTTCCAGCCGGCCTCGACGAGAGTTGAACCCTTCAGACCCATGATGGCCGGATCATGGTAGCGGGTGAACCGGCGTGCTCCGCGACCTGTTTGAGACGTCTCCACAGGAGCCGGCAGGGACACAAATTCTGGGTCCGGGACCGCGTTCTGCCTGGCTTTCTCCAGCGCGCGGTGGATGGCTTCTGGCGAGAAATCCCGGGCCTCGCTTCCGAAGCCGACACGGGGACCCTCGTCGTCAGTTCCCGTGAAGACAGCTCTGATCCCAATCCCAAACGATTCGAAAGATTTTGGCTCCTCAACGCCGTTGCAGGGGATCTCCGACGTGTAGTTCAGCCGACAGGTGAGGTGGCCGGTGCTGGAGGCGAAGACCTCTGCTTCCTGCACATCCTTGACACGAGAGATCTTATGGAGCGCACGCTGAACCGTCGTCTTGAGGGTGGCAAGAGGAATCATACCCCGGTCAGCCGGGCGCGGCTGCGCATGGTTGGGGCCCCGTTACCGAGTCGCTTGGTCTGCATGGGCTGGCCCTTTCCGCAATTGGGGATCGGGTTGAGCCGGAAGTCACGTCCCACTGCATCCACCTTCATCAGATAGTCCTTGGTGTCGGCCGTCATCCCCCCGCCTCGGTAGAGCTGGCCGATCTGGCCGTTCCGGATCTCGTACACCTTTTGGGCCGAGATACTGAAGTTCTCGCGTGACTCGGCAATGGACGGCGTGCGGTGCCCTACCAGGTAATAGCCCCGGTCCACCTCGGCGATGATCTGTTCGGGGTCGTGGGCCCCGGCAGCGAAGACCGTGTTGGACATGCGAATGAGTGGGACCAGGGATGCTTCAGTGGCTCTATAGGATCCGTTGGGCTCTGTCTTCACAATTGCGGCGGTCTGCCGGCTGTTCATGAAGCCAGTGAAGACTCCCTTGTCAATGTGCATCACCCTGCGCGCCGGGGTGCCCTCATGGTCATAGACGTAATGGCCCAAGCCGGGGAGGCTGGGGTCGGAGTACGCGGTGACGAGCGGAGAGGCGATCTGTCGGCCGACCTGGGAATGGTCCAGATTGCGGAACAGCCAACTCCGGCCTGCGTAGGCCGTCTCCATTTTGAGCACCCGGTCCAGCTCGGTGGGGTGACCGATGATTTCATGCGCTTTGAGCGTGTTGTAATGAGGATCAGTGACGACGATGACTTCTTTATCGGTGGCTCGGAGGGGTGGGGCATCCACCAGCTTGAGGCAGTCCCGACCTAAGCTCGTTGCAAAGGTTAACAGGTCGAGGTGGCGAATCAGCTCGCTTCGCGTTCCTTCTGTAAGAACTTCCCACCCGCGCTGGTGGCCGATGTAATCGAAGAGAGACTGCTCGGCGGTCTCAGTTTCGGCCACGACTGAGCAGAACCCCAGCGTGGTGGCGAAGGACTGGTCAATGACCGCCCCCTCGGAGCTTGTCAACAGCTCGCGGCTTAGGGAGGTGGAGGTAGAGATGGCGTTGAACCGGATCTTCGCTCCCAGTCCTTTGACCACCCGCGAGACTTCGGCTGTGTATCGAGCGACCTCGGAGAGCGGCACTGAACGGGGATCGATAGCATATTCCGCCTTGACGGTATCCTGACGGACCTCGATCGGGGCCAGCGTCAAGCTTGTCAGGCTGTTACCCAGCTCCGCGAACCGCTTTCGGAACTGTTCTTTCCGGTGCGCGTTCGTGATCGCCCGGTCATAGGCATGCCGGAGACCGGTTCGCAGCAGGACAGGCAGGCGCGGGAGGTCGGCGCTTCCGAGTCGATGGCCAAAATATCCAGGGGCGATCAGCGGATCGCCGGCCAACACGCGGATGCAAAAGCCAAAGACGTAATCATCTTGGCTCGTCTTCCCTGCTCCATTCTCGGCTGTGGCGGATTTGATCTCCGTGATTTCGAGACGCAGGTCAGCGTAGCGACAGTGTCGAAGGCTTTTGGGAGCATGGCGGGCCAGCTCTGCCGCCATGCGTTTGATCCTGTCAAGCGTGTCGACCGTGATCGGCTTGACGCTGAAGGTACGAGCCATACCGACTGGCCTTTCAGAGCGTGGTGCTCAGCATACGGTAAGAATTTGCGTAAGTTTTTGTTATTATAGAGAAGCACCGATTCTCCCGTCAAGCTGAGCCCATGCTGGATACCTGAGGTGAAGCGCAGCAGTGGCACTCGCTTCCTTGAGTGTTAGGGCCAATGGCCTACCATTGGAGGCGATGCTAGGCCTTCTTTCGGGCATCGTGGGTCTTCTGTGGAGTTGCATTGATATTCAGGACGTTATAGAATTCTGTTTACTCACGTATAGTGCTGATTTCTGAAACATTCTCATTGACATTCTTCACGGGGCTTTGCTAGACTCAGCCTCTCGACGCAAGGGAAAAAGCAGGGATTTTCTGTTGCGGTTCTGGCATCCGCGTAGGCCGTCGTCACGACTGAAGATTCTAGCCATCTTGAAGTAAATCAGAGCGATAAGCTTGCCGTTGGCGGAGGCATCGCCAGCGCGCATTTTTGAAGGAGGCGACCAGATGAGTCTCGATTACGTGAAGTTTTCACCCGGATTTGAAACATTTATGCCGAAAGAATATCGGGACATGGTGGAGCACGGTCCCTTCGGCAAGAAAGTGACGGTGTCGCAGATGGGCAGCTTCAAGGAAATCCTTGAGGAGCACCCCATGTGCGCAGGCTGCGCGATGACGTTGTTCATCCGGCTCGCGATCATCTCGTTCCCGAATCCGGAAGACACGATCACTGTGGGGACGGCCGGGTGCGGTCGGCTGGCGATTTCCCAGGCGGCGATTCCCTTTGTCTACGGTAACTACGGCGATCAGAACGGCGTCGCGAGCGGGTTATCGCGTGGATTGCGACTCCGGTTCGGCGACAAGCCCAAGGACGTAGTCGTGATGGTCGGTGACGGCGGGATGGCTGACATCGGCTTTTCGGGTACGCTCCATTCCTGGTTCCGCAAGGAAAAATTCACCACGATCATGCTGGATAACGAGGTGTACGGCAATACCGGGGGGCAAGAAAGCGGCATGACCAACCGAGGCGCAGTGCTCAAGATGGCGCCGCTGGGCAAAAAGTTTGAGAAGATGGACATGCTTGGAATGGCAAAGATAGCCGGCTGCGCCTATGTCGCCACCGTGGTGCCGAATAACCCGCGTCGCGTGGAAAGCGTGATCAAGAAAGCGGTGCTGATTGCCCGCGAAGTCGGTCCCACCTATATTCAGGCCTACACGTCCTGCAATATCGAGTACGCGATCCCCACGGACAAGGTGATGGAAGACGCGAAGACCGTCGAGGAGGATCGGTATAAGTTCTCGGAATACATCAGCGACGAGGCCAAACAGTACCTCGGTGATCGGTACGGCTATAAGGAGTTTCTCCCGAAGCCGGCTGCCGCGATCTCCAAAGCATAAACGAGGGCCGGTCAGGGGCGTCGAAGTAGGGAAAGGGTACGGTTAAGGAGGAGAGGCGATGGCAAAACGCTTCAACATCCGGATGGCTGGTGTCGGAGGACAGGGGGTCGTCACGGGCTCGCACATCCTCAGCACGGCCGTCATCAACGCAGGCGGCGAAAGCACGATCGTCCCATTCTACGGATCCGAAAAACGTATGGCGCCGGTGGAGAGCTACGTGCGGGTGTCGGATGAGCCGATCTACGAGATCGGGGAAATCACCTTTCCTCACATCATCATTATTTTCCACCCGCAGGTCATCACGCACGGCAAGTCCTATACGATGCCGTTCTACTTCGGGTTAAAGGAGGATGGGGTAGCCCTGATCAACAATGATGGCCCCATGAAGTTGCACAAGGATCAGGCGCGCGAGCTGGAAGAGCGGCGTGCGAAGCTCTATTATCTGCCGGCCACCAAACTCTCGCTGGAAGTTGCCGGGATGGACCTGGCCACCAACATGGCATTGATGGGGGCGATCGGGTGCATCACCGGTCTGACCACCCTTGATGCCTTGGCTCAGGCGGTGAAGGACCGTTTCCTCGGGAAGGGCTTCGTGGTCTCGGGCGGTACGGCAGCTCTGGACAGCGTGGTGGAGCGGAAGTTCAAGAAGAAGCAGGAATTGATTGATAAAAACGTGGCGGTGATCAAAGCCGGGTGGGAATACGCGGAAAAGAACCACTGGGACGAAGTGAGCAAGGCCGCAAGGAAGGCGGAGAAGGCGGAAGCCGCCGCAGCTGCCGCGGCGAAAGTCTAGCTCAGAAAGAGGCGTCAATGTATCTTGTAGCTGATATCAACATTGAGATTTGTGCGGCCACGAGCTGTAAGCTCTGCACGCAGTTCTGCCCTGAAGCCAATACGATCCTCTACAACAACGACGCGGGGAAAGAGAAGGGACTGAAATACGGGTCCGCGTACGTCGCGGTGGACCGCTGTAAGGGCTGCGCCCAGTGCGTCTGGGTCTGCGACAACATGGCCAAGCACCATGCGATCAAGATGGTCATGATTGATCAGCTTCCCAACGCGGCGCTCACCGACAATGTGACCTACGGCGAAAAGTCCACAACCGCGCTCTTGGCGAGCCCTGTCGTCGGGTAGAATCGGATACAAGAGGCAGAACGAGTGGAGACCACGCAGCATAAAGAACGAATTATCGTCCCAGGCCCCGCCGGGTTCCATCCTCCATCGGCCGCACAGCTAGGCGTAGCCCTTCCTGACCCAGGCCAGGGGCTCCTCTATGGCATTCTGGAGCCTGATGAAGAAAAGGTAATCGAGGAAATGGCCCGGAAGATGTTGACGAGCCCCAACGCGACCATTTTCCCAGGCCCGTTGGTGCTGTGGGCCTGGAATGAGCATGCCGTCGAGAAGGCTAAGGCGGTTCTGGAAATTGCGGCTCAGATTCCCGACGTCCTGATCATCCCCATGCCGGACTACCGTCCCAAGTACCCGAGGGTCGATCCGGAAGAAGTGATCAACCCAAACCATCCCAATCTCACCATCTGGGGAAACAAAATCGAGGCCTGCATCTTCGTCGGTGTCCATTGTCATTATGCCAACCTGTCACTGAAAATGATTCGGGCTGGCACAAACTGCTGCACCATGGCCATATGTGCTGAGCAGGGCCATGAAGATGCGATGCTCACCATCCGGGACTCGGACAAAGCGAAGCTCGAGCGTGTCGTGAAGGTATTTAAGCGGGTACGCGAACAGATGGGCATTAAGCTGCCGAAGAACGGAGAGAATGTGCGGTTTACCGGGACTCAATCCAAGGTGCATGGCGGCAAAACTCATGCGAACCCATTGGCCTTCATGCCATCAGCTGGGGCTGTCACCGGTGCCGCAGTGTTCGGGCACAAGCCGGAACAGATGGCGAGCGAGGCGTAGGGCGATGCCGGTCGGGCCGATATAGCAAAGAGGTGGAACGATGAGCGAATCCCTGGAAACCGAAGTCAAAACCAATCCCCAAGGCGATCCGATCACCAGTTTGGAGCCTGAGCAGAAGACCAATCCCCAGGGTGACCCGATCACGAGCGTGGCGGCTCCGAAGACAGACCTCAAGAAGGACCCTCACGCTGAGGCCAAGAAGCAACGGATCGTCACACCCGAGTACATGTTCTTGGAAGCCCCTCGGACCCGGGAGTTCATTACGGGGAGTGAGTCGGCCAAAGAAGCGGTACGGCGTTCGAATGTGGACCTGTCGATCGCCTATCCGATCACCCCCCAGAGCGAAACCATGCAGCTCATCGGGGTGCTGTACGGGGAAGGCTATGTCAAGGAATACTATCGCGGGGAGGAAGAGTACGGCGTGATGTCGGCCATCGCCGGCGCCTCACGCGCAGGCGTGCGCTGTTTCACGGCGACGGCCGGACCGGGCACCTTGCGCGGGCTCGAGCCGATTGCGTCGTGGCCGGGCCATCGGCTTCCGGCGGTAGCCATGTTTACCTGCCGAGTCGTGAATGCGCCCCTGGCGATCCAGCCCGACAACATCGAGGTAGCTTATCTGCTGAATTGCGGCATGATTGTCTTTCACGCAGAGAATCAGCAGGACCTCTTTGACTTCATCATGAAGGGATTCATCATCAGCGAAAAGAACGATGTGACGCTACCGGTCGGCGTCTGCTGCGACGGCTTCTTCGTGACCCATGCCCGCGGCTATGTGCACATGCAGGATCGAGCGATTAAGCTGCCGCCCCGGGAAGCCTGGCGGGGAGCCGTGCCCGTGCTCGATGCCGAGAATCCTCCGGCTCGGCTGTCGCGCGACGCGCCAGTGCAGAAGTCCAACTTCATGGCCTACAACATCCATGCGGTCTGGCAGCAGGAAGTCTGGGCGGCGGTCGAGCGCTCGCGCAAGTACATCAACCAGTACATGGGCGGACTTTTAGCGGCGGAAAACACAGAGGATGCGGACGCGATCCTGATCGCATCCGGTAGCGCGGCCGCTCAGTCCCGCGAGGCCATCAGGCTGTGCGCGGACAAGGGCATCAAGGTCGGCCTGATCAAGATTCGATCGCTGCGGCCCTTCCCGACCGCGGAACTGCGGCAACTCTGCGCGAAAACCAAACTGATCGTGATTCCGGAGTTCAATTACGTGGGCTGGCTGGCGAAGGACGTGGCGGCGGCCATTTTCGGGCATTCAAAGGCCAAGATTATCGCAGGGCCGCACGTATATGGCGGCCAGTCGATGCCGGTCGAGTTGATCGTAGACGAGGTCGAGTCTGGTCTGACCGGCAAGAAGTCGACGAATGTCCCGTTGTCCGCGATCATGGGATGCGACGTGGATTCGGCGGCGGTCGCGCACTTCATGCAGAACATCTGAGCTAAGACCAGAGGGAACTGAAGCACGAGAGCCCGTCCGGATCACCGGACGGGCTCTTTGTTTTTGCTGTGACGAGCAGAGGCTCAGGGCAATTAAGCCTGCAGGTCTTCTTGGATCATCTCCTCGCTGTCCGGCATTCCGTAGGCGATGAACTTGGCATAGGAGAGGTAGATCATGCTACTGTCACGCATGGCTTTCGCCCCATGGGTCATGCGTTCCAATTTCGTCGCGTCTGCCGATTCGGAGGACCGGAGGACCGCGACCTGCTCTTCCAGGACTTTGTTGTACTGCTCCATGGCGCGCTCGACGTCGCGATAGGCTTGCATGATCGTATCAGTCATGGTGAGACTCCTGACCGGAATGTTAGGAGGGTTATGTCCGTTTCGTCCGTTGAACGCATTGAACAGATCCAACGGACCGAACGGCTGCCAGCATACACCACGGTCTTTCTGAGGGTCAACAGACCATGACTCGCATCAGGGTGCTCTCTCCTTCCCTACTCCATGTCATTTCAGGCTTCGTTGAGGTGACAGGCCCGGAGGAGTTCTCCCGGCTGTGCCGCAGCGTGGCGGTCCTTTCTCACCTGTTCACGCGAGATCGCGGCGCGTTAGACGCCGGGTATATGGCCGACGATGCCCTCAGGCGAGGCTATGTGGCCTATTTCTTGCCCGTGAATCTGGGGAAAGTTCAGGACCTGCTGGACGAATTGCCGTCCTGGGACCATGTGCCGGCTTCACCGGTGCGCGTTCTGGATATCGGCAGTGGTCCGGGCACTGCGGCGCTGGCGGTATTGGACTGGATGCGGCATCAACCTTCGGACCTTCAGAGGCCGATCGAGGCAATCGCGGGGGACCAAGCGAAACCAGCGCTCCTTGACGCGGAACAGCTGTGGAAGAGCTATCTTCAGACCACAGGTGCCTCGGCAGCCCGACTCCGGCCCGTGTGTACCGACCTTGAGCGGGGCGGGCACCTGAACGACCTCACGTTAGGTGGGCGGGGTTGGTATGACCTGATCATCCTCGCGAATACGTTGGGCGAGCTCTTTTGCACGTCGCACGATCCAGTTAGGCGCCGCGCCAAGTTCGTCCAAGGCCTCCTTGATCTCCTACATGAGAACGGCACGCTCATGATTCTAGAGCCGGCGATGCGTGACGCGTCGAGAAATCTGCACCAACTGAGAAATGCCCTGCTGGAGGAACGGGTTTGCACAGTCTATAGCCCTTGCTTGCATGAACGGCCTTGCCCGGCGCTGGTCAAGGAAGAGGACTGGTGTCATGAGGAACGTCCCTGGACTCAGCCCCCGCTGGTAGCCGAGATTGATAAGAAAGTGGGGTTCATTAAAGACGCGTTGAAGTTTTCCTATCTTCTGCTGCGGAAGGATGGCCGGACCATCGTGCAGCGGGAACCGACTGTGTATCGGATTGTCAGTGAGCTGCGGGAGATGAAAGGGGAGAAGCGGGCTTGGTTGTGTAATGAGACGGGACGACCTGAGGTGGGCCGGTTGGATCGGGAGCGGTCCGAGGCGAATGCGGCGGTGGACGAGTGGCACCGTGGCGCCATCGTCAGGATTGATCAGATCGTGCGGAAGGAGCGGAAAGGTCGGGAAGCCACCATCGGACGCATTCCATCGTCCGAAACGGTTGAGATTGTCCGACCGGTATGAACACTCGATGCTGAAGGGCAGGCAGGGCTAATCCCTCGTGCTCGCGCAACGCGCGGCCTCAGAAGGAGTAGCGGCGCAGTTGGGAGATTCCCCTGCTCCCGGAGCGCGCGCCTAAGAAGGCCTCGCTCGACGGCCGCAATAGGAATCTCCCAACAGCCCCGCGTTTGAGAGAAACAAGGACGGGGATAAAAGCCGGCCCTCGTTGGACGCGCGCAGTTAAGGGATCAGCCCAGCCGCCCTAGTTAAAGAGTGGAGGCGGGGACAGACCGCTGATAGGCCTGTCCCCGCTCGAAATGGATCGCAGACAACTTTCTTGCTCTGTGCCGAGGAAACGCATACGATTTGCGCAGTCAAGGAAACCAAAGGGGTCTGGCCCCTTAATGCGCTCCACCCTCAACTTTAGTTCCAGATGATATTGAAGAATTCGGATTGTGTCGCATCACACCTGACGCCGCTTGACTTGCTTGGAGACGATGAAACGGCCCTCTCGAAGGCATTTGCCTATGTCTTGGCCAAAGATCAACAGGCACTTTTCACGTTTCTCCGTTTCGTCGGGGTTCGGGCGAAAAACACGGAGAAGAATTACCTGGCAACGACTGTCGAAATAGAGCACTCACGGCCAGAGGGAAGAACAGATATCGAACTGCTGAATCCTCGATCATTTCACGTAATCATCGAATGCAAGGTGGATAGTGGCAAAGTGTCTGACCAACGGACGAAGTACCTCCACTGTTTTCAAAATATCCCCCACCGCGTCATGTGTTTTATCACCCAACAGCGAGACACCAACAAACAGAAGCAAAGCGGGATCAGCACTCGTCATTTGTCATGGCTGGACATCCTCGATGTGTTCGAGGGCGCTCGGCTTCAGGCCAACCCCATCACGAGGCAATTTATGTCGTATGCTATCCGGACACACCGAATGAAGGCACAGAAAGAAATACTTGTTCAGGATCTTTCCGATTCTGTAGAACTCAAACGCTACACAGACTACGCCGTGTACAGACGCGACGTGACGTTCGGAACGCCTCTCTACTTCGCCCCATACTTCACTAAGGTCATGGAATCGGATGTGGGTAAAGGCATGAAGTATCTATCGCCGATTTTGGGGGTGCTGACTCTGATGCCATCCGAGATAAAGGAGTACCTGACAGACTTGCAGTCCTTCTCTGAAGATAGCGGTAAAGTGCAGAAGTGGATGAAGGGGGTGATGCTAGAGCCTTCCAAGTCTCGGACAAAAGAGAAAGAGTACACCTTCTACTTCCTTGGTGATCCCGTTGAATTGCCTAATCCACTTCTGAAGGATGGCACGATCAAGAAAGGACGGGGCAAGAACTGGATCGCACGCAGGATTCCAAAGAACAGATGTGTGACATTTGCGGAGATCATCAGGAGACTGAACGACGGCAAAGGACGAAAATAAAAAGGTTAAACCCCTTAACGGTTACCGAGTCCGCCCTACCAATGAAGTACACACCGGAACAAGTCACGGAGATCGAACAGGGATACAAAGCAGTATTGCGAGAGCTGGAAGACTTACTGATCTCGCTCGTCGGTGACTTTTCGCCATTGCTGAAGGTTAAGAGAGCGCAAGAATATGTGGATCACGGAGTCTGTAGAAGACTGAGAATAATTCGGCGATGCATTGAAAACATCTTTTCAGTCTTCCCTGCCAACAGGACGAAGTTGTTGAGCGAAGAGGAACGTAGCGATGTAGTGATCAACCTGCACGCCTTTTTCATCAACATCCATGGGGTGCCCGATAACCTTGCATGGGTATACGTTCTAGAAAAGGGGATCACCCTCAAGCCTTCCCGCGTCGGTCTCTTTAGCAAGAGCACACAGGAACATTTGCCGGAGGAAGTTTGTGAATATCTAAACTCAGAGAGGATCAAGGAGTGGCATGGGAAGTATGCCAAGAACTATCGAGATGCGCTTGCGCACAGAATCCCTCTTTATGTCCCGCCTTGGAGTTGCACGCCCGAACACGAGAAAAGATATAGAGAGCTTGATGCGATGATTTCAGAGGAAGTGAAGAATCGCAACTTTGATCATGTGCATAAGCTTACTGATGAGCAGGATGCGCTTCGTGGCGTTTGTCTCACCTTCTTGCATTCGTTCTCGGACGATGACGCATGTCCGCCTGTATACTTTCATCCGCAGGTCATTGCAGATGCGAGAACCGTGATGGAAATCGTCGGCGTGGTCCGTCCTCATTTGCCATAGAGGAGACAGGAAAAGGGTTCGGAGTTTTTCTGGACATTAGTTTGTTTCCATGGAATCAAGATCCTCATGGGAGTTGGTGCAAAAAGAGATTCACGACTGCGATGCCTGCCGCGGTGAGGCGCGGGTTGCTCGTGACATTCGCCAGCAAACACCTGCACCTACGGTTCGCGTGGTACTTCTATTAGTCGGCGTCGCGCCACCTTATGAAGCTGACGTGTCTGCCCGTACGGTTGCGAACAGTGCTACGAGCGATCCGGAGGATAACCTGCGCTTGTTCATTGAGGACACTCTAGCCGAGCGATGGGACAGCCTCGTCGCCAAAGGAATGTTCTTCATCCATGCGGTAAAGTGCGCAATTGTTCCAGACACTGAAAGTTTCCAAAATCCGCCGAACCCTGTGGTCGACCGGTGCAGTCCAATCGGATTCGTGCCAGAATTTCAACTGCTGAGTCCGCCCAGGGTCGTGACCTTAGGCGGGGCAGCGAGGCGAGCGGTTCTTCAGCACCCGGCGGTTATCGTGCCCAGCGGAGTAAGCGTATCGAGGAAGTTGAGTGTCTTGCAGAACTCTTGGCCCGATGGCATTCCTTGCAGGCTTGAGGACAAACCGTTCGTTCTCTATCCCGCCCCTTTCCCGCGTTCGGCGGTTGCGAAGAATGGCGCGAGGGCTGTTATCAAACGAGCAGCTCGACTCGCCGAGTTAATAATCTGCTGATAGCTGAAGGCTGGCTGCTGAGAGCTTCCGTAGTTAATCCGCTTCGGGTTCGGAGGAGCCGTGTTGGTGGGTCACCTTGTCCTCATCAAACAGATCGGCCATTTCCTCAGCGATCATGTCCCGGTCGTTGGGCACCGAGACGAGGGGGATCTCTTTGCGGGCTTTAGTGTCTTGGTCGCCGGCCTTCTGTTTTGGAGCCTTGGGCTTCTGGGGGGGCTTAGGAGCACTCATAGCCATCAGTATACATCAATCAATCCAGATTAGGGCTATTCGAATGTTTCAAGCGTGGACCTTTCTGGGAATTGGTGCCCGCAGGCCTTGCAGGTCACGAAATAGTGGGCCTCCCTCACCGACATGAGGATGCGGAAGTCGAGATCCACTCCACGGCGCTGACAGGCAGGACAGGGAACGCCTTTGAGCAGATAGGGGATGTCCGGCTGGGTCCGTT
>JBOHOI010000037.1:0-16267 GCA_050731155.1 Nitrospiraceae bacterium | reverse complement strand
TCCAGAATGGTGTGCATCAAATCATGCGACAAAGGCCGCCGCAATTTCTCACCGGTCAGCGCCCCTTGGATCGAACCGGCCACCGTGGGATCGACAAAGATCGGGATCACTTTCCCCTCGGCCTGGAGCAGGACGACAGGGCCGTGGTCTGACAGCCGCACTTGCACGTCCTTGATTTCGACCTGACCAGCCTGCTGTTCAACCAGTTGTCCACTCTGCGGCTGCCCAACCTGGGCTCGGCAGGTTGACCCGGAGAGGCCCAGGCCAACTCCTATGCTCGCGTATATCAGTAGCGACATGCCGAGACGTCTCATGGTTCCCTCCTGCGCCAAGATGTCGAATGTGACCATCCTCCTCAATACAACAGCCTGCGTCGAGCGCACAGAGGCGTATGGCCCGCTCCCTACGCTCTGACGAAGGCGTTCAATTCTCGCTCAACCCCGATCAGGGTCTCCGGCCCATGGCCGGTAATCACGCGCGTCGTTTCGTCCAGCGTGTACAGCCGTTCTCGGATCGACCGTTCGATCGCCTCGTAGTCACCGCCCCAGAGATCCGTCCGACCAATACTGCCCTGGAACAGGGTGTCGCCGGCAAGCAAGAGTTTCTCTGCAGGAAAGTGAAAGCTCATGGACCCTGGCGTATGTCCCGGCGTGTGAAGCGCGATCCCTTCGAGCCCGCCGACGATGAGCTTCTCCTCGTCGTGCAGCCAGTAGTCGGGGAGCGGAACCGGCGCGTAGGGTACGCCGAACATCCGACACTGGATCTCCAGCATCTCCCAAAGTTGTCTATCTTCCGGGTGCAGGCATAGCGTCGCGTTGGTCGCCTTTTTCATCTCGCCGGACGCCAGG
Organism: Nitrospiraceae bacterium; assembly: GCA_050731155.1. Classification (GTDB taxonomy): domain Bacteria; phylum Nitrospirota; class Nitrospiria; order Nitrospirales; family Nitrospiraceae; genus NS-7. The sequence goes on along the minus strand of JBOHOI010000037.1, from coordinate 15,419 downwards.
AAGTGATCAAAATGCGCATGGGTGTGCAAGATACTGACGACCGTCAGGCCCAGATCCTGAATGTCCTTGAGAATGCGTTCGTGAGCGCCACCCGGGTCCACCACGATCGCCCGTTTGGTGATCGGATCGCCGATGATCGAGCAGTTGCAGCCCAGAGGCGGTACCGGAAACGTTTTGAGGATCATATCGTCTTCATCCTATCGCCGCAACGGCAAGTTGGCAAGCACCTTCCACCGACACGTTTCCCCCTCAGCAGCCCTCTTCCACAGAACGCGCAGGACCCGGCTGCACAATTATTCCTCGCGCCGCGCGACCCACACCACCTCTGTGTCGAGGATCTCCCAGCCCCGATCCTGCCTGCGGAGCCAGACCAGAAATCCCGCGCCGGTCCCGTCGGGCCGGTCGTCCGCCACATAGACCAGCGCCTGGTCCGCGCGTTGCGTGAAGGCGACGCGAGAGAAGCCGAGCTTGCCGATGATCGGCCGAGGGGCCTGTGTTAAGTCGGCGTAGGGGAATCCGGCAGGGATCGGCGCGAGGGACACTTCGGGTTCTTCCATCTCGCCGCCGGAGACAAACCGATAGCGCACCCCAAAGTTGAATCGGGCTTCCAGCCGAAACGGTCGGCTGTTTTTCAGAATGAAATCGGTCACAAGGTCCGGTCGGAGCCTGCCGTCGAAGTAGTCGTTCTCTTGAAAAAAGGCCAGGCTGGGCGGCTCCTTCGCCTCCGGATGCAGCCGCGTAAGCGTTAGCCGGTCAATGACCACCAGCGTGGTCTGCGAGCTGAGAAACTTCATCTGCACCACCAGGTCGTAGATCGGATACTCCTGAACAGGGACCGGCTCTAGGTTTTGCTCTGAGCTTTCCGCAGAACTGGCAACAGTCGAATGCAGAAAGAGAATTGCAGTCAGTGTCACAGGTCCCACGACAAGGCTGAACGCAGGGCGCATGAGTGAAAGCATAGCCAGCAAAATGCGATCAATCAAGGTACATACGTTTGCATTATGCCTCAAACCTGCCTAGAATCCGACCGCAAACTCGTCAAGCCAACTGAGGCGTCTGACATGACAAGATTTGTTTCACAAACATGCGACCCACGCTGCTTTTTCAGGCTTATCGGAGGGATCCTTCTGATCACAACTGCACTGATGACCCATGGCTGCAAGCCGGACGACTCGCCGCTCAAGGAAGAAAACGAACGCCTGCGCAAGCAGGTGACGAAACAGGAGTCGGTGCTGATCTCGCTGCAGGACGGCAACAAGGTGATGCAGCAGCAGATTGATCTGCTCAATCGCGAGTTGCGGGATACCAAGAAGGAGACTGAGCGCGCGGAGGCGGAGCGCAGAGGAATCGCCGCCATGCTGGGCGCGAAGGTCGAAGAGAATAAGAAGCTCACCGCTGAAGTCCAGCGTACGGCTGCTATGAAAGCGCAGGCCTCCCAGAGTCTGCGCGTGGAAGACAAGGGTGGCCAGTCCGAGGATTTTCCGCGCCCGCTGGCAGTGGTCTTTAAAGCTGCGGAAGAGGCACTGTCTCGCAACGGCTATACCGTCCGGGTCAGCGTGAAAACGGATCAAAAAGCGGTGTATGTCACGGAGCGCAAGATTTCGAAGCCCGCGTCGCTTGAGGTGCCCGGCTTTCGGAACCAATATCTCCTGTCCCTGCAAGCCCTCCCTTCCAACGGAACCCGCCTGAGCATCAAGGCCGAGTTTGAGAAGATGGCGCAGGGAGGCCGTGTGCTGCCGGCCGGACCCGAGGAGACTTCCGAGATCGAGCGACGGCTCATCAATGAGATCAGCAAAGCGCTCGCGTCGCCGAACAAGCTGTGAGCCTTGCCATCGTCTGCGATCCTGGCCACCGCCCTCCCCGTTTCGGCCTCACCGTCGTCACAATGCTGATCGTCGTCTGGCTGAGGGACCCGCCCCTCTCAGTGGCCGGGTCCGATCCGCCGACCGAGCTGGCCCAACACCTAGCCGCCATCGCCAAGCTCGCCCAACCCTCGCCAACCGTGCAGATTCCGGAGGGGGGATTCCTCATGGGAACGAACCGTAAGGACGATGATCCCTTCGGGTTGGAAACCCAGTACGACGACACCGAGCTCCCGCAGCGACGAATCTGGCTCGACGCCTATGAGATGGATCGGGACGAGGTGAGTCTGGCCGAGTATCTCGCCTACCTGTACCGGCTGCATCGTCAGCCGCCGGACGAGTTGCAGCGCTTGATCTGGCACGTCATCACCGTGCACGCCCTGCCGGACTATGTGCTCGCCAGTTGGCCCGCGCTCTACGTCACCTGGACAGAGGCCGCAGACTTTTGCCGCGCACAGGGGAAACGTCTGCCGACCGAGGCCGAGTGGGAAAAGGCGGCTCGGGGGCAGCGGGGGCACTCTCTTTCCGTGGGGGCACAAGGCGCCGGAGCCTGGATTGGCCGTGTTCGGCCAGTATCACGTCCACGAGATTCCGCTCGTCGCGGCCGTCAACAGCGGAGAGGAAGGGCAGAGTCCCTATGGTCTGCGTCACATGGCCGGCAACATCGCCGAATGGGTGCAGGACTGGTTTGGGTTTGACTACTATGCGGTCATGCCCGAGCGCAACCCATCTGGTCCCACCACCGGCCGATACAAGGGAGTGCGCGGCGGCTCCTGGAAGAGTAAACCCATGATGCTCCGCACCGCGACCCGCGGCGGGGCTTCCCCAGAGCAGCGCTCCCCCACCATCGGCTTCCGCTGCGCCAAACACACCTCATAATCCGGCGCGAATCCTCCCCGCCTCCTTGTCTTCGATGTCCCTTCGCTCCTGAACCTTCCCTTCTCCTTTCAAGGGAGGAGGAACGTATGAGGGAAGGAATAGCAGTGTTCAAAAAGAGAAATTCTTTTGGCCACGATACGCCCGTGTGGTAACAAGTAACTGAACATGAGCACATCACTCGCGATGCTTTCCTGAACACGCCACAACGCAGAATTGGCGTCCACTGTTCGGTTGATAGTGGTCTACCAGGAAGGTCCAGGAGCACATATGGCGAAGAGCAAGTCGCCCGAATCACAGTCGATCAGTAAGAAGGGTTTCCTGTCTGCCCGGGAGATACAAGGCATTGAGAAGCTACGGGGGCTGATCGCTCAGGTTGAAGAGTTGATGAAAGATGGGATCCCCTACCAGGACGCGCGGAGGGTGAAGGCCGAGTTTCAGGTGAGAGAGGCCATCCGCGAGATATTCGGCGATGAATCACCGGAGTACCAAGCGCATCAGCTGCACCAGATCAACGCGGACAGCGCAACCGAAATCGCCAAGACACTCTCGATGCTTCACGATCTGATCACCGGCCTGGAGGAAAAGAAACCGGGCCTGCCGGGGGGTGGCCACCGCCCTTCGACTCACGCTACGGACGGTCGGACAACCAAGCACGAAAAAGCGCCCATGCCTGCGCAGCCGGTTGAACCGGTTGCGCCTGCTGAGCCAGCTCCAGCGCCTCCGGCAGACCACCTCCCAACAGCTTCCCCTCAGCAGACCCGACCTTCAGATGGCGGGGGAGGCCGCGCGATCGTGTCGGTCGAGCCCCGCGCTGTTCCCGCGCCCCTGCCACCTGAGGCAAGATTTCCCCTGGACGCACTTGGGTTCATTCGAATGCTCTGCACGCGCTTTCATGCTATCGCAAGGGAGCTTCGCCAGCGAAGCGAGAACCGACCACCTTTCGACGTGGAGGATGAACACGATGTACGAGACGTGGTCCGTGCTCTGTTGTGCCTGGAGTTTGAGGACTTTCGCACGGAAGAGTGGACGCCACCGTACGCGGGCGGCGCGAGCCGAACGGACTTCGTGTTAAAACGAGAACGCATCGTGATCGTGGTGAAAAAGACCCGGCAAGGATTAGGGGCAAAGGAAATCGCCGATCAATTGGCCATTGATCTCCAGCGGTTCTCCCCCCATTCGGACTGCCAGACGCTGTTTTGCTTCATTTACGACCCGGAAGGCCGCGTTGTGAATCCACGTCGTCTGGAAGCTGATCTGACGCGGGAGAGTGATGGACGTACAGCCGAAGTTCTCATTGCGCCGAAATAGCTCCGGGCCGACCAGCCACTCGACCACCACCACCGGGAAGCAGACCAGCGATCACCACGCATTCCAGGCCGAACGGCAAGTAGCCCGCGTAGCCGAGCAGCGGCATCTCAAAGAGCTGAAAGTGATGCACGAACGGCACGGCGTATTCCCAGTGGGCCAGGCTCTTGGAATTCCACATCTCCCAGAAAAATCCACAGACCAGCGCTGCTAACGCCGGTAGCCAGATTGGTCGCCAGTCCCCGCGCGCGATGCATGAGAAAATTGTTTCTTCGCCCGACACCGCCTGCAGCGACGTGATAATCAACAAGGGCGACACCCACAGCAGTGGAAATAGGTAATCGGGCCAGATGCCGATCCCCATGAGTCCCCCACCTGCCAGCACCAGCACGATCCAGCCGAGAAGGGTTGGCTGACCGACCTGCATCGGCCAGCACTTGTCCAGCCCCGCGCTCAACCGTGGATAGGTGGCGAGCCAGTCCCTGGTGCTGAGTATTGCCGGGAGCACCGTGGAAAAGGGCAGCGTCGCATACCAGAAATATTCGGTTGCGGTGAACTCGCGTGCGCCGACGTAATACCAGTTCTGGACGAAGCGATTCAGGTACTCAAAGAACCACCAGAATGCGGCGCTGAGCAGAAACAACGAGAGAAAATAGCGAGGCCGGCCCAGCATCATGCAAGAGCCGGTGCGCTTGTAAGCGAGTGCGTTCATCACCAGGATATAGCCAATCCACAGCGGCGTGAAGGTATGGGACTGCAGGTCTCCGAGCCACAGGAAGCGGTTCCAGGCCAGCACCCAGTCCAAACCTGTAATGCCCAACCCGAGCCAGCCCCACCAGGGAAAAGCGTGAGGCGTCAGGCGTGAGGAGTCAGGTGTGAAGGGAGGGGCGTGAAGCGTGAAGCGCGAGGGGTCAGGGGCACTCGTTGCTCCGGCAGGTACAATGGGTCCCCGACGTGAGGTGACCACACGGATCAGCAATGGAGCGACTGCCCCAACGATGAAGACCGCGGTGGCAAGAAAGAACGGCCAGGAAAACGGCGCATGCTCCACATACCGGGTGACCGGCGGAAATTCCAAGTACAAATCCAGCGGCTTTCCGGCCAGGATGACGCCAACCAGCGGTAATCCAAGAAGCAATGAGGCAATAAGAGCTAATTGACCGAGCAGCCTGCTCAGGTAAGACACTCTTCGCATGGCAGATCGGTTGCGATTCTCTTTGGGGATATCAGACAGAGGGATCGGAAAGCCGGAAGAGCCGAGAGAATCAGGCGATGACCTTGGCCAACTTTCCGGCTCGGAGATACTTGTCCACACCAGCAGCCATCTTCCGGCCTTCGGCGATGGCCCACACGATGAGTGATGCGCCACGCTTGACGTCGCCGCCGGCGAACACGCCCTCCACGCTGGTCATGAAGTTCTCATCTACAGCCACGTTTCCCCGCGCGTCGTATTTCACGCCCAAGCTGTCGAGGAGACCGTTCTTCACCGGACCGGTAAAGCCCATCGCCAGCAATACCAGATCCGCGTCCATCTCGAGCTCGGTTCCGGGGACGGGCGCGAACTTGCCCTTCTCGAAGGCCACCCGGTGCGCGTGCAGTTTGGTCACGTGGCCATTGCGGCCGGTGAACTTGGTCGTTGAGATACTCCACTGGCGGTCGCAGCCCTCTTCATGCGCGTGCGAGCTGCGAAGCTGCATCGGCCATAGAGGCCAGGGAGTCGAGTCCGCTCGCGTGGGCGGGGGCTCGGGCAGCAGTTCGTACTGATGCACTTCTGTACAACCCTGCCGGTGCGTGGTGCCTAAGCAATCCGATCCGGTATCGCCGCCGCCGATGATGACGACACCTTTCCCCTTGGCCGTGATCGGTTCGTCCAGGATCGTATCCCCGGCGTTGCGCTTGTTCTGCTGAGTCAGATAATCCATCGCCAGGTGGATGCCCTTCAGCTCGCGCCCTGGAACAGGCAGCTCGCGGGCCTGCTCGGCGCCGAGCGCGAGGCAGACCGCGTCGTACTGGCGACGCAATTCGTCCCCGCTGATATCCACGCCGACGTGGACGCTGGTTTTGAACTGCACGCCCTCGGCTTTCATCTGCTCCAATCGCCGGTCAATGACCCATTTCTCCATTTTGAAGTCGGGAATACCATAGCGGAGCAATCCCCCGATCCGGTCCGCCTTCTCGAAGACGGTCACGCGATGGCCGGCCCGCGCCAGTTGCTGCGCGGCGGCGAGGCCAGACGGTCCTGAGCCGACGACCGCCACGGTCTTGCCGGTCCGCGAGACAGGGATAATAGGCTGGACCCAGCCTTCGTCAAACCCTTTGTCGATGATGTTCCACTCGATGACCCGGATGGACACCGGGTCACTGTTAATCCCCAGGACGCAGGCCGACTCGCAGGGAGCCGGGCAGAGGCGCCCGGTAAATTCGGGGAAATTGTTCGTCGCGTGCAACGCCTTCAGCGCATCCTGCCAGCGTCCGCGATGAACCAGATCGTTCCATTCGGGGATGAGGTTCACGACCGGACAGCCGTTATGGCTCTGGCAGAAGGGCACCCCGCAGTCCATGCAGCGCGCCCCCTGAGCCTTGAGCTTGTCTTCTGAGAAGGGCTCGTAGAATTCCTTCCAGTCCTGGACACGCAGTTCCACCGGCCGGCGCTTGGGGCCCTCCCGGGCGTATTTCAAGAAACCTTTTGGGTCAGCCATCGGTTACTCGTATCTCGTCGTTCGTGAAGCGTCGCTCGTCAGATTTCTTGCGAGATACGCTTCACGCTTCACGCTTCACGAAAGACGCTTCACGCGTCTTCAGTGGGCGACCATCTCCTTTTCCTTCTGCGCCTGCTCCTTCGCCGCCGCCGCCTTCCGCTCCGCCAGGACCCGCTTATAATCAACCGGCATGATCTTCACGAACTTCGGCAGCATCGTCTCCCACGCATCCAGGACCAGCTTCGCCTTGCGGCTGCCGGTGTATCTGAGGTGCGACTCGATCATTGTCCGCAAGGTCTTCTTGTCCTCGGCGGTGACGACTTTTTCCAGCTCGACCATGCCCACGTTGCAACGCTGCTCGAATTTGCCGTCTTCATTGAGAATGAAGGCGATCCCGCCCGACATGCCGGCCGCGAAGTTCCGTCCGGTCTTGCCGAGGACCACCACCACCCCGCCGGTCATGTACTCGCAGCCGTGGTCGCCGGTGCCCTCGATGACGGCCCGCGCGCCGCTATTGCGGACGGCGAACCGCTCGCCCGCAGTCCCATAGAAGTAGCACTCGCCTTGCGTCGCTCCGTACAGCGAGGTGTTCCCGATCAGGATCGTCTCCTCCGGCACGATGGTCGAGCCCTTGGGAGGATAGACGATGATTCGCCCACCGCACAGTCCCTTGCCGAGATAATCGTTTGACTCCCCTTCCAGTTCCAGCGTCACGCCTCTGGCCAGGAAGGCCCCGAAGGACTGGCCGGCCGACCCGGTGAACTTGATGTGGATGGTGTCAGGAGGCAGCCCCTCCAGCCGATACCGCCGGGCGATCTCACTCGAAAGGATCGTGCCTACCGTCCGGTTCACGTTGCGGATGGGTAAGTCCAGTTTGACAGGCTTCTTGTGCTCAATGGCTGACTTGCACAGCTCGCGGAGTTTCCAATCAATGGCGCCCTCCAGCCCGTGATTTTGCTTCTCGACACAGTACCTTGGAACCTCTGGACCAACCTCAGGTCGGTGCAAGATCGCCGACAGGTCCAGCCCCTTCCCCTTCCAGTGGTCAATCGCCTTCTGTGCCCTCAGCTTGTCCGTGCGGCCGATCATCTCATGAAACTTGCGGAACCCGAGCTGCGCCATCAGCTCGCGGACCTCTTCGGCCACGAAGAAGAAATAGTTCACGACGTGTTCCGGCTGGCCGGTGAACTTCGCCCGCAGCACCGGATCATGGGTGGCGATGCCGACCGGGCAGGTGTTCAGGTGGCACTTCCGCATCATGATGCAGCCCTCGACGATGAGGGGAGCGGTCGAGAAGCCGAACTCCTCGGCACCTAGCAGCGCGGCGATCACGACATCCCGGCCGGTCTTCATCTGTCCGTCGGTCTCGACACGAATACGTCCACGGAGGTTGTTGAGGACGAGGGTCTGTTGCGTTTCAGCCAGCCCGAGTTCCCAGGGAATCCCGCCATACTTGATAGATGAGAGCGGCGAAGCACCGGTCCCGCCGGAGTCGCCGCTGATCAGGACCTTGTCCGCGTGGGCCTTGGAGACCCCAGCCGCGACCGTCCCCACCCCTATTTCCGCGACCAGTTTGACCGAGACGTCCGCCTGGTGATTCGCGTTCTTGAGGTCGAAGATCAATTGAGCCAGATCCTCGATCGAATAGATATCGTGGTGCGGCGGGGGAGAGATCAGTTGCACCCCAGGAGTGGCATATCGCAGGCGGGCAATGGTCTCGTCTACCTTGTGGCCGGGAAGCTGCCCGCCCTCGCCCGGCTTGGCGCCCTGCGCCATCTTGATCTGCAATTCCTTGGCATGAACCAAGTAGTCCGTCGTGACTCCGAACCGCGCCGAGGCCACCTGCTTGATGGCACTGTTCTTGGAATCGCCGTTCGGAAGCGTCACGAACCGTTCCGGGTCCTCGCCGCCCTCCCCGGTGTTGCTCTTGGCGCCCAACCGGTTCATGGCGATGGCCAGGGTTTCGTGCGCTTCTTTGCTGATCGCGCCGAAAGACATGGCGCCAGTCGTGAACCGTTTCAGGATCTCCTTCGCCGGCTCGACTTCCTCCAGCGGGATAGGCTTCGGCAAGGTCTTGAGCTCCAAAAGTCCCCTGATATTCGACCGGCGCTTGCTCTCGTCGTTCACCAGCGCGGCGAACTCTTTATAGGTTTTGGGGTCATTCGCTTGTGTAGCGTGCTGGAGCCTGTAAATCGTCTCCGGGTTCCAGTTGTGGTGCTCGCCCTGGACTCGGTAGTGGACTTCGCCGCCAAAGTCGAGCTGGCGGATCGGCGCCGGATCATAAGCCAGGGCATGCCGGCGCAGCGTCTCCTCACCGATCTCTCGGATACCGATGCCTTCGATCCGGGAGGCTGTGCCGGTGAAATACCGATCTATTAGTTGATGGTTCAGCCCGATGGCCTCGAAGATCTGTGCGCCGCAGTAGGACTGCACCGTCGAGATGCCCATCTTCGAGAAGATCTTCAGCAAACCCTTGTTGATAGCCTTGATGAATTTCGTCTCCGCGGTGGTCGCGTCAAGGCCCTCCGGCAGATACCCGTCCCGTTCCATGTCCACGAGCGTCTCGAACACCAGATACGGATTAATCGTCCCGGCCCCGTAACCGATCAGACAGGCGAAGTGGTGCACGTCGCGCGGCTCGCCGGTCTCGAGGATCAACCCCACTTCGGTCCTCGTGCACTCGCGGACGAGATGGTGGTGGACTGCCGAGATGCCGAGCAGGCTGGGGATCGGCGCCCAGTCCTCGTTGAGGCCCCGGTCGCTCAGAATCAGGAACTTATACCCGTCCTTGATGGCTTGCGAAGCCTGCTGGCAGAGATCATCCACCGCGGCTCCGAGCCCGTCCGGACCTTCAGTCACCCGGAAGAGCATCCGCAGGGTCTTGCTCTTGAAGTGCGGGTCGGCAATTTCACGGATCTTTTCCAAATCGGCGTTCGTCAGGATCGGCTGCTTGACCCTAATCCGTCGGCAGGACTCCGGCGTCTCGGCCATCACGTTCGGCTTGGGGCCGATACTGGTGACCAGCGACATGACCAGTTCTTCCCGGATCGGATCGATCGGCGGATTCGTCACCTGGGCGAACAGTTGCTTGAAATATTTGAACAGAAGCTGCGGCCGCTCGGAGAGCACGGCAATAGGAGTATCGGTGCCCATGGAGGAGACCGGTTCTTCGCCGGCCACCACCATCGGTGTGATGACCATCTTCAGCTCTTCCACCGTGTAGGAGAAGGCCTGCTGCCGTTGGCGGATCGTGGGGTGGTCCGGCTGCGGGACGTTCAGCGGCTCCGGCAGCTCATCCAGAGAGATCCGGTACTGGGTGACCCAGGCCCGGTACGGTTTCCGGCTGACGATATCGGCCTTGATCTCCTCGTCATCAATGATGCGGCCCTGCACCGTGTCCACGAGGAACATGCGGCCCGGCTGCAAACGGCCCTTCTGACGGATGTCCTTCGCCTGTGCAGGCAGGACGCCGGCCTCCGAGGCCAGCACCACGAGGTCGTCGGTGGTCACTTGGTACCGGCAGGGACGGAGGCCGTTGCGGTCGAGCGTCGCACCGATCAGCTTGCCGTCGGTGAAGCACACCGCCGCCGGGCCGTCCCACGGTTCCATCATGGCCGCGTGGTACTCGTAGAACCCCCGCCGATCCAGGTCCATCTGCGGATTCCCGACCCAGGGTTCGGGAATCAGCATCATCATGGCGTGCGGCAACGAGCGCCCGCCCATCATCAGGAACTCCAGCGCATTGTCCAGGCAGGCGGAGTCGCTTTGGTGCTCATAGACGATCGGGAAGAGCTTCGGGATGTCCTGTCCAAATAGATCGGATTGCAGGCGACCTTGGCGTGCCCGCATCCAGTTCACATTGCCCTTCAACGTATTGATCTCGCCGTTGTGGCAAATGTAGCGATACGGGTGGGCCAAGGGCCAGGTCGGAAAGGTGTTCGTGCTGAACCGCGAGTGAATCACGACCAACGCGCTCGTCACGCTGAAATCAGTCAGGTCCTGGTAGTACTGGGTCATCTGGGGGGGCAGCAGCAGACCTTTGTAGACGATCGTGTTGCCGGACAGGCTGGAAATGTAAAAGTATTCCCGACCCTCGATCGCGGACTCCCGGATCGCATTTTCGATGCGCCTGCGGATCACATAGAGTTTGCGCTCGAACTGCCCCTCGTTCAGGATGTCTCGGGCGATGAGGACCTGACGGATGGCCGGTTCCGTCCGGCGCGCCTGCGTACCAATCGCATCGCTCTTGACCGGCACATCGCGCCAGCCCAGAAGCCGCATCCCCTCTTCCGCAATCACTTTCTCAAAGAGCGTCTCGCACTGCTTGCGCGAGCTGGGATCGCGGGGCAGGAAGACCATCCCGACGCCATATTCTCCGGCGTTCGGCAGCTTCACACGGGCATCGGCTGCGGCGCGCTTCAGGAACTCGTGCGGGATCTGCAGGAGAATCCCGGCCCCATCGCCGGTGCAGGGATCGCAACCCTGCGCTCCCCGATGGTAGAGGTTTTGAAGGACCTGCAGGCCCTTCTCCACGATGCTGTGGGACTTCTGCCCCTTGATGTTGACCACAAACCCGATCCCGCAGCCGTCTTTTTCGTACCGAGGATCGTAGAGCCCTTGCTTGGGAGGTAGTCCTGGGAAGTTCATCCTTGTCCTAGTTCCTGTCCAGTTTTCGCGGTGCTGGATGCGTGACCGTCGGGTCGGGACGGGTGTGGGAAGGGACCACCGACCCGGGGACCGTGACCTCGGTCATGGCATGAAAATTACACGGAAAATTGAAGTGTCACCATACTGGATACCGCGTCGTTCTGTCAAGCAAAGGACGACCGGTTGCCCCACTCCCTACACGCTCCAAACGCGCGGAAATCGGCGACGTTCGCGCGCAAAGAGGCTTGACAATCCCGAACGCCCTGCCCTAGTATCCTTCGCATGATAAACGGACCTGCGACCTCGACGATCCACACGATGGCGGACGTCTGGGACGCCTACCGTGAGGAACTCGGGGGGGTCGAGGACCAGGTCCGAAAGAACCTCGATTCCAATGTGGCCCTCGTCAATACGGTGGCTGCCCACATCCTGAGCAGCGGCGGAAAACGCCTCCGTCCTCTGCTCCTGCTCCTCTGCGCGCGAGTCTGTGGCTACTCCGCCAAAGAGCACTTGGTTCTTGGGAGCCTGGTCGAATATATCCACACGGCGACGCTGCTGCACGATGACGTGGTCGACGATGCTGACTTGCGTCGAGGCCGCCAGACCGCCCGCAAGCTATGGGGCAACCAGATCAGCATCCTGGTCGGTGATTACCTGTACTCCAAAGCCATTTGCCAGATCGTTGGGTTTCGAAACCAAGCGATCAATGAAGCCCTGTCTGAAGCCTGCCGGAAAATGGCTGAGGGCGAGGTGCTGCAACTCTACTACAACGGCAACCCTCTCATTACGGAAACGGAATACCTGCGCATCGTCGAACATAAGGCCGCTGGTCTGATTGCGGCAGCCTGCCGAATCGGGGGCATCATCGGCGGCGCACCGGCCGACAAGCAGGCGGCTCTGTTCCGCTTTGGCCAGCATCTCGGGATCGCCTTTCAGTTGGCCGACGATACGCTCGATTACGCGGCGAACGGAGACCGTCTAGGCAAGTCCTTGGGGCAGGATCTCCGGCAGGGCAAAGCTACGCTTCCACTTCTGCACCTCCTGCAACATTGCTCGGACCTGGACAGGAAGATGATCAAGGACCGGATGGAGACCAGGACCCTGACCGAGTCCGATCTCCTCCGCATCATCTCGCTCATGCAGGAGTATGGCTCGATCACCTACGCGATGGAGCACGCCAGCACCTTCGTGGCCGCAGCCAATCGTGATTTGGGCGTATTCGAGGATTCCTTGCCGAAACGCGCATTGTCGGTCGTCGCGGATTACATGGTCACCCGCGATCGGTAGCATCCCACGGCATTCATTCAGCCCTCAGCGATCAGCGTTCAGCATTCCTGTCCCAGGCTGACTGTTGGTCGCTGAGAGTTTTCTTGAGCGGCTGCCGATGTTCTTCGATACAGCCCACCCGCTGGTCAGGTTGGCGGCGGAGGCGATCGCAACGTTTCTGTCAGACCAGCGCGTCATCGAACCGCCGGATACCCTGTTCGCCGAAATGCCGGACGCGGGGGTGCCGGCAGGCGTGTTCGTCTGTCTGAAGCGTCATGGTGAACTGCGTGGCTGTGTGGGCACGACTGAACCAATCCACGTCACGCTGGCCGTGGAGGTCATCCAGAACGCGATCGGCTCGGCCACGCGCGATCCGCGGTTTCCCCCGATCGAGTGGTCTGAATTGCACGAACTGGAGATTTCCGTTGACGTGCTTGGGCCGGCTGAGCCGGTGCTCGACCTCTCCGGGCTGGATCACCGACGGTACGGCATCATCCTGCGATCGGTCACTCGGCACAGTGTCCTGTTGCCAGACATTGAGGGAATCAACTCGGTCGCAGAGCAGCTTGAAGTAGCCCGGAAGAAAGCGGGCCTCGGACACGACGACCCGGTTGAGATCCGACGGTTCGAAGTGAAGCGGTACCGTTAGCTTTTTCGTTATTCGTTCAGCGTTATACGTGAAGCGTCGTGCGTGCTGAGTGGCTCGTCGTTCGTGAAACGTGAAGCGTCCGAATTTCGGAACGAGATATGCTTCACGAGGTGCGAGGTGCGAAAATCGCTTCACGATTCACGCTTCACGGGGTGTAGGGATGGCCAACATTCTCCCGTTTCACGGGACGCTGTATAGCCAGGAAGTCGTGGGCGACATTCGGAACGTGGTGGCACCCCCCTACGACGTGATTGACACAGAGGCCCAGAAAGCCCTCCACGCCCGCCATCCGAATAACGTGATCCGGCTGGAACTGGGGTTGGACCAACCGGACGACGGACCCTCCCAGAACCGTTATACTCGCGCCGCGAGCCTCCTGCGTGACTGGCTGGCGCGCGGCGCCCTACGCCGCGACCCTGAGCCGGCGATCTATCCTTACAGGATCGAGTACAGGGTTCCATCAGACGAGCCCGGCGCAGACCGCCGCGTCCTCAAGGGTTTCCTGTCGCTCGTGGAGTTGGAAGAGTTCGGGACCGGCCGCATCTTCCCGCATGAGAACACGAGGTCCGCGGCCAAGACGGACCGGTTGAAGTTGCTCGAGACCTGTCGAGCTCATTTCAGCCCGATCTTTTCGCTCTTCTCCGACCGTGAGGGAACAGTCAACCAGCTCATCGAGAAGTCAGTCAATGTGGACAGACCGCGCATTGAGGTTCGGGATGATGCCGGGTTCCGCCACCAGCTCTGGGCCATGACAGATCGAGACATCCTTCATGAGCTCACTGAAGCGATGCAGCCCAACCCCCTCTTCATCGCCGACGGCCACCATCGGTACGAGGCGGCCCTCACCTACCGGCGCCTCAGGCGCCGGCAGACCGGTCAGCAGACATCCGGCGGCTTGCAGCCGTATGAGGGAGTGCTCATGTTGTTTTCAAGCCTTGAAGACCCCGGGCTCACCATTCTCCCCACCCATCGCGTGCTGAACACGCCGGTCCCCACGGTTGCTCAGATCAGGGATCGTCTGCGCGACCGATTCGAGATCGAAGCAGTCTCGTTCACCGGCGACACAGAGGCTGAGACGCGCAGGCGCTTTCTTCGGACCCTTCGGGCTCGAGGACAGACCGGACAGGTCTTTGGCCTCGCGCTGCGAGGGGTACAGGCATTTTTGCTGCTTGGCCTCCGACCCGAGCATCGCTCCCGCACCGGCACCTCTGCGCGAGATCGGCTGGACGTCTCGATCCTCCATTCGCAGATTCTGAGCCCTTTGATCGCATCCGATCCAAGCGAAGATGCCATCCTCTATTATACGAAGGACGATGACGAGGCCCTTGATTGGGTTCGCCAAGGAACGGCCGAAGCGGCGCTGCTGCTCAATCCCACGAAGGTGAGCGAGGTCCAGGCCGTCGCGGCAGCCGGCGATCGGATGCCGCACAAGTCCACCTATTTTTTCCCGAAACCTCTCACCGGCCTCGTGATAAACGTATTCGAGGAATGAACATGGATCACCTCACGCCTGACGCTTCACGCCTAACGGGTTTGCGATGAAGATCAAAATCCTGGTCGTGGATGACGATCCTGACATTGTCACCACCCTCCGCGACCGGCTGGAGTCCCTGGGCTATGACACCATCACAGCGCGCGATGGGCTTCGCGCGCTTGAGCTGATCGAACAGGACACTCCCAATCTGGTCCTGCTGGACCTCGAAATGCCCAAGTTGTCGGGTTTGGGTGTGCTGAAACAGCTCTCCCGGCACAGGCAGAACGGACAGGACCTGCCGGTGATCGTGATGACGGCACACGGCTCGATCGCGGCGGCGGTGGAAGCGATGAAGGAAGGCGCCTACGATTTTCTGACCAAGCCCTTCGACGTGGACCATCTTTCGATCGTCATTCGAAAGGCCGTGGAGCGGGAGTCGCTCTCGCGCCACGTCGCCTGTCTCCGTTCAGAGGTGGAGACCCGGTATGCGACTATCGTCGGTACGAGCCAGAACATGAGAGCGGTCATGGAGGCGGCGCAGCGCTCGGCCAACTCCGATGCCAGCGTGCTCCTGCTGGGCGAGAGTGGAACCGGCAAGGAACTGTTTGCGCGCTCGATCCACCAGTGGAGCCCGCGCC
>JBOHOI010000036.1:0-16391 GCA_050731155.1 Nitrospiraceae bacterium | reverse complement strand
AGAGCAGGCCGTCGCTGGACGGCCGCAGTTGGAATTCCCTGGTCGCCCTGCTAACGGTGGAGGATGTGAGAGCAAGAGGTGCTCGCTCGGTGCGCGCAGTAAAGGACGGTCTGGCCACCCCCCTAAAGAGTATGGGCGGGGTGGAGCTACGGACCGCGCAGTAGGGGGGCGACCCCAGTCATCTCGAAAATGGAGGGATAAAATAGTGTGAGTCTAGCGGGGTTTTTGACCGACCTGCCTTCTGAGCTCCTTGTTGCTGGCCGATGCGGCTGCCTCTGCCTCTTTTCGCCAGACCCACTTGAAAATACCGTACGCGAAGGTCAACCAGAAGATCGATGAGAAGAGGCCGAAGAGGACTGCGGTCAGGATTCGTCCCATCTGTTCATCGGTAGGTTCTGCCACGGTCAACCTTATTTGAACCATCGTCACAATCGGCCAGGCGAGGCTTTCCACGCCAAGCAGCAACGTAGCCCAGGCCCAGACAATTGCAATCCTGGACCCTTGCCATGTGAGAAACGCAGCGGTACAGAGGGCCACGACGACTGCCAAGGCAAGCGGCATCTCACCCCACGTAAGCCAAAAGCCGATGGTCACTGCAAGACTGCCGAGGACCGCGTTGAGTTGAGGAGTCCACATGTAGGGCCGATCACTAATGAAGCGCCAGGCCAAGTGTGAAGCGTTTGTGTAGTGAAGTCAATTCCGCTTCCGTGGTTGCGGTGTGTCGGTGCTTCCAGTATCGTGTGTGTGATTTCAATCATCCAGGAATAATCAGGCGAGATGGACAACCGCGCGCCGAAGATGATTGTGTTCACAGATCTGGATGGGACCCTTCTCGATCCGGTCACCTACTCATTCGAGGCCGCCAGCGAGGCCTTGAATCTCCTTCGAACCAGTACCATCCCGCTGATTCTTGCTTCCAGCAAGACGCGAGCCGAGATCGAGCCAATCAGGTTCCGCTTGAATCATCAGCACCCCTTCATTGTTGAGAACGGTGGAGGGCTCTATATTCCGAAAGGGCTCTTTGCTTTCCCGTTAGAGGAGGCTGCGCTGCGCGGTCCCTACCAAGTAATCGAGATCGGGATACCCTACGTCCGGCTGCGGGCCACCCTCAAGGAAATCGAGCAAAGGATTGGGGCTCCCTTGAGAGGATTCGGGGACATGTCGGCAGAGGAAATAGCCGAGAGGACCGGGCTCAGCCAGCCTGATGCCCTCCTAGCCAAGCAGCGGGAGTACGACGAGCCCTTTGTGATCGAGGGCTCTGACACAATGGTAAAGGAGGTGCAGCGGGAGATTGATGCGCGAGGGCTTCGCTGCACCAAGGGAGGACGCTTTTATCATCTGATGGGCGAGTGCGATAAAGGGCGGGCCTGCCGGCTGCTCATTGACTGCTACCGTCGTCAATTCAATGGTCAACGTGGCGAACTTGTCACTGTCGCGATCGGCGACAGTCTGAACGACCTGCCAATGCTGGCTGCGGTGGACCGTCCCATTCTGGTGCAAAAGCGCGACGGCTCCTATGACCCCGAAGTGCAACTTCCCAACCTGACCCGCGCTCAGGGTGTCGGACCGGCCGGCTGGAACCAGGCCGTCCTGAATCTCCTGCACACTTACTAACCGGCCCACCACCGAGCCGAGCCGCGAGCTGACACGTGGTGGTATGCGAATGGAGGAACGTTTTATGCCTCTAGGAGTACGGGGCATGCTCAGCATATTTGTGATAGCGAACGCGCTAGTGCCGGTTTCGGCCACCTCGGCTGGCACTTTAGGGGGGATGGTCATCGCTGGGTATGGACCTGAGCGTCCTCTGATCGAAAAGCTGGCCCATACGTTTGAAAAGGCGAACCCTGGCAGTGTGATAGACATCAGATGGGACAGGAATCTGAAAGCTATCGACATGGTCAAGGCAGGTCAAGCACATATAGCCGTGACGGGAGAGGAGGACTCAGAGTTGACCGCAACACCAATCGGTTGGGATGGGATTGCGGTGATTGTGAATTTCTCGAATCCGGTCGAAGAAATCTCGTCGCAACAGGTTGCTGCTCTCTTCACCGGCAAAGTCAAGTCATGGTCAGAACTCGGAGGCGCCGACGCCCGGGTGCAGTTAATTCGGCGTCCACCGAATCGCAATCTCAATGCCGGCTTCGAGAAGACTCTTGGGATTGCCGGGCAGATTCCCGACTCGGCCAAGGTGTTCCGTTCGGATCAAAAAGTATTGAGTGAAGTCGGTGGCAATCTTTCGGCTGTCAGCTATCTTCCTCTCGGCGCGGCTCTAGCGGCCTTGCAGTACGGAATGCCGATCCGCGCGCTCATCATTGACCGGGCCGAAGCGGCCGAACCAACCGTCAAAGACGGACGGTACAAACTTCGACGGCCGGTTCTTCTCCTGTCAGGCAAAAAGGCGAACCCAGTGGCCGAAGCCTTTATCGCGTTCGCTCTTTCCAAGGAAGGACAGAAGATCGTGGACGAGCAATTTATTCCGTACGGCCAACCGGATAAGAACCCTTAGCCTGCATGTTCTCGCGAAGGCACGTCAACGTCCTTTCCTGCTCCGAGCGATTCGTCCAAGCTATTCGTCCACGCTTTTGAAGAACAGGGTGGAAAGAGGCGGCAGCGTCAGGGCGAGGGTATGTGTGCGACCGTGCAAGGGCATGGGAGCTGCTTCAACAACGCCCAGGTTCCCCAGGCCACTCCCACCGTATTGCGCTGCGTCGCTATTGAGGAGCTCTCTCCAAAAGCCGCCACGCGGGGCGCCCACCTGGTAGTTGAAGCGGGGCACAGGGGTGAAGTTGCAGATGGCGAGCACGAGATCGCTCGATGACTTGCCTTTGCGGAGGAGGCTGATGATGCTGCTCTCGGTGTCATTGCAGTCGATCCATTCGAAGCCGGCCGGGTCGCAGTCGAGTTCATGCAAGGCCGGTTCGCTCCGGTAGAGTTGGTTCAGATCCGCGACCCATCTCTGCAGGCCGAAGTGCGGGACATATTGCAGTAGATGCCATTCCAAGCTCTCCTCGTGCTTCCACTCCTGCCACTGGCCGAACTCGCCGCCCATGAAGAGCAGCTTCTTTGCCGGCTGGGCATACATGTAGCCGAACAGGAGTCGGAGGTTGGCGAACTTCTGCCAGTCATCTCCCGGCATCTTCCCCAAGAGCGACCCCTTGCCATGGACGACCTCGTCATGGGACAGCGGCAGGACAAAGCTCTCGTGAAAGGCGTAGAGCATGCGGAAGGTCAGGTCGTTGTGATGGTATTTTCTATAAATCGGCTCCTTAGACATGTACTCCAGCGTGTCGTGCATCCAGCCCATGTCCCACTTGAGCCCGAAGCCCAAGCCCCCCACATAGGTGGGCCGGGAGACCATCGGCCAGGCGGTGGACTCTTCCGCGATGGTCTGGACATCAGGATGGTTGGCATAGATTTGCTCGTTGAAGTGGCGCAGAAAGGCGATGGCTTCCAGGTTCTCTCTCCCGCCGTATTGGTTGGGAACCCATTCCCCTTCTTTCCGGGAGTAGTCCAGATACAACATCGAGGCGACGGCGTCCACCCGCAGTCCGTCTATGTGGTACTTGTCCAGCCAGAAGAGGGCGCTGCTGAGCAGGAAGCTCCTAACCTCGTTCCGCCCGTAGTTGAAGATGAAGCTGCTCCAGTCAGGGTGGAACCCCTTCTGAGGATCGGCATGTTCGTAGAGGTGCGTTCCATCGAAGAAGCCGGGTCCGTGCTCGTCGGTCGGGAAGTGGGAGGGAACCCAATCCAGGATCACGCCGATGCCGTGTTGATGCAGGCAGTCAATCAGGTACATGAAGTCCTGCGGAGTCCCATGTCGGCTGGTCGGCGCAAAGTAGCCTGTGGTCTGGTAGCCCCAGGAGCCGTAGAAGGGGTGCTCCATAATGGGTAAAATTTCGACGTGGGTGAACCCCATCTGTGTGACGTACTCGGCCAGTTGAGGAGCCAGCTCTCGATAGGTCAGGGAGCGAGAATCTTGCTCGGGCACACGTCTCCAGGAGCCCAGATGGACCTCGTAGATGGCGATGGGAGCATTGAGGCTGTTGCGGCTGCGTCTCGTTCCCATCCAGTCTTGGTCTTTCCATTCGTACTCGAGGTCCCAGACGATGGAGGCGGTCTTGGGAGGCGTTTCGTGGTGAAATGCCAGAGGATCTGCCTTGTCAACCTGGTAGCCGTGGTATCGAGAAACAATGCGGTACTTGTAGATGGCTCCTTTCTTGAGACCGGGAAGGAAGGCTTCCCAGATCCCTGAGTGGCCTCGCGGACGCAAAGAGGGGCCGGTCTTGTTCCATCCATTGAAATCCCCCATCACGCAGATCTGCTCGGCATCTGGCGCCCATAAGGCGAGATACGTTCCCTCTACTCCATCCACGGTCATGGGATGGGCTCCCAGCTTCTCATAGAGTCGGACATGGGTCCCTTCGTTGAAGAGATAGAGATCCTGATCGGTCAGGAGGGTCACGTCAGGGAGGACCGGCCGCTTGGGGGCCATCGCCATGAAATCCACCTCGTCAATTGATGTGAGGATTCCGTTAGGAGTGGTGTTAGACGTCCATTGATAGAGTAACCTTGCGACGCTCAACCGTCAACCAGGAACTATGCGGTGGTGGCCGTGGTTGCGCGCAGGCTGCTCTCGAATAGCGCCGGTGGGCTGCTTCAGTCGCAGGGCTTGATGCTCTACCTTCGTCACCTCGAGGAGCTTTTTGAGGCTCTCCCTAAGTACCGCGTTGAGCAATTCCTCCATGTCCGTTTGTTTAAACAAGAAGACCCGTCGCGAGCCGTCTCCGACGAGAACGAGACGAACCTCGGTCCCATCCCGAACGTTCAACGCGTGCACTGCCAGCTCCATGCTGACTGTGATCTCGGTTAGGCCGAACCATGGCCTGGCATTGGCGACAAATTTCACAACTTGTCCGTTGATCGTGACGTCAGAGCCGCCGTCCGGCGCTGTTACCCCCGGCTTCGCCAACCATGCATCCCAGCCTTTCCTGTATTTCAGCTCATCAATCAGTACGAGGGTCACTCCCTCGCCGAGTCCGACGCTAATCACATAGAAGGGGGTCTCGCTCCATCCCAGATGCCTGCGAGTCCCTATGGGACCCGGCTCGGCCCGTGCGTCCTCGAAAGGGGCGACGGCGACCTTGAGCCTGCTGTCCTGTGGCGCCACAGTCCGGACGGCTGGTGGAAAACCGCGGAGTTCCAGATTGATGATCGACTCTTCTCCTACGCAACCGGCCAGTGAGAAAAGTCCGAGACCCAGAACCCAGAGGAGCGCACGGTTCTCCACATTAATACTCTTGATTCGCCTGATCATAACCGCGTGGGAATGCTTTCACGCGCGTCTAAGTCCCGCGAACGCGCTCCAGCAAGCGGTTCTCGTCACCAGGCTCAGTTAGGTCCGTCGAGCGAAAGCCGATGAAGAAAAACAGCGTATATTGGTTGAAGTACGTCGATCCCTCATACCAACGTGTCCAGGTGATAAAACGTCCGGTGGCTCGCTCAAAGACCTCCAAGTGCAGCCGCACGACGCCCCGTTGATGCATATGTTTGTAGATGGCGAGCTCCGGAAGGGCAATCGGCAATAGGACGCTCGTCACGGGGGGCATACCAAAGAATGAAGTTTCCTGATCAGTCCCCAGCGTCTGAATGATCACCCGTACGAGATAGTTGGCCTCTTCCTCTTTTTTCTGAACACGCAGGCCACGCATCGCCAGCCGGCTGGCGACCAGCTCCCGGGTAAAGGCAGTGTCAGTGTCCTTCATTCCTGTTGTCTCAACGGCGACCGAGCTGCCATCAGGGAGCGGAACGGAGACGCGGCTCAGGCTTCGCTCCAGAGCTTGGCTGACGAGCAGTTGCTCGGTGGCGGTTCTGGAGGTCTTGGACTGCTCTCGCGAAAGGGCGCAGGCGGAAAGCAGGAGGAGCATCATGCCCCCAACTAGGAGGCACTGCGTGGCAGTCGTTAGGACCCTTCTGGTCCCGTTCTTTCGCAGCTCGATCCTCACAGGACATCTCTTTCGGCGTCGTTAACCCTTGCTGAGAGCCAGCAAAGCAGGGATTCCAGCCTGTTGGGACTGGACAGCCAAGCATCCTCGCCGGCCACACCTCGCCTCCCGCCGACTCGCACCGCGAGACCATGGCTTCGCACCGCTCGGAATGCATCAAAGTCCGTCCGGTCGTCGCCGAAATAGACTGGAACACGACCACGGGCCCAGGGCTGGCGGAGAAGTCTGGTCACCGCTGTTCCCTTGTTCCATGCCCCGACCGGCCTCACTTCAAGCACCCGTTTGCCGCGTACCAGCGCCACTTTTTTACTTGCGAGCCATGGGACCAGGGCGTGGAGTGCCAGCCGGCGCAGCCTGGCGCGATCGGCTGGCCGGACCAGCCGGTCATGCAACGCGACGGTGACTCCCTTATCCTCGACGAGGGCGCCTGCAATGCCCCTTGTAGCACGTTTAAGGGCTCCAGCCCAAGCCTGGACTACACTGCGGAGAGGCCGTCGGCCCACCCAATGGATTGCAGAGCCTGGTTCCTTGTACAAGAGTCCATGGTGAGCCACGTACCGGATGCCCGGCACCCCCACGCGTTTCTCCAAGTCGGAAAGCGCGCGTCCGCTTACAATGACCACCGGTATGGAATGCGCCAGTTGGCTGAGCGTCCGTCTGACGGAAGCCTTGAGTCTGGCTACCTCCGGACGCTGGGCGATTGGGGTCAGGGTGCCGTCATAGTCGAGAAAGACAAGGAGGCGATGAGGAGGAATTGTTGTCAGCTTAGCGCGAAGCGAGGATCTCCGTCTCATCCAACCAGAACCTCCGCGCCGCTCGACCGCAGGCCGGCATCGCGAAGGCAGCGATCCACCCAGGCATGGACGTCATTTGTTTGCAGATGTCTTCGCATTGCGCTCATTCGGCGCCGCCGCTCCTCTTCTCGCATTTCCAACGCCTGCTTCAAGGCATCGGCCAGCCCTTCGGGATCGTACGGATTAATGATCAATGCGTCGGTCAATTCGTCGGCTGCACCGGCCATCTGACTGACCAGCAACACACCGGCCTCGTCCACCTGGGAGGCTGCATATTCCTTGGCCACCAGGTTCATCCCGTCATACACGGAGCTCACCAACGCGAGGTCTACCATTCGGTAGTACGCGACTAGTGCGGAGAACCCGATCCGGCCCTCGAGATACTCGATCGGGTGCCACCCGCCACCGCAATGGCGTGCATTGATCTCCGCCGCAGTCTCCCTGATCACTTCCCGATAGCGACGGTAGGCTTCCACCTCGCTCCTGGTCGGCACCGCGATCTGGACAAAGGTGAACTTGCCACGGTAGTGGGGGTATCGCGTGAAGAATGTGTCCAGGGCCCAGAGGCGTTTGAGCAGGCCCTTGGTGTAATCCAACCGATCCACACCGAGTCCCATGCGAATGCCCTGACGGATGCCGAGCCGCCGGCGCGCAAGGGTCATGAGGCTTTCCACTTCGGCTGTCTTGGCTACGTCAGAAATAGAACGAAAGTCTACGCTGATGGCCTGTGCTGTGAGCTTGGTCATGTGGCCACGGTGCTGGACGGTGTCAGAGGTCCTGTCCACCTCGGCCCCCAGGAACTGATGGGCGCACTCCGCAAACTCCCGGACATATCCGGCGGTCTGAAAGGTCAGGCAGTCCGCCGCCAGCAGCCCCTCAAGCAGATCACGGCGTTCCGGCAGGATGCGGAACACATCCGGCCCGGGCCAAGGGATGTGCCAGAACAGCGCCACCCTCATATCCGGAACCGCCTGCTTGAGCAAGCCAGGGAGCAACGCGAGGTGAAAGTCGTGGACCCACACAGGCCTAGGCTGTTTTCGGAACTCCTCCAGGACCGCGTCGGCGAACCGATGGTTCAGGGCGCGATAGGCGTTCCAGAACGCCTTGAGATAGGCCACGCGATCCAGTGTCACGTGACAAAGCGGCCAGAGCACCTCGCTCGCGTAGCCGAGGTAGCCGCCTTTCACCTCATCTCGGCTCAGCCAGACCCGTCGGAGCCCGTAGGTGTGAGGATCAGACTCCGATGGAACCTCGACGACGGCTCCAGGCCCAACGGCATCTCGATCTGCCTCGCCGCTTCCCCACGCCACCCAGGTCCCTCCGAGGCGGCGTAACGCCGGATCCAGCGCCGAGGTGAGTCCCCCATCAGTACGCCGACAGACCAGGCGGTCCTTGAGCCGTCGGTGCTCATACGGTTCCCGGTTCGACACGACGATCAGATGGGTTCTGGATGACGTTTCCACTTTGCTCTCCTTGGAAAACCGGCCGGCAGGAGCCGGCTCTGGCCTTCGCATCAGCGGATCATTTTCTACACCGATCATTTTCGAGGTTTCAGGACCTGCACGTCAACCCCCAAAACTTATGCTCTGTGAATGCCGTCTTCTGCAAGATGCTGGGTGTGGGCAATTCGCATCGAGCGATAGGCCGTGAGCGGGGGAAGCGCCCAGCGCGCCGTGCCATTCATCACTGGCCCTCTTCTGAGGAGGCTGCCCTCAAGTTCTCAAAGGAGCTGTCGAGGTCTTGACCGAACGACGAGCTTCGTTTTGCAAGATGACAGGATCCAGGAGATCTCCGCAGTTGACACAACGCTATCCTTTGCAGTGCTCCTGACCAGTCTTGTCCAAGAGTTCCATGAACCAGTGACGAACCAACATGCCTCGACAACGCGGACATATCATGGAGTCCCTCCTTGTCCTGAAGCCCCTCTTATCTCGCCAGACATTTCCCATGTTCGATCACCTCGTTGACCGCTTCCGTCACTTCCTCAGCGATATGGCTTGCATGTTTTCCGATGTCATCAGCCAAACTGCGAAACTGCCGGCGAGTGTGGCTTCCTGGGCGCGGAGCCAGCAGCACGCCGGTGGCGACTCCCATGGCGAGACCTGCTGCCAGAGCGAGTCCGCCTATCATCACAATACGTGATCCATTGTGCATGACCATGACCTCCTATCCGCGACTATCCAACCTGTATCGTCCCGGGACGGGTTACTACATCGGTTGAGGCGCTGGATTCCAACCGGACCTCGTAGTGAAAGACGCCGGCTTCCGAAAAGCAGAGGCTCGCATACTCGTCCGGCTTTATCGTCGCCGAGGCCCGCATTATTCCCCAACTCGTAAATCCATCTCGGCACGACACGTGAGCTGCCACCCCGTCACGGAACACAACTCTGGCAGGAAAGGGTCTCAGATTGACCCACCTGATCTCATCTCCGATTTTGACCAACAGTTCAGCTGGCGAAACTTCTCTATCAATCCGGACATAATGAATGTTACCCGTTCTGCTTGTATCAGAGAGACTTGTACAACTGATGATCAAGAGAACTGCAACAATGAATGCCATAGCCTTCACGATCGGGATACTTTGTGTGACGCACATATTGTTCCCTCGCCCTGTTCTGTCGCTCTTGCCTAACCAAGCAAGGCGAATCCGGTGAACGGCAGGCTTCGGTCGTGAGTTGTGCATGGTCTCCCTCCTTCTTTCCTCCCCGTCTGGTCCACTGCAGGCCGGCTACGCGGCCTGGGCCACATGCAGGGCCACACAGCGGCGGCTGAACATGGCTGCGACCGTCGCAGTTCCAAGCAGGATCAGTCCGATGCCGATGAGACTCGCGGCTGGCCCGACCGTGTCGGCTGCCCATCCGAAACCAGCCATGCCGGCCATGGCGGAAGACATGCTTCCGGTGCTGAACGTCGTGAACACGCGGCCTAGCAGGTGCGCCGGGGTCACGTCCTGGAGCAAGGCCCAGACAACCGGCGTGAAGAGAGCCGTGCTGCCGCCGATGACAATAACCAACGCCGTCGCCAGCAGCGGGGTTTCAAGTAAACTCAGGCTGCAGACGGCTATCCCGCCAACAGCCATGGATCGGGAAATAATCTGCAGCCGGTCGTGGAGATCCCCTTGCCTGATCCACGCAAGCCAGGCCGAGGTTACCAACATGCCAATGCCAAGGGCCGACCAGAGCCATCCCAACTCGATGGGGCCGACGCCGAGCGATTGTTTGCCAAAAACGGGGAGTAGGAAAACGAAGGCGCTCGCCGCCAGATTGTACAGAGTGGCGATCATCATGAGGACGAAAACCGTCCGGTGCTGGACGAACACAAATCGAAATCCGACCAGGAGCTCGTGCACCAATGCCCCCAATGTGCCCTGCCTCTGGCCCCGGGCACAGACTTCACGAACCCTGATCGGCATCAAACAGAAGGCTGAGATCAGAAATGTAGCTGCGTTCACGTACAGGACGTTCTGTGCCCCAATGAACGCGATCCCGAACCCGCTCACCACCGGGCCGACCAGGATGCCAACATTGGTCGTGCTCTGGATCAAGGCGTTCGCCGCTGTGAGTTGCGGCCGATTGACGATCTGCGGCACAGCCGAAGCCAGGGCGGGCCCGAAAACCGTCGAAACGATTGCCGTCAGGAACACCAGGAGATACAAACGCTCCAGCGAGAGCGCGTTGAGGGCGTAGAGCACGGGAATGAGAAGAACTAGCAGGGTACGGAGGAGATCGATCCAGATCATGACCGGTTTTTTGGGTAACCGATCGAGATAGACGCCGATCAGCGGCCCAAACACCAGGGGTGGGATCGTCTGCAACAATCCGATCGCCACCATCTTGAGCGCCGACCCGGTGAGCTCATAGACAAACCAGAGCAGCGCCACCTTGTTCAGACCGTCCCCGATCTGGGAGATGGCTTGGCCGGCAAAGAGCAGACCGAAATCCCGTGTCTTGAGCAAGTGCCATCCCGAATGGGCAGCGCGTGACGATTCCGCCGGTATGTGGTCTCTAACAGCCTGGTCAACCATCCCATCTCCTTTCATCTCATTGGGATTACAACAACCCATGAGCGGTGACCGAGGGTCTCTGAGCTAATCGTCTTCTGTCAGGAACGGTGAAGTTCCCCACCTCGCCCACCATCTGCTCATAGACTGCGAGGTAGTCCTGCACCATCCGCTCCACCGTGAATCGGTCCTCGAAGGCTTGCCGGCATCGGTACCGGTCGATCAAAGACACCCGCTCGACGGCAGCGGCCATCTTGCTTGGACCTTCGCAGACGAAGCCGGTGACGCCGTCGTCAATGATTTCCGGGACCGAACCCCGGCGATAGGCCAGGACCGGCGTCCCACAGGCGAGCGATTCGATGAACACGAGCCCGAACGGCTCAGGCCAGTCAAACGGTGCGATGAGCGCGTAGGCCTCCCCAAGAAAATCGTCTTTCTCGGCGTCGGTCAGTTCACCGACATACTCCACCAGGGGATGGTCGAGCAGCGGCTCAATTTCGGTGTGAAAATAATGGAGATCAACCGGGTCGACTTTGGCCGCTATGCGCAGCGGAAGCCCCACGCGTTTCGCGATCTCGATCGCGTGGTCAGGCCGTTTTTCTGGCGCGATGCGCCCTAGGTACGCAAGGTATTTCCCCGGATGGGGATGGAACCCGTAGAGGTCGCGTGGCAAGCCGTGGTGCACCGTGGCTTGCCAGTTTACCCACCGCAGCGGCTGGCGCTGGGCGTTGGAGATCGAGACCAGCGGCATTTCGGCAAACTCATGGTACACGGGAATGAGTTCGGGCAGGTCCAGCCGCCCGTGCAGCGTGGTGAGGACCGGTGCTTTGCAGCGGCGCCACAGCGGAAACCCCAACAGGTCCAGGTGCGAATGGATAATGTCGAACTCCCCGGAGAGGCGAAAGGCCCGCTCCAACAAAAGGGTGAACGGAGCGTCGCGACATACCATCCCATTGTGCAGACGAAGCGCCTGAGGGCAGATTGGTTCAAGACGGGCGGCTGTCTTGGAGTCGCCACTGGCAAACAGCGTCACATCGTGGCCCAGTCGAACCATTTCCTCGGTCAAATAGGACACGATCCGCTCCGTCCCGCCGTAACACTTGGGCGGGACACTTTCCCATAGCGGAGAGACTTGCGCGATGTTCATCCCTTTCTCCTTTTGATGTTACTTACGTCCCATTGTCTGAAGGCTCAGTTCAGACTCATAGAGCCACCGTGGGTTTGGACTAGCTGGCTGGCTTGATTAAGACGGCATGGCCGTCCGGCGAAAGCGTGGCTTCAATCTCATCTCCAGTGGAGACCCTTCGGTCCAGATCAACCTTGGTCTTCTCATCCACATGCACTGGCACCTCGTTGCCTGTTTCTTCCCTGACCACGTAGATTTCATCCTTCGCGTCAAAGACCTCTCGCCCCTGGGCATCCTGAGTGAGATAGAAGGTCCCGGTGATTTCGAGGACTTCTCCTGTCACAGTCGTGGACTCAGAGGTTAAGAGTTCTGCTAGCGGCTCGGTGTCATGAATGGGTGAGTCTGTTTGGCAACCCCATAGGACGAGCCATGCCATGACTACAGCTAGTTTCTTCATGATCATGCCCTCCCTTTCTCAAGGATGTCGCTCACCTGTCTACTTACTGTGCTGGCTTGAGGGAGAGCGCGCGGCCGTCTGGTGACACCTGCGCCTCGATCTCCTCTCCGGCCACAAATGGACGGTCTCTCTTGGTATTGTTGTCGACAGGCACCCGCACGAACCTCCCGGCGGCATCCAACAAAACATAGACCTCACCCTGTATCGTAACCAGTTGTCCCTTCAGCACATGAAAGGATTTCTTCATACTCTCCACTCCTGTGAGCGGGTGAGTAGGTTGCTGACTCTCTGAACCGGCCTGATCATCACCATAACCATACTGAGATTAACAGCAGCACCGGTCGCCGCTCTTGGACATAAAAGCTGGTCCTCCGTTGAGAATGTCGAATCGGAACCGATCCGAAGTCACCGCCGACATATAACTTCACATCGTCGCCCGGCCGTACCAGTTCTTTGGTCAGAATTAGGACACGATCCGCTCCGTTCCGTCGGAGCGCGTCGGTGGCACACTCTCCCACAAGGGTGCGGCCTGTGCATTTCTCGTTCCTGTCCTTTTTGCGAGGCTGAGGAGCGACAGCCTCTTTTACTGTGGTGCGGATTTGATTGAAACCGCGCGGCCATCTGGCCACATCTCCACCTCGATCCTTTCTCCTGGAACGACGAGTCGCTCCTTCTTCGTCTCCTCATTGATCCGGAGGCGCACGAGCCGGCCGAATTGATCCTTGATCACATACACATCTCCCTTGATCGTCAGCAGATCGCCCTTGACTGTCTGGGGTGCAGCGTCCTGCTGGGCAGCACAAATCGATTCCATTGTCCCAGCACTCAGCGCCATCACGGTCAACACGATCAACACTCCTTTCATGTTGCACCTCCTTCAAAACTGTGTGGAGACTGAAGCTGTTGACAGCAAGCAGAGGGGTTTGGGATTCATTTTCATAGTTGCTGCGCAAACGAATGCTCAATTGGACAAAAAGGCTTCTTTAAGCCGAAAATTTGTCGCATCGGGCCAGATTGCATACACCTGATGGTATGGCGATCAATGCCAGCCAAGAACGAAGCCCGGGAACGCTTAAACGGTTGCCCGCAGCCCTGCACTTCCTATGTGCAAGCGGCGGACCCCCAGACGAGTTGGGTTGCCTTAAACGAATAAGGAATAAGTTTTCAAAGGGATAGGAGCGAGGTGCCGTGAAGAAGCAGCAGAGAGGGCTCAGCTGTAGCGGTATATCTTGTCAGCCGATCCGCTGGCATGACTCATCGAACCCTACGTGCTATCATGGGATTTTGCAAGCGAATAAGTTGTCCTGTTCAGGGCAGTTCGTCCCGAAGGAAAGACAGTAGCCACGTTCATAAACTCTCATTTGACGGTCTGCCATTGCGACTTTGGTCCTCTCAAGCACTACCTGTTTAACCGTATGCGAAGTGGGGGTAGACAATATCTTCCTTGTGTCTTCCCCCTCATTTTCTCACGACGATTTCAACGTGCCCTTCTCTGCGTTCGAGATTGATTCCCACATCGTGGTCATGACGCTGCAGCGTCAGATCCACCGATGATTTTCCGATCCTGAGGTTTTTTATCTGGACCTTCTCAAGAAATGCCGGCAACACAGGAGATGAAAAGCAGATTGTCGTCTCATGAGCTTGAATCGTGAGTCCCAGGCAGGCTTGCAGAAGCATAAAAACTGAAGCGGCCGACCAGGCCTGTGGGGCGCATGCGACCGGATAGAGAGTTGGACTCTCGCCTGGACGCCGAACAAATCCGCAGAAGAGCTCGGGCAAGCGATGGAGATCCACAAGGGTGCTGGCATCGAACAGCCCGGTCAGAATCTTGAGTACTGATTCCTTCAGTCCGTAGCGGGTCAGCCCCATGGCGATGAGGGCGTTGTCATGGGGCCAGACCGAGCCGTTGTGATAGGACATGGGATTGAACCGTGATTCCGAAGCGGCGACGGTCCGAATTCCCCATCCAGAAAAGAAGTCTTTTCCCAAAAGAGATTCTGCAATGCATCGAGCGCGTTCATGGCTGGCAATTCCTGTGAAGAGACAGTGGCCCACATTTGATGTTCTCACTTGACACTGCCTCTTGGAGCCATCCAGCGCCAGCGCGTACGTCGACAGCTCCTCACACCCAAAGGCCTGTTCAAACCGTTCTCGGATGACTTGTGCTTGACGCAAGAGCTGTTGGACCATTTCAGCCTTCCCTAGCGCAGAGGCCAGTTCGGCCGCCCTGCACTTTGCTTCGTACACATAGCCTTGGACTTCACAGAGTGCGATGGGTCCTTCTGCTGGAGTTCCGTCTGCATGGAATACCGCGCCGCGGGAGTCTTTCCAACCCTGATGCACGAGGCCGTTGGGAGCATGTCGGGCGTACTCGACAAATCCATCGCCATCCATATCTCCAAACTTATCTATCCATCGTAAGGCCAGCTCAATGTGAGACCAGATCTTCTCGATAAAAACGTGATCCTGTGTCCGCTCGTAATAGGCCCCAGCCAGCATGACGAAGAGAGGCGTCGCGTCTACGCTGCCGTAATAGCGCCCGAAGGGAATCTCACCCAGTGTGGCCATCTCCCCTTTGCGGCTTTCGTGGAGGATCTTGCCCGGTTCGGCATCCTGTTCAGGGATGATCTCCGTTGCCTGGGAGGATGCCAGGTATGCCAACACACCCCTGGCAATCTCCGGGTTGACCCAAAGATACTCGAGGGCCGTGATGATGCCGTCCCGCCCGAAGGGTGTACTGAACCAGGGCACGCCTGCATAGGGATACGGTCCCTCGGAGGTCTCTGTGACCATCATGTGGATATCCGACAGGGAGCGGTTCAGCCAATCGTTAAACTGTTCGTTGGACGTTTCGATCACACAGTCAAAGGCCTTCACAGTCTTCAGGGCGTATTCTGCCTCAAGTAAGGCGGGATCATAGAAGAGACGAGATGTGACGCGGTCAGCAGATTCGCAGGAAACGGTTAAGAAAAACGTCGCTTCCTCCTTCGGCCGAAGCGAGGTCTGAAAGCCGACCAGAGAAGGGGAAATCCTCTGTGGTTTTGGCGAGCATTCGACATGGGTCCGTCGAATCACTCCGTCAAGCCCTTGATAGGCGAAATGTAAGCTCTCTGAGTCGACTACCTCTTCCAGATGCTGACCTTTACGCGGCCTCTTCCGACCACGGACTTCAAAAATGTCGGCAAAGTCAGCTTGGAAGCTGAAGGAGAGAACCACGTCCATTGAAACATGACCATAATTTGAAACGCGGAGGCGCTCGTAGCATGCCCCCTGCCAAAGAAATTTCGAGCGGAAGAGATGCAGGGTTCCCCTGGGGATCACCACCTGTCCATCGAGATAGACGTCGGGATTCGTGAGGTCAACGGTGAACAGAGCGTTGTCTTCTTTCACGGTTGAACTGAGGAGCATAGGACGATCGTCGGCAAGGAACAGTTTCAGACGAGAAAGAAACCGCGTCCCCTCATGGTAGAGCCCTTGAGCACCCAGGCCGATAGACTGGATATCTCCGTAGCGGTCAAACAAGGCGAAGGTTTCGCCCTGTTTGAGCACTCGGATGCGGTCATCCGCCATCGGGGAAGTGGCAAGAATATAAAACTGATCATTGACGCGGATAATATCGTCCAAGGAGCCCTCCTTACGAGCAATGCTTCAGTTCGCGTTAAAGGTCACTCCCAACCATTCGGAAGTGTGCGAACGTCTATGGTTCACACACACCTGCTGAGTGTCATGATAGGGGAGTACCCGGAGCGGTGTCGAGTAAAGTCGGCATGGGTCGGTGGGTACGCACCCATCCGCTGAACCCTGCGGCTACTACTGCGGTCATAAAAAGAACGAAGCCGATGCCCAGCACAGTCGTACGTTCTCCTACTTCCTGTGTGATCCATCCGAAGCTCGCAATGCCAACAATTGAGGCTGCCATGGCGCCAGCGCCATAGATAGTGAGCACGCGACCGACCAGATGGCTTGGCGAAATCTCTTGCAACACTCCCCATGCGATCGGTGTGAACACGCC
>JBOHOI010000035.1:0-16440 GCA_050731155.1 Nitrospiraceae bacterium | reverse complement strand
TCTTCAACAAAAGTGAGCCAACCGGTTGACTTTAGAACTTCCGGTGGCTATCTCACGGCCGTATAGGTTTGAATTGTGGACGAAAAAGACGAAAATCAAAATACAATCAGTGAGTTAGGCCATAAGTCCTCTGAATCCAAGGAAGGGCCAGACTTCCCAGTCACGGAACCAGACTCATTGGAGGGGATCAAGGCGTTACAGGACAAATATCTCCGGTTGGCAGCCGAGTTCGACAATTACAAGCGGTTGTCACAGCGAGAACAACGTGACTATGCGCGCTTTGTGAATGAGGGCCTCCTGAAGGAATTGCTCCCGATCATTGATAACCTTGAACGTGCAGTTCGGTCTTCAAAGGAGAACCAGGGACGCGACGGACTCATCCAAGGGGTCGAACTCATCTTGAAGCAGTTCGCGGAAACCCTGGCAAAATGTGGCGTTCGCCCTATCGCCAGCGTCGGGCAGGCCTTCGATCCCTCCTGTCATCAAGCAGTGGCTCGCGTGGAATCGAACACCGTCCCGGCAGGTTCAGTGGTTGAGGAATTTCAGCGAGGATACTATTTGCACGACCGGATCTTACGGCCAGCTATGGTCACAGTCTCGGCAGGCGAGCAAGCAGACCAGGGAACGGCCTCCGAAGGACCTCAAGAGTCATCGAGTGGCGCACCGAACTAACCGGCAGGAATTGTTGGAGGAAGGAGAGCACACATGGGGAAGGTCATAGGCATTGATCTCGGGACAACCAATTCGTGCGTCGCTATCATGAGCGGGGGAGACCCTGTGGTCATCGCCAATGCGGAAGGAAGCCGAACCACTCCTTCAGTCGTCGCGGTCACAGACAAAGGAGAGAGGCTCATCGGCCAAATCGCCAAACGCCAGGCGATCACCAACCCGGAAAATACCATCTACTCGATCAAGCGGCTCATGGGACGAAAGTTCAATAGTCGCCAGGTCCAGGAAGCGATCAAACGCCTGCCGTATAAAATCGTCGAGGCCAGCAACGGAGACGCCCACGTCGAGATCCGCGGGAAGAGTTACAGTCCGGCTGAGGTTTCTGCGATGATTCTCCAGAAAATGAGGCAAACTGCGGAGGACTACTTGGGCGAAAAAGTCACCGAAGCGGTCGTTACCGTGCCGGCCTATTTTGACGACAGCCAGCGGCAGGCCACCAAGGATGCGGGACAAATCGCGGGCCTCAACGTGCTCCGCATTATCAATGAACCGACGGCAGCCTCGCTGGCCTACGGGCTCGACAAGAAGAAAGACGAACGAATTGCCGTCTACGACCTGGGCGGCGGAACGTTTGATATTTCGATCCTCGAGATTGGCGAGGGCGTCTTTGAAGTGAAATCCACCAACGGGGACACTTACCTCGGCGGGGATGACTTTGACCTGCGGATCATGGACTGGTTGGTGGACGAATTCAAGAAGGACCAGGGCATTGACCTTCGAAAAGATCGGATGGCCCTGCAACGTCTCAAAGAAGCAGCGGAACGGGCCAAGATCGAACTGTCCTCTTCGCAGGAAAGCGAGATCAACCTCCCCTTCATCACTGCAGATGCCAACGGACCGAAGCACCTGGTGATAAAACTCACTCGCGCGAAGCTCGAGCAACTGGTCGATGATCTGATTCAGCGCACCGTCGAGCCGTGTAAGAAGGCCATGGCCGATGCCGGCGTGACCGCACGTGACATCAACGAGATCGTGCTGGTCGGCGGCATGATCCGGATGCCGAAAGTCATCCAGACGGTGCGCGAGTTCTTCGGGAAAGAGCCTCACAAGGGGGTCAACCCGGATGAGGTCGTGGCGGTTGGAGCCGCGATTCAGGGCGGTGTCCTGAAGGGCGACGTGAAGGACGTGCTGCTCCTGGACGTCACCCCGCTCACGCTGGGCATCGAGACCTTGGGCGGCATCTTTACGCATATTATCGATCGCAACACTACGATCCCGACCAAGAAGAGCCAGATCTTCTCCACTGCGGCCGATAACCAAAGCGCGGTCACGATCCGTGTCTTCCAGGGTGAGCGCGAGATGGCCAATGACAACAAGCTGCTCGGCCAGTTTGACCTGGTGGGTATTCCGTCGGCTCCGCGCGGCGTGCCGCAAATCGAGGTGACCTTCGACATCGACGCGAACGGCATTGTGCACGTCTCGGCGAAGGATCTCGGCACGCAGAAAGAACAGTCCATCAAGATCACTGCCTCTAGCGGTCTCAGCAAGGACGAAATCGAGAAGATGGTCAAGGAGGCGCAGGCCCATACCGAAGATGATAAACAGCGGAGGAAGGTGGCCGAAGCCCGCAATCAAGCCGACAACCTGATCTACGGCACGGAGAAAAACCTCACGGAGCACGGGGATAAAATCAGCGACGACGACAAGAACAAGATCAAAGACGCCATCGCGGCGGTCCGCAAGGCGATGGAAGGCAACGAGCCGTCGGCCATTGACTCGGCCATGCAGACCCTGACCACCGCCTCCCACAAACTGGCTGAGGAAATGTACAAGAAAGCCACGGCCTCGGCGGCAGGGTCTGAGGGTCCAGCGCAAGGTAACGGCGGCGCTTCCGCGAAAAGCGACGACAAGGTCGTGGACGCCGAATTCGAAGAGGTGGACAAAGACAAAAAGTAAGCTACAATACCGCTAGCGAGGACCGGGTTCTGCCGCCGCAGAGCCCGGTCTTTCTCACCCGGAACCGAAATGGCTCACGTGGCAAAACGCGACTACTACGAAACGCTCGGAGTTGACCGCAACGCATCGGACGAGGATCTGAAGAAAGCCTTCCGCAAGCTAGCCCGCCAATACCACCCCGACCTCCAAAGTGGAGAGCAGCAGAAAAAAGCCTCGGAAGAAAAATTCAAAGAGGTCAACGAGGCCTATGAGGCCCTCAGCGACCCTGAGAAGCGTAGGCGCTATGACGCATTCGGACACGCCGGGGGACCACAAGGCTTTGGTGGCGGATTCGAAGGCTTCGATTTCGGCCGCGGCGGGTTCGGCGACGTCTTTAACGATATCTTCGAGGACTTTTTCGGAGGCGGCGGTCGGGGACGACACCGGGCAGAGCGTGGCTCAGACTTGCAGTACAACCTGGAGCTCTCTTTCGAGGAAGCAGTCTATGGCAAAGAAGCCAAGCTGAGGCTTCCGCGATGGGAACTCTGCCAGGAATGCAAGGGAACCGGCGCGCGGTCCGCCGCCGCCCTGAAGACCTGTCCGAGTTGCAAAGGGGCCGGTGAGCTCCGTTTCCAGCAAGGGTTCTTTAGCGTCAGCCGACCCTGCAACCAGTGCGAGGGAAGCGGCCAGATTATTTCGGACCCTTGCGGGACCTGCCGAGGCCGGAAGCGGGTCTATCGAGAACGAACGCTGTCCGTGCACATTCCAGCCGGAGTCGAATCGGGGATGCGGTTACGTTTGGCCAACGAGGGTGAGCATGGTCAGAACGGCGGACCTTCAGGCGACCTGTACGTAGCCATTGCCGTCAAGCCTCATCCCTTCTTCAGGCGAAAGGGGAATGACATCTTCTGCGATGTGCCGGTCAGTTTCGTCACAGCCGCGCTCGGCGGCAAGGTGGAGGTCCCGACTCTCAACGGGAACACGGTGATCAAAATCCCGGCTGGTACGCAGCAGGACAAAGTTCTTCGACTGAAGGGACTGGGAGTCCCCAATCTTCAGGGCCATCAGACTGGGGATCAGCTCATGAGGATCAAGATCCAGATTCCGACCAAGCTGACTCCCAAGCAAAAAGAGTTGCTGGCGGAATTTGCAAAAGAAAGCGGGATGTCCACGGACACCGAGGGGGACGGATTCTTCGATAAAATGAAAACGTTTTTTGAGTGAGTGGCCTCCCTGCCCGCCGGGGCATTGCCTCTTCGGCGCATGCCGGTTTTTTTCATTGCCTCAGACCAAGTGCAGAACGGGACCGCGACTATCACGGGCCCCCTGCTCCACCACGTACGAACAAGCCTCCGTACTCGGATCGGCGAGACCCTCTGGGTCGGAGATGACCGACGCCGGCGGCACCTGATCCGGGTGACCCAACTCGACCGTCACCACCTTGTCGGCCAGGTTCTGGAAGAGCACGACGGGCCAATGCGCCGAAGTCCGGCTGTCATGGTCGGACAGGCCCTGCTGAAAAGCGATCGAATGGACTGGGTTATTCAGAAAGCGACCGAACTCGGGGCCGCCTCGTTCATGCCGCTCATGGGGCGATACGTGATCATTCGGCCCAAGGCAGGGCGTGTCTCAACTCAACAGCAACGTTGGCAACGGATCGCGCTTGAGGCAGCTCAGCAGGCCGAACGTTGGGAGGTTCCAACCGTAGCCGCTCCATGCGAAGCCACTGAGTTTTTTGCTAAACAGTCTCCTGCGGATGTGAACTTGATCTTGAGTGAACGAGGCCCTGCGCAAAGTCTCGCCTCGATCCCCTTCCCGAGCGGCCCCGAGAGCACCATTGTGATTGCGACGGGACCCGAAGGGGGGTGGGCGAGGGAAGAACTGGCTATCGCCCTGGAGCACGGGTTTACACCTGTCACCTTAGGAACGCGGATCCTGCGGGCTGAGACGGCTGCGGTGGCTGCTTTGAGCATCCTTCAGAGTCGAGTCGGAGAACTGGGATAGGAGAAAAGGCTAGTGGCGAGAGGCACGAGACGAGGGGTAGTGCTCCGACCCCCTATAGCCATTGCCTCTGGCCCAATGCTTTCATTGGCGCGCCGTGATGTGGAGAATCGTGCCCCGTTCGCCGCTGGCCCAGCCGTGGCTCGGATCGGGGAACGAGAGACCAAACAGAGAAGCCTTGGTCCCGTTTTCCTGTTCGACCCAGGTGAAGCCCGCGTCAGTCGTACGAAAAATAGAGCCCCGTTCTCCAACAATCCAGCCGGCCTTGGGGCTGGTAAAACGAATCTTGATCAGATCAGTCAGCCTGGAACAAGTCCGGACGCAGGCTAAGGTACGGTCGATCCACCGCTTGCCCCTATCAGTCGTCTGAAACATTGCTCCCGCATTTCCGACAGCCCACCCGTTCAGTTGGTCAGTGAAAAAGACGTCAAAAAAGGTGGCGGCGCTTTGGGTTTCCTGAGCAGTCCAAGTCAGCCCACCGTCTTCAGTTAAAAGGATGGTTCCCAAAGCTCCAACCGTGCCCCCATGGTCCTTATCAGAAAAATGAACCGCGTAGAGGACCGCGTTAGTCCCGCTGGTTTGGTCTGTCCAGTGATCACCGCTGTCTTCCGTGTGCAAGATAGTCCCTGCAGCGCCGACAGCCCATCCCGAGGAGGGCGTCAGGAAATAAATCCCGTAGAGCGCGGACTGCGTCCCGCTGGGCTGTCCAGTCCAGGTCTCCCCGCCGTCTTTGGAATGGAGAACGGTTCCATTCGACCCGACTACCCAGCCGCTTGACCTGTCCGCAAAAAAGACCCCGGTCAGCAGGACACCGGTCCGACTCGGCACCGGCTTCCACCGCTTGCCACCATCCACAGTTTTCAGGATCGCCCCGCCGGCCCCAGCCGCCCACCCAACCTTGGCATCAAGAAAATAGACGCTCATCAGAGTGACTTCGGTCCCGCTCTTTTGCGTCGTCGGCATCACGCTCGGCTGTTCTGCCCTTGGCGCATTGGTCACGGCGGGCCCCAACACAACCAATGAGATCAGAATCAAGCTCTTTATCCAACCCTGAGGCTTCATGCACAGCTCAGTCTCGGCCACGGTTCGGACCAGGATCCTTAAAATAACCTTGATCCGGGAGTCCCTTGGCCTCGATGGTGAACTCCCCAGCTACCACACTCACCCATTGCTTCGAGGTGCAACAG
This sequence comes from Nitrospiraceae bacterium, assembly GCA_050731155.1. GTDB lineage: Bacteria > Nitrospirota > Nitrospiria > Nitrospirales > Nitrospiraceae > NS-7. The sequence goes on along the minus strand of JBOHOI010000035.1, from coordinate 10,648 downwards.
CTTCTGTCCGACAGCAAGTCCCACGACCCTCGCCGGACTATCAGCGGCCCCGTGGTCAGATCGGGATAAAATTCGTTCGCTTTCCCGACCCCGAATACAGGCCGTCTGGGCACCCGCGCCTTGATCTCCGTATCGCTCCAGGACACCACAATGGCAGCGACCCCGTTAAAGAGCACTTCGCTTCTCGACACATTCTCCCCTAACTGGATCGGCAGGAAATCATGCCCCCCTTCATTGAGGCCAGGCTGTGTCTGTTCTGTGGTCTTCAAGAAGTTGCCGAACCCGGACCCCTTGATCGTGACAATCTCGTCCAACCCGGCGGTGGCGGGCTCAAACGATTCGACCTTGGGGGTGACCACTGTGAAGGTCCCGGCCACTGTGGAGACAATCCCTCGTTCAGCGCAGCAGGAGCCATCCGCTTTGGGAGTGGTCGCGCCGCGGCGAACCACGACTTGTCCGCTCTTGGCGCTGAATGGCACCCAGACGTCGATCTTGTTGTCATGCCACCGATAGATCACGGCCGGCACGCCCCCGATTTCCACTCCATTCTCGCCCCTGTCAAAGTCAGCGAACGCAAAGGGGGTGGAGCCGCTCTCCGAGAAAAACCCGAAATTCTCACCGGAAATCCTCACCAGGCTCCCGATCGGTGCACTGGCCGGCGACAAGCCGGTCGCTTTGGTCACAAGCACCGTGAAGTTCCCCACCGTCCGCTGCGTCTCTCCATGTTTGACTACGACTGGTCCACTGGTAGCTCCCAGCGGCACGTGAGCCACAATGACCCCATCAGTCCACTTGGCCACCGTGGTCGGCTGGCCGTTCAACAAGATCGCGTCCCCTGACTCTTTGCTTGCGCCAAATCCTTTTCCGAACAGCACCACCTTGGTCCCTACCGGCCCGCTGGTCGGATCAACCCGGACAGAGGGCAACACTTTCAGCGGCAGAGCGTTACTCACGCTGTATTCCACCGGGGCGCAGCAAGATCCATCCGGCAGAGGGTCCGATGACGCGAGTCGGACAACCACATCGCCTGACGCGGCATTCCCAGGAACCTCCACATCGAGGTTGTCGTCTCGCCATTTTCTGACCCGCGCCGGCACCCCGCTGATAAGCACATCATTGACTCCAAACATTGTGTTCGGATCCTTGGAGCCAGCTGTATTCCCAAAATGCTCACCGGTGATCCGAAGAATCGCTCCAGGCACCGTCTCGGTCGGCTGCAAAGTGTGAATCGTCGGGCGCTGAACCGCAAAGGTTCCGGCAGGTATCTTCTTTTTCCCTCTCATCACTTCAACCGGGCCGCTGGTGGCCCGGAGTGGAACCTTCACACCGATGAGGTCCGTTTCCCAGCGCTGGATCAGAGCCGGCGTTCCATTAAACAAGACCCGGTTCTCCTGCGTTGATTTAAATTGGCCGAACCCCTTCCCTGCAATCGTCACGGTCGCCCCTGGTGGAGCCGCATTAGGAATCAGCTCGGTCCCGGCCCAAGCCTGGCTCAACAAACCAGTGAGCGGGAGGAGCCAAAAAGAAAAGAGGGCAACGATCCACATTGGTGCTTCTCCTGGAAACGTGAGGATGGGTTCGCCCCTCAGCGTGGCAACAAACCTCACACTTGAGAGGGATGAAGGCCGGAACGGGGTACGCCGTCGAGCGAAGGGACGTGAGGCACTATAACAAGCGTGTTTTTTTCTTGTCAAGCAAGGCCCTGGCGACAAAAACCTGCTAGAAGCCTGGAAGGGTGGCTAACGCCGCCTTCGCTGCTGCCCGCACATCATGGTCTAAGTCCTGCTCTGCTGCGCGCTGGAGAGCGGGCCATGACTTGGGTTCCCGAATTGATTCCAGGGCACGTACAGAAGCGAGTCGCACGCTGGGGTCAGAATGTTCAAGGAACGTAGTTAAAACCGGGACCGCTCTCGAGTCCTGAAGCCGACCGAGCTCCTGGATCGTGTTTTCCCGTGCCAGCCTCGCATAGTGTGTCTCAAATGTGGGGATGGATGACCAGGCTGAGGGCAGCCCATCATCAATGGTCGAAATGAATATTGGTTGTTTCTTCTCCTCCAGCCGTTGCAAACTCTCGATCAGCGAGCCGGTTGTGTCTCGGCGAGAGACGACAAGTCCCTTGATAATTTCACCAAGAAAATAAAAATACGGGTTGGTTTCAAACTTGTGAAGAACGTCCACATAGGGGGCATTGCCCGACTCAGTAAGGCCAGAGGATTCACGAATCGTCAGACGGAGGAGTTCCCTCTCCGTCGGATGTTCAAGACTGGCCACAAACGCGATGTCCGTTCCGTACAGGTCGATACGGAATTGCTTTCCACGTTCCTCTCTATACTCGACCTTCAGGATGAGATCATGCGGATCAGTCTGGTTCTGGACGACGGCAAACCCTGCTGACTGAAGTTTCATCCTCAGGGAAGGGACAACCGGAAAGGAGACCCGGCCTCGCGACCTCCAAGTTGAAGACTTTGCATCCACATAAAGAGTTGAGGTTCGGTTCACCAGTTGATGCTCTGCATCACTCAACGTTCGTTCCTCGGCCTGCGCCACCAAAGGCCCCATCACCAGGCACATCACTAACAAGGAAAGCAGAAACCCGGACCCGGCCGTCACGAACATCTTCCACCATCCTTTCTCTTGCAGACCACCCCGAACCACCGGCTCAAGGCAACCCCTCTTGCGCGGACGTCGTCCCTGCAAATGTTACAACCAAACAACCATGTTCAACAAGGCCCTGGCGAAGCACAAGGAACCTGCGAGGAGCCTGGCAGACCGGCCAACGCCTCAGCAGCAGCCTGTCGCACTTCTCGGTCCCCATCCTGTTGGACCACACGCTCAATGGCAGGCCTGGCCTCGCCGGCCTGGATCTCACCCAAGGCCTGGACCGAGAGCAGGCGAACCCGCCGATTGCTATGTCCGAGGAGGGTTGTGAGGAGCGGCACGGCCTGGGAATCTTTAAGCCGACCGAGTTCTAGGATCGTATTCTCGCGCACCAATTGAGGATACAGCGTTTCACCCTGTAGCATCTCAAGCATCCCGTGCCCTTGGTCAAGCGCATGCAGGTCACTTCTCCGATGCTCGTTCTCCATCAGTCGTTGCAGGCTCTGGAGCAGGACACCGGTCCGGTCCAGATGAGAGGTGACTCGCGCTTTGACAAAATCTCCCAGAAAATAAAAATAGGGGTTGGTTTGGAACCGTTCGAGGGTTTCCAAATAGGGAGGGGTGCCTGACTCATGATGGGCCGAGGATTCCCGGATCGTCATGTCAAGGAGCGAGCCAAGCTCCGGATGCTCGAGTCGGATCCCACAGGTGATATCCGTTCCGTACATGTCAAATTTGTATTGTTTGCCCCGCTCCTCCCGATAGTCCACCTCCAGGGTGAGATCGTGGGAATCGGCCGAGTTTCGGACAACGGTAAAGCCTGCCGAAGCCAGGCTAGTTCTGAGCAAAGGCGCCACATCAGCGAGGGTCTTGCCACGTGGCATCCAGGTGGAGAAGGCAACATCTATATAAATGGTCTTGGCAGGACGGACACGCTCATACTCTGCATCCGTCAACGTCCGGTCGCCAGCCGAAGCGGACAGGCCGCCCCACAGGAGACCTATCGCCAACAGACTTGACACGAGACTCGCTAGGCTCATGATGTCACTCCACCAACGCCGACGCGAATGCTAGACATTCAGCGGACCTGCAGAATAATCTCCAGCTCAACCGGCGCATTGAGCGGCAATTCGGCTGCGCCAACGGCCACGCGGGCATGCCGGCCTGCATCGTCAAAGATCTTGACCAGTAAATCGGAGGCCCCATTGACGACCGCCGGTTGCTGGACGAATCCATCTGCCGAGGCCACATGGCCGACCATCCGAACGACTTTCTTGACACGGTTCAGCGTGCCCAGCTCTTTTCGAACGATGGCCAGCGCATTGAGTAGGGCAATCCGCGCCGCCTCATAGCCCTGCTCCACGGTCAAATCTGTTCCGAGTTTCCCGACAAGGGCCAGCTTTCCATCACGGAAGGGAACCACCCCGCTTAAAAACAACAGATCGCCAACCTGCACAGCCGGGATATAGGTCGCCACCGGGTGGGGCGGAGACGGCAGTTGAATGCCTAGCTCAGTGAGTCTGTTCTCGTAGGACATGGCTCTCGCTAGTTGAATAGTTTTGAGTCGTGAGTTTTTAGTTCTTAGTTTATAACTCAACACGTAAAACTTGACACTGCAAAGCTGCTTAGCCGGGAGTGAGCGCATCCAGGAAACTCTCGCCACAGTCCAACCGTGGAGCGTCCAACGCCTCGGCAACCGTCTGGCCGAGATCGGCAAAGGTCCGGCGCGTGCTCAGGTTCACCCCTTGCGCCAGGCGTGGGCCAAAGATGAGCAACGGGACATATTCCCGAGAATGATCGGTACCGGGCATCGTCGGATCGTTGCCGTGATCAGCAGTCACACAGAGCAGATCACCAGGCCGCACGGCGTCCAGCAACGCTGGTAGTCGCGCGTCGAACTCTTGCAAGGCCTTGGCATACTCTGGCGCATTGTTGCGATGACCGTATAGAGTGTCAAAATCCACCAGGTTCACGAAGATCAATCCACGAGGCATGGTCTTGAGCAGACGAACCGTTTGGTCCAGGCCAGCGGCATTGTTGCCCGTGTGGATCGAACGCGTCAATCCCCGCCCGTTGAACAGATCCTCAATCTTCCCGATACCTACGATCAGTTGACCGGCGCCTTTGAGGACATCCAGCAGGGTCGGACTGGGTGGCTCGACGGAAAAATCGCGCCGCCGCTCGGTCCGAACAAATGCACCTGGCTCACCAGTGAAGGGACGAGCGATCACTCTCGCTACCTGGTGGGGAGGTTTCAATAACTTCCTGGCTGCTCGGCACATCCGGTAAAGCTCCTCCACCGGCACTACATGTTCATGCGCGGCGATCTGAAAGACGCTATCGGTGCTCGTATAGACAATCGGCGCGCCGGTTCGTACATGCTCCTCGCCAAGCTCCGTGATGATCTCGGTCCCTGAGGCCATACGATTACCCAGCACTTTCCTGCCAATCGTCTGTTGGAACTGGTCGAGAATGTCTTGCGGGAACCCGTTGGGGTACGTAGGGAACGGCGTATCCAGAATGATGCCGGCCATCTCCCAATGCCCCGCCGTCGAATCCTTGCCCTTGGACAGTTGCCCCATCTTCCCGAAGCACCCATCCGGTTGACCCATCGTACGGATTCCGGCAAAGTGACCGATATGCCCCAACCCGAGCGCCTCCAAATTGGGCAGCGCCAACCCCCCGACCGCCTCCGCCACATGCGCCAGCGTGTTGCTCCCCACATCCCCATACTCCGCCGCATCCGGTAGTTCTCCAACGCCGACACCATCTAGCACCATGAGAATCACGCGCTTGACCATAGCGGCACTATAGCAGAAGAGCGCGACCCCGGAAAGCAGGCAAGCTGCCCTCTACCGTGATTTAGCCAGGTTCCAGCGCAAAGGGAGCGCATCGAGCTCATTCGACCCGCGTTTTTCGTCTCAGGCCCTGAGCCAAATTGCATTTTGTTTGACAAAAACCGCTACCTCCACGATTCTTAGAATGTACAGCCACGAAAGGGCGAAGGTCACCTCCGGGAATGTCCGCCGGCGCTTAGTCAGACTGCGAGTGGCTAATCGGGAATGAGCTTCTCGGAGGGGTAGGCAGCAATGTTCAATAACGCGCTGACCATTCCTCCTGTTCTTCAGGAAACACCGCAGGACGAAGCTTCCTCAATCGCTCAGGCCCGATCCAGTTTCTTACAACTTCAAACGCTGGTCACGCTCGTTCTGAGTTATCAGCTTCTGTTCAGTGAACACCCATTGCTGACAGGAGAGGCACAGATGGGTGCCCTGCTCGGGCTCATGTTGATATGCGGCAGCCTCATCGTGCTTCCAGCAGGAGTGGTAGGGGCCAGCTGGTTTCCGGGCCTCTTGGCGCTGGGCGATACAGCCATCACGACAGGATTGATTTATTTGTCAGGCGAGGCCAGTTCCGATCTTTATCTCACCTACTTCGTCATCATTCTGATCGCCACCACAACCCGAACACCGAAGCAGATGTTCGCGCTGCTCTCTGTCGTCTGCGCGATCTATGGGATGCTGTTGTATCGGGAAGTCAGGCTGACCGGCGTGTTATTGGAACACCACCTCCTTCGAGTCCCGCTCTTGCTGATCATGGCAATCTTTTATAGTCGTACTGTTGAGTCGGTCCGCAATCTGTCCCAATACGACTCCCTCACAGGTTTACCGAATCGCCTCCAGTTCCGGCGCCTCGTGAGCAAGGGACTCGCGCACACAGGATATGCCAAACACCAAATCGCCATTCTGTCCCTTGACCTGGACGGCTTCAAACTGATCAACGATACGCTGGGGTATCGAGTTGGCGATCAATTGCTGAAGGGTGTGGCAGCTCGGCTGAAACAATGCTTGGAAAAGAGTCACACGCTGGCGCGACACGGGGGAGATGAATTTATCATTCTTCTTGAAGACGCCTCTTCCTCGGAACAGGTCGCACGTCTTGCCAAGGAGATCATCGGCACCATCGCTCCTGCGTTTAGGCTGGCCGACCGCGAAATCTTTATCACGACCAGTATCGGGATCGCTCTGTATCCCCAAGACGCAGGTGACGCGGACAGCCTGATAAAAAATGCCGATGCCGCGATGTCACGCGCCAAGCAGCAAGGCAAAAACGTCTATCAGTTCTACTCAGCGGATATGAATACCATCGCGTATGAGCGGCTCGAACTGGAAAATAGTTTTCGGAAAGCACTAGCACGAGAAGAAATCGTGTCCTACTACCAACCGCAGGTCGAACTGGCAACTGGGCGAATCGTTGGCCTGGAAGCTCTGGCCCGCTGGAAACATCCCGACTTGGGCCTTGTTTCCCCAACACAATTTATTTCCATTGCCGAAGAAACAGGCCTCATTGTACCCCTGGGTGACTGGATGCTGCGGAAGACCTGTACACAGGTCAACGCATGGCACGATGGCGCGTTACCGACGGTGAAACTGACGGTCAACCTATCAGCACGTCAGCTGAAACAGCCGAATCTGGTGGAAATGGTCTCGCAAACACTACAAGAGACTGGCCTCAACCCAAAGTACCTTGAACTGGAACTCACCGAAAGCATTCTGATGCAAGACACTGAGTTGAACAGCGGGACGCTGCGTGAATTAAAGTCGCTCGGCATTCGCCTCTCCATTGATGATTTTGGGACGGGATATTCATCGCTGAGTTACCTCAAACGTTTTCCCATCGACACTCTCAAGATTGACCAAACGTTTATCCGGGATATCACCACCAGTCACGATGCCGAGGTAATCGTGACAGCCATTATCGCCATGGCGCGCGCATTGAAACTGAAGGTGATCGCCGAGGGGGTGGAAAACGAGGCGCAGCTCGCCCTTTTAGGTGAGCTAGGATGCCATGAGGCTCAGGGCTTTGTTCATAGTCAGCCTTTGCCGGCAGCAGAGATGGAGGAGCTCATGCGCAAATGGCCCAGTCGTCACGAACACACTGCCTTCCCAACTCCACGCCTGCAGTAGAAGAACGTCGCTTAGCAATCAGTTGCTCGACCCGCCACCGCCTCCGTCACATGCGCCAGTGTGATGTGCAAGTCCAGAGCCCGCGAGTCCCGATCGCTCTGGCTGTTGAAACCAGCCAAGAGCGAATCGGAAGCCCTTCACAATATCACCCATTCATATCACCTATTCAGCAGAGGGGAGCCAGGCTTGCTCTCACCCCGCGCATGCCGCGAAGAGTCCTTCCACCGGCAGCCCCCTGTTCAAGCGGGGCGACCGGGGGATTCCTACTGCGGCCGTCCAGCGAGGGCCTTCCGAGGCCGCGCGCTGCGGGAGCACGGGAATTCCCTGGTCGCCCCGCGTCATCCCTTCTAATCGTGCGCGGTGTGCGAGCACAAGGGCGAGCCTGACCTCCCCTCTCACCACACCCTCGTCACGACACCCGTCGGGCAGGACGCCGCTGGTACTTGCCCACTGCCCGGTTATGCTCGTCCAGCGTGGAAGAGAATTCATGAGTCCCGTCGTTGCGGGACACGAAATAGAGGTAGGTGGCCCGGGTCGGATACAGAGCAGCTCGGATCGAGTGGAGGCCAGGGTTAGCGATCGGGCCAGGTGGCAACCCCCTGACGCGATAAGTATTGTAGGGACTCTGACTCGAAAGGTCGCGTTTTCTCAGGTTGCCATCGAATGATTCCAGTCCGTAGATGACCGTGGGATCGCTCTGAAGTGGGATCTTCCGTCGCAAGCGGTTGTGGAACACAGCCGAGATCAGCTCTCGTTCCAAATCCACGCTCGTCTCCTTCTCGATCACGGAGGCAAGCGTGAGTACCTCATGCACACTCATGTTCACTTCCTTCGCCCGCTCGCGCAGTTCGGGCGTGAAGGTCTCCCAGAGGCCCATCACCATAGTGGTGATAACGTCCTTCGCTTTGGCATTCCTGGCAAACCGGTAGGTATTCGGAAAGAGGTAGCCTTCCAGTGTGGCCATGTCCAGGTTCAGCGTCTGGATAAACTGCTTGTCACGCGCCAGCCGGAGGAACTCGTCCGGGTCGGACAGTCCTTTCTGCCTCAGCAGGTCGGCGATTTGGACGAAGGTATAGCCTTCTGGAATTGTGACCGTATGGAGGACTACCTGGCCGTTCAGGATTCGCGAGAGGATCTCGGCAGGGCGCAGCCCGGCATGAAGCTCATACTCTCCCGCCAGCATTCGCCGCTCGGCGGAGGCGAGCTTTCCCAGGGTCAGGAAGCTACCACGGTTCCTGATCACGCCCGCCTGTTCCAACAAGACAGCGACCTGCCGCAGCGTCGCGCCTTCTGGAATAAGAACTATGCGGGGGGTCGGATGGACGGACGGGTTTGAGACCGGCGCGGTCATCCACCACAGGCCCTGATACACCGCCAGCGCGAGAGCGCCCAAGATGGCGAGTATCAGCAGCGGTGCCAGCCCACGCGTCATACCCCTTCGGATGTCTGATGGCCAGCCGTATCTTCCGGTGCCTGGCCACCTGGATCCCCTTCACCCAGAGCCTCTCCAGAAGATGAGCAGCTTTCCAGATAACTCTGAAGGAGAAGCGCCGCGGCCACGCGATCCACGGCTCCCTTGCGTTTTTTCCGGCTCACGTCCGCCTCGATCAGCATCTGTTCGGCTGATTTGGTGGTCAGCCGCTCATCCCAGGCAATCACCGGAACGCTCAGGGCCCGTTGCAGTGTCTCGATCATTCGCTGGACGGCTTCGGCCTGTACGCCTACCCGGCCGTCCAGTTGGAGTGGAAGTCCCATCACCACTCTGCCGACATCATGCTGACGAACCAGTTGCTGGATATGGGCGATATCCGCCTCAACTGATCGCCGCTCAAAGGTTTCCAGCGGCTGCGCGATCCAACCAAGCTCATCGCTGAGTGCGACGCCGATGCGTGTGCTTCCTGGGTCCAAGGCCAAGATGCGTGTGCCAACCATAAGCTTACCGCCGAATGGCCTTTTCGACCACTTCAACCGCTTTTTCCAACGCCCCCCCCAGGCCCGCCGTGTTCTTTCCACCTGCCTGTGCCAGTTCCGGCCGTCCCCCGCCGGTCCCGCCGATTTCGGCGGCCAGCGGTTTGATCAGCTCAGCTGCGGGGAATCGCGCAGACAGATCCGAGGTCGTCGCAACCAACAACGACGCCTTGTCGTCTTGGACCGAGCCGAGCACGATGACACCGGACTTCAGTTTCTCGCGGATCGAATCGGCCAGCGTCCGCAAATCCTTCATCTCCATCCCGTCTACACGCTGCGTGTAGACGGTCACGCCGGCTACTTTTCGAGTCTGCCCGGAATCCACCGCAGCTTGTCCGGACGCGAACCTGGCCTTGAGTTTTTCCAGTTCCTGCTCTTTCTCCTTCAGCAAGGCCACGACCTTCCTGGCCCTGGGGAGGACATCACTCCGGTTGGTCTTGAGGACCTCGGCGAGCTCGTCGAGCTCCGCGTCCCGCTGCTTCAACAGGTCATACGCCCCAATACCTGTCTGAGCCTCGATCCGACGCATCCCAGCCGCAACCCCAGTCTCCGACACGATCCTGAAGAGCCCGATCTCCCCCGTGTGCCGGCAGTGGGTGCCTCCGCAGAGTTCCTTGCTGAACGTATTGATGCTCACGACTCGCACCTGATCCCCATACTTGTCTCCGAAAAAGGCCAGGGCACCGGCAGCCACTGCCTCCTGGACCCCCATGACCTGAGTCCGCACCGTATCGTTCCGACGCACACGCTCGTTCACCATTGACCCGATATCATCAATGTCCCGAGAGGACAGGGGCTTGAAATGCGCAAAATCAAACCGTAGCCGGTTGGGGGCCACCAGCGAGCCATACTGCTTCACGTGCGGGCCTAGGATTTCTCGCAAAGCGGCATGGACGAGGTGTGTGGCGGTATGGTTGCGCGCCGCGTTCTGCCGAGAGACTACGCTCACTGAGGCCATCAATCGCTCACCTTCACGGACCCGGCCTGTGCGCACAATGCCCTTGTGTAGGATCAGGTCCGGCGCCAGTTTGGTCGTCTCCTGAATCTCAACCCGGCCTTCCGGTCCGATCAGCAGGCCTTGGTCGCCAACTTGCCCTCCCCCTTCTGCATAGAAC
>JBOHOI010000034.1:0-16562 GCA_050731155.1 Nitrospiraceae bacterium | reverse complement strand
TGCAGGATCTCACCTATCTCTACTTCGCCAACACCTTTGACCAGCGGCAACTTGTGATCATGGAATCCGAGCGGACCTCGCTGTTGGAGCAGTATTATCAAGAGCTTCTCTACAATTGCCCTTAATTGCCCTTGACCAAGCTCGTTCCAGGCGAATAGAATTGAACGGTTTTGCAGGATATTAGCGGGCTTCGAACGGAACGAGGGCTTCACCTCTAGGCAGGGACCTCTTGCATGAAAATTGACTACTCGAAAGGGGAGCGGGCCAGTTCGGGACTGATTCAACTGCACCGCCAAACATCGGAAGCCACAAGCGGTCGGAAGACGAAGGTCCTGTTGATCTTCCCCCCAGACTGGTACCCCTCCGAACCCTATCTGAGCCTCCCCACTCTCACAGCTGTGCTCCGAGCCGCCGGGCATCAGGTGGTGCAGAAGGACGTCAACCTCGAAATGTATGACTGGTACTTCAGTGAGGACTTCCTGCGACGTGTCCTCAAGAAAGTCCCCCAGCAACTGGACCGCCTGCGGAAAATCTCGAAGAAACGGGAGTTGGAAGAGTGGGAAACAGACCTCCAACTGGCTCTGTGCGATGTGACGCGGGATCGGATCGCTGAATTAACCGAGAAAGCGGAGACCGCCAAGCGGATCGTGAGGAGTCAGGAATTTTACCAGACGGACAAACTCGAGTGGGCGATTAACGTGTTCCGCGAGGTCACGGCGACAATCTCGTTAGTGTATGCCCCTGCGCGGATCTGCATGCCGCCCATGGAAACCGATCTGTCGTACAAGATCTTCATGTCGTCCGACGTGCTGGACGCCGTGCAGGATACCCAGGTCAACGTCTATCGCGACGTGTTTGACCACATCCTCCGTCCGGCGATCGAGGCCGAGCGGCCGGATGTGATCGGGATCTCGATCGTGCTCCAGCAACAACTCTTCTCCTCGATGACGTTCTGTGCGCTCATCAAAGAGCAGTTCCCGAACATTCACGTCACCATCGGCGGTAACACCGTGACGCGGCTCCGCGATGTGCTTCCGGAGAAATCCAATCTCTTTGCCCTGTTCGATAGCGCGGTGATCTACGAGGGAGAAACCGCGTTCCTGCAGTTGGTCGAAGCGGTCGGGGCCGGTCGTGATCTGGCCGAAATCCCGAACCTGATTTATCGCAGCGCTTCCGGCATCCATACGTCGCCCTTGACCTATGCCGAGGACATGGCGTCGCTGCCGCCTCCGGATTTCACAGGTCTTCCCCTGGAGAAGTATTTTATTCCGGACCGGATCTTGCCCTATCTGGCCACCCGCGGCTGCTACTGGGGCCGGTGCGAGTTCTGCGATCACGGCGAAGGGTACACAGCCGGATATCGGACCAAGAAAATCGATCAGATCATCGAGGAGATTCGGCAACTCCGAGACACCTACCAGACGAAGCATTTCCATTTTACCGATGAGTCCTATCCTCCGGCTTTGTTCCGGAAGCTAACGCAAAAGCTCGTCGAGACCAACCTCGGGATCGCATGGACCACCCACATGAGGTTCGAGAAAAGCCTACTCGAGGACGAGGTCTGGAAAGACGCGAAGGCCTCAGGCTGCAAGTACCTGCACATGGGGTACGAGTCTGGCAATGAGCGGGTGTTGAAGCTCATGGACAAAGCAACGACGACCGATGTCATCCGGAAGAGTCTTGAGCTTTCGGCTGGCGCGGGCATCTGGAACCATGTGATGGGCTTTTTCGGCTTCCCGGGCGAGAGGAGGGAAGACGCTTTGGATTCCATCCGTTTCCTCGAAGACAACAAGGAACTTGTGCATTCGATTGGGTTTGGAACCTTTGACCTCAGCAAGCACACGCCAGTGGCCAAGAATCCCGACAAGTTCGGGGTGACGCCCTACAAGAATCCTGATTGGGACCTCGCCCTCGACTATTACTACACGGTCAACGAAGGGCTTAGCGTGGAGGAAGCGGAACGGGTCTTCGAAGAGTTCGAGCAGCACCACTATCCGGGGTGGGACTTGAAGATCTTCATCCGGGAGTACATTTTCCTGTACGTGGCCCGTTTCGGAACGAACCATTTGCCGGCCCTTCAGTTCAGGTCTCCTGAGCTCGGTGATTCACATCCGAGCACCGTGGCCGAGAAGGTCTGCTGAGCGCGATCATGGATCGTATGAGTACAGGACTGATTCAGGTCGATGGAATGGAGCTGCCGAGCAGGGCGGGGCGCAAGCTCAAGACCATGCTTCTGTTTCCTCCCGAGTGGGTGCCGACGGCCCCGTATCTGGCCTTGCCGAGCCTTACGGCAGTCCTGCGCCAGCACGGGCACGAGGTCATCCAGAAGGACGTGAACATCGAGATGTACGATCTGTTCTTCAGCGACGCCTTCCTGATCTGGGTCAAGGCGCGCATGGACATGCAGCTCCATGAGTTGGAAGCCAAGGAGCGAGCGGGTCTCCTCACGGATCAGGAGACTGACCAGAAGGTTTGTCTGGAAACCAAGTCGTCATGGGACGTCTTTGAGCTTGCCGAACGGGCGGAATCAGCGAAGCGGATCGTCCGCAGCGAGGAGTTCTACGACGCCGCGAAGCTGGAATGGGCGCTCAATACCTTCCGTGAGGTCATGCAATACATTTCAGCCGCCTACTATCCTGCCTCGCTGGTGTTCTACCCGATGGAGAGCAACCTGGGATATCGCCCCGGGGTGTCGCGTGAAGTCTTTGCCTGTCTCGAGGACGATCAGGTCAACGTCTATCGGGACGTGGGTCGGCAACTGATTCTTCCGGCCGTCCACAAGGAGGCCCCGGACGTCGTGGGCGTGTCGATTGGCACCCAGATGCAGCTCATGGCTGGTCTGACCCTCTGCAAGATGATCAAGGAGGCGTTCCCTCACATTCACATCACGGTCGGGGGGAACGTCATCACCCGACTTCAGGAAGAGCTCCCGAATCATCCGCGCTTGTTCACCGAAGTCTTGGACTCCGCCATCATGTACGAGGGGGAACATGCCTTGCTCTGGCTCCTCGAGGCGCTGGTCGGCCAGCGAGACTGGGCAGCGGTCCCCAACCTGATCTATCGCGATGCCGCCGGCATCCACGTCAACAAGGACATTTACACGGAGAAGACCGCGGCGCTTCCGCTTCCGGACTTTGATGGCTTGCCCCTGGACAGCTACTTCGTGCCAGTCCGCATTCTTCCTTATTTGGCCACTCGCGGGTGCTATTGGGGCCGGTGCACCTTCTGTGATCACGGGCAAGGCTACTTTGATCAGTACAGGGGCCTGCCGGCTCAGGATGTCGTGCGGCAAATCAAGGCCCTCAAAGAAAAGTACCGGGCGGAGCATTTCCTCTTCGCGGATGAATCGTATCCGCCCGCGCTATTCAAAAAAGTGACCCAACTCCTGGTCGAGCAAGACGTCGGGATCAAGTGGACCACCCTGATCCGATTCGAGGAAACGCTGCAGGATCCCGAGTTGTGGAAGTTGGCCGCGAAGTCCGGATGCTGCACGCTCTATTACGGGATGGAGTCAGCCAACGAGCGTGTCCTCAATCTGATGGATAAGCATGTCAAGAAATCCGTGATCGAACACAATCTGCGGCAAGCCGCGGAGGTCGGAATCTGGAACCACGTGATGGCGTTTTACGGCTTCCCCGGCGAGACCCGGGAGGAAGCTGAAGAAACCAGGCAGTTTCTCCTCGACAACAAGGAGCAGATCCATTCCGTCGAACTGTTTTATTTCGTTGCCTATCGGCACACGCCGATGGTGCGGAATGCGAACAAGTTCGGGATCACGATCCACAAACAGGAAGAATATGACCTGCCGCTCGATTACTACTACACGCTCAATGAGCCGGTCGGCATCACCTGCCTTGAGGCGATGCAGCTCTGCGAAGAGTTCTATCAGAACGATTTCGAGCCCTGGGCCGTGCGGGTCAACGCCCGCGAACATGTCTTTCTGTACATTTCCAAGTACGGGACCAATCGATTGCCGCAGATCTACGCGAAACGCGAGGAGGGGGCGGCTGCACGTCAGGCTGATCGCGTGTCTGGTCTGGTCACGTGGCCTGTGTCGCTGGGCGACGCCGAAGCCGGTAGGGATGGCGAACCGTCAATGACTCGCGTGGTCAGCCACGCCGTCTCGTGAAGACGTTGTTCGTGAAGCGTAGGCCGTGAAGCGTCTCTCGTGAAGCGCATCTCGCGAGCGACGAGATACGAGCGACGCATAACGAGCGAACGCTTCACGATTAACGGTGCTCGCGCGATTCCTCGCGCGACGCCAGCCAGGCGACGAGCAGTTCGTAGGCGGCATTCACTTCCTTGGTCATGGCCTCGCCCTTCTTGTACATCTGCATGTACTTGCGCGGGTTGTTGGTCAGGTTGGCGTAGCGGTGTGGGTGCCAGGTGAGTAATAACTCGCGGCGTTTCTGTTCCAGGAGGTTGCGCGTCAGTGGTGGCCTCAGTCCAAACACCTGCAGCGCTCGGTCCACGTCTTCCGGCTTCACGCCCTCGCCACCTGGCATCAGGCCCTCCAGGAGTCCTCACGCTTCGCTCTGACCCTGAAAGTGTGACAAACACAAACTCCCCCTGTCAATGTGCTGGTTTCCTATGACACAGAGAGCCGTTTCATGGTCCCACTCAAACTGGCAACAAGCGACCTCAATGGTCGCCGGCTGATTCTGGAGTAACAAGCTCCCATGAGCACTCCACTTCCCATGCTCACGCCTACTCCGGTTCTCAAGGGGAAGGACTATCGAGAGGTGCTCATTCGGGAACTGGAAGCCGGAAAAATTCCCATCAGCCTGGGCAAGAAATGCCCCGTCCAGTGCGAGTTCTGTTATGAGTTGGACCACTCCTATCGCGAGACGCTCGAACCGCCCAAGACCACCCAGGAAGACTGGGAGTTCATCCTGGATTACATTAACAAGAAGCCGACCAATCCCATGCAGTTCTGGTGTCTGGGTGGCAACGAATACATGGAGTGGACCGATCTGTTCCTCCATCCCAAGGCCATGGAATGGGTGGAAGATTTCCTCAAATACACGGACAAGAACATCACGTTCTTTACGGTCGGGTTCGTGCATGTGCCCAAGATTCACCAACTGGCGGCCCAGTATCCGGGCCGGATCAATTTCGAATTGTCGGTCATTACCCTCAGCGACTACCGGCAGAAGCTCATGCCGCACGCCCCGGCTGCGAAACACCTGATGAAAGTGCTGGACGGCCCGGCCGTCTCCTCAGCGAACTTTTACGCCTTCGACCTGCACACCATGTCGAAAGACGCGGTCACCATCTCCGGGATCAATCAGACATGCGTGTTGTGGATGGGCTGCCTCACCCCGGTGCGCGGGCTGAAGGAAGATACCGCGGCCCTGATGCGTCAAGGTCGCAAATTCCTCCCTGAGGAAGCGCAACGAATCTACGACGCAGGGCTCCCGAACATGACCACGATCCACACCGAGGCCTACATCACAGCCTTCCTGAACCGGAAACGGATCGTCAGCCTGTTCGACTCGCTGGAACTCGACAAGAAGGACACGGTCGTCATGGCGGGAAGCGTCTGTAAGATCCTGAACATGTACCGGAAGAACCGTGCGAGGTTTCTGTATGTTCCTAACGCGACTCTCGGTGGCGACTCAGACTGCACCGTTCTGCTCACCTTCGATGACATTGCCAGACGCCTGACCAAGGAAAAGGTCATCCATATTCCGAAATGTGTCATGCAGTCGGGGCGTGGAGCATACATGGACATCGCTGGCGTGACGCTCGACGAGTTCATCAGGAAGACCCGCGTGAAAGTGAAAGTGCTCCACAAGATCGACACAACGTTTGCCAACAAACGGTTGTATGGGAAAGGCTTTCTGAAGCACTACGTCGAGGACTATTTGAGCAACCCCCTGACTCACTCGTACGAAGCGCTTCCCCTTCCGGCCTCATGATGTTCCGCCAAAGATGGCATTGAGAAGCCTGTCGGATCGGCTGCGTTGACAACAGGCACACGCTGACCTACAGTAACCCGCACAGGTTATGAGTCCTGAGCGGCGCACTCTCAAGTTCTACCAGGCCGACGTTTTCACAGACATGCCCTTCGGCGGCAATCCGGTAGCTGTGGTGCCGGATGCGCTCGGCCTCAGCAACCGAGAGCTGCAGCAGATCGCCCGGGAGATGAACCTCTCCGAGACCGTCTTCGTCTTTCCGCCCACCGATCGCGCGGCGGCGGCGAAGATCCGCATTTTCACGCCAACGCGTGAGATCCCCTTCGCCGGCCATCCGGTTCTGGGCACGTTCTTCGTGCTGGGCAAGCTGGATCGTCTGCCGCTCAAGGAGCCGGTGACCCGAGTGTGCCATGAATGCAGCATCGGGATATTTCCGGTGGAGTTGCACGTGCTCAAGGGAGAGATTCTTCGCGTGGTCATGTCGCAACCCAAGCCACAATTCCTGGGTGCCGTTGAACCGATGAAAGACCTGTTTGAGGTCGCAACAGCGTTGGGACTGTCGAGGGACCTGATCACCAGAACGAAGCTCCCCGTCGAAGTGGTCTCAACCGGCTTACCGGTCCTGATTGTTCCCGTGCGGACCCTCACAGCCGTCAGATCAATCGTGCCTGACACTGCGGCGATCAACGACCTCTGCGCACGCTACGGGACGGTGGGGATCATGGTCTTTACCACCGTGACGGTCGAGGAGTTCGCCGACGTCCATACCCGCATGTTCGCGCCTTCCATCGGAATCCTGGAAGATCCGGCCACCGGCAGCGCCAGCGGCGCATTGGGGGCGTACTTGGTTCACAATGGCGTGGTGGAGGTGGGGCCAACGACCGAGATCATTGCGGAGCAGGGCTATGAGATCGAACGTCCGTCTCGCATTGTGATTCAGGTGGAGTCCGACGACGATGCCATCCAGGAAGTCAAAGTCGGCGGGCAGGTCGTGATGATGGCGGAAGGGACTCTGACGTTTTAAGATGAAAGCGGTTGTGTTTCATCAGCATGGAGGGCCCGAGCAACTCCGCTACGAGGAGGTCGCGCCTCCACAGGTCCTGCCGGACGAAGTGCTGGTTCGGGTCAAGGCCTGTGCGCTCAACCACCTGGACATCTGGATCAGGCAAGGCATTCCAGCCTACCAGATCCCTCTGCCCCACATCTCCGGCTGTGACGTGGCCGGCGTGGTCGAACAGGTGGGGAGCGCGGTGGCTGGCGTGGCGGTGGGCGATCGGGTCTTCGTCTCGCCCGGCTTGAGCTGTTGGCGATGCAAGAACTGTCTCGCCGGTCGTGACAATCTGTGCCCGACCTACAAGATCCTGGGAGCCCAGGTGAACGGGGGCTACGCGGAACTGGTCAAAGTCCCAGGTCTGAACCTGCTCCCAATGCCAGCAGCGCTGACCTTCGAACAGGCTGCTGCGTTTCCCCTGGTGTCGGTCACCGCGTGGCATATGCTGTTCACGCTGGCCGGGCTCCGACCTGGCGAGGACGTCCTGATCATGGGAGCGGGCAGTGGCGTGGGAAGCATCGCGATCCAGATGGCTAAACTGTCAGGTGCGCGGGTCCTCACCACCGTGGGCTCGGAGGAGAAGATCCCCAAAGCCAAGGCGTTGGGTGCGGACGAGGTGATCAACCACGCGAAAGAGAATGTCATGAAACAGGTCAAGGCGCTGACCGAGGGTCGAGGCGTGGACGTGGTGATCGAGCACATCGGACCGGAAGTCTGGGACCAATGTTTCCTGGCCTTGGCCAAAGGCGGGCGGCTGGTGACCTGCGGCGCCACCACCGGCGGCGAAGTCAAGCTGGACCTCCGGTACCTGTTCTCACGTCAGTTGACGCTGAAGGGGTCATACATGGGAACCAGAGCCGAGCTCCTGGAATCAGCAGCGCTGATCGGGCAGGGGAAGCTGAAGCCGGTCGTGGATCGGGTCCTGCCGTTACAAGAGGCGCGTGCGGCGCAGGAACTGCTCTTGAGTCGGAAGGTGTTCGGAAAAGTGGTACTGGCGGTCGCGTAGGTGCTTCACAACCATCATTTGCAATTTCAGGAGGAAGGCGAACGATGCCAAACATAGCCCAGGTGATGCGGAAAGACCTCAAGAAGATCCCCCATGACGCGTCGGTCAGAGATGCGGCGAAACGGATGCGGGATGAGCGAATCGGATCGCTGTTCGTGGAAAAAGGCAACAAGCTGGTCGGGATCGTGACGGACACAGACGTGGTCCGACGAGCCGTCGCAGAGGGGTCGGATCTGAACAAGGTCACGGTCCAGAGTATTATGACCACTCCCATCGTCAGTATCGAGTCCGTGAGGACGGCACAGGACGCCCACGATATGATGGGGGATCTTGGCATCCGTCACTTGGGTGTTACGGAGGGAGGAAGGCTGGTAGGTCTCGTGTCTGTGCGGGATCTCTTGGTCTATTTCAAGCGGGTCTCGGAACCGAGAATCACGCAGGACTAAGGACCGTGAAGCGTCGTTCGTGAAGCGTGAAGCGAAAGGGGCGGCCGCGTTGGCTGACCGTTTTGAGCATCCTTGAGAGACTTCCAGTACTTTTCCACTTCTCTCAATGCCTAGGAAGACGGTAAGGATTCTTCTAACCAACGGCCAGAGAACCGTTAAGCTTGCCTGGGTTAAGCACACGGGAGATGAACTATATCTCGGACCAGCTTTCGCCTTCAAGCAAGAAGGACTCCCGCGAGATCTCCACTTCTCCTACCACTCTTCGGGGCGTCGCACAGTGCCAATCAATTCAATAGTGGCACCATTAGCACAAAAGCACAAATGCGAAAAATAAGGGGACATGTGGGGGTGATTACAATGTGGATTCGATCTGAGGTGATCGACGCTGAGTATGCAAGGCCTTTTAGAGGTAAATTGTCCTCGGACGACTTCCTCGTTGATGTGCGAACTATTCCTGAAAGCGGCGCGAATGTCTTAGTTGGCCTTTTAGAGCCTGAAAAGCAGGAGGCATTGCAAAGACATCCTGATTTTGAAGTCAGGCAGAGAATGATTGATAGGACCGTCTCACCTTGGCTTGTGATCAGCCTCGAATGCCGAAGGGAAGAGGCTGTATAAACTCCCTCGTGCCTATTTGGAGAGTTGCTGTATGATGTGCCCCAGCTCGGGGACAATGAGTTTTTCCATCGCGAGTCGCACGGCATGCTCAGAGCCAGGCGTGGAGAAGACGATCCGTCCGCGCACTAACCCAGCGGTTGCCCGGCTCATGATCGCGGGCGAACCGATCTCCTTGTAGGTCAGGGACCGGAAAATCTCGCCGAACCCGTCGAGCCGTTTCTCCAACATGGCATCCACCGCTTCGAAGGTGGAATCTCGACGGGAGATACCTGTGCCGCCGTTGATGATGATGGTCTGGACCGCCTTGTCTTTCAGGGCGGCTTTAATCTGTTTCCTGATCTCAGCCGGCTCATCCTTGACGAGGCGGTAGGCCGCGACCTCATGGCCATGCTCCCTCAACAGACGCATGATCAGTTGACCGCTGGTATCGGTCTCAGGAGTCCGACTGTCGCTACAGGTAATGACCATGCAGGTGACCCGCCGCGGGGCATGCTCCTTATGCTCGCGGTGGGCAGGAGGAGAGGAGGGGGAATGGCTGTGCTTCGACATCATGCCCTGTCAACAGCCTGCATGAGAGCTCAGGACCACACGGAGTCAGGCTTGAGCTTCTCGACCGGCTTCCCCTTTCCCAGGTGCTCGTCCAGAATCGTCGCGACATCCGCCTCTTTGACCTGGGAATACCAGGTCCCGTCCGGATAGATCACCACGGTCGGACCCTGTTCGCAAGGTCCGAGACAACTGGAACTGGTCACCAGCACCTGCCCAGGCTGGTACCCTCGCTCAATAAGCCCCATGTTGAACGCCATCATGACGCCTGGTGATCCGACAGCACCGCAGGAGGGTTTGGGATGACCCGGTGGACGCGAGTTCGTGCAGACGACAATGTGGAATTTTGGCTTTGGCATGCTTTCTCCTTTGGCGTTGAGGAGCTGATGGCTTATGGCGAATGGCGTATGGTTCTCAGGGGAAATCTGACCATTCACAATACGCTATCTGCCATATGCCTCTGGCATTAGCGCGGCATGAATGACTGCCACTTCTCGACACATTCACTGGGTAGTTTCCAGTGTTTGACGCCTTTGAGGACCCATTCGAGATAGTGCTCCTTGGGCTTGAACTTTCCGATCGGCGGCGCGGCGTGGGTTGTCACCAGCATTTTTTCACCTTCCTCGGTGACGACCGTGACAGGGAGATGCCGGAAGGTCCCTGCCGGCACCTCGCCTTCGAACTCGTCAAGGAGCTTGAGGTCTTCTTCCGTGATCTCCACCACGATGCCCCACACTCGTTCGCTCGGTGACGGAACGACGCTCCCCAGACCACATCGCCATTGGGAGGACCACCGGCAGAACTGGATCGTATGACCCTCCAGATAGGCCTTGCAGACGAACTGGTGTTCCGGTGCCCGTCTTTTCAATTGCTTCGGATTCAGGCTGTCAGAATAAATAAAGAATTTCATGGCCTTACAGAACGCTCAGTTGGCGGCTACTTGTATCACATCGGGTTCCGGTGCTGTCAAGTGCGCACGCTACGGCTCGTTGACTTTTATTCCTCCAGGAGGCTATGCTGTCACTATGAGAGTCCATCGTGGGGCATATGCACGAGGCCTCTCGGCCATGGCATTCCTGCTCGGGATTGCCAGTTCTCCCTCTACGGTCTTCCCCGGCGAGTTCTACAGTTGGATTGATGCCTCCGGCACGATGGTCATCACCGATGATTCCGGCCGAATTCCCCCTTCTACCCAGCGAAGCCCGATTTCCGTTCACCGTTTTACCGGGAAGGCAACAACTTCCTCGAAGCCTGCTGGCCATCTTCCCGTAGCCCATGCCGCTGACCCTGCGCCACCGGCTCAGGAACCGTCAGAAAAACTGAAAGTGGCCCATGAAGAAAAGGCTGCATCCCAGCCTAACCCGATCAATCCGGCTGACCTCGATCTGCCTCAGATCCTGCTCGATGCGCCTGACCAGACGGTGAAAACCCAGTATGATTGGGTGCCTCTTCTTTCTCCCATTTATTTGGGACCGAGTCCTGTGTCGGGGTTCTGGTGCCGCCGAGACGTGCTCTCCCCTGTGGACGCGTTCAAGCAGTTCCTCAGGCAACAGCACCAACAGTTGCAGCGCGGCCAGGTGGTCGCGGGAGGAAGCCAACTGCAGGTCGGCGGCGTCCCGAACGGTCCGCCATCGTCGTCGAACCCCGTCTATAATTCAGGGAATCCTGTTTACGATCAGATCCTGCGCGAGCGACAGGCTCTGAACGAACGAGTCGCCTCCCAAAATTCAGGGAACCGTGTCTATGATCAGGTCATGCGTGAGCGACAGGCCCTGAACGAGCGAATCGCTTCCCAATTCCGGCCGGTCTCACAGACATCGCCTCAGTGCTGTGGAAAGGGAGTCTCACGCGTAGGCAGTGGTCCAAGTGGCTCCAAGCAATAATCCTCCTTCTCAGGTCGATCCCACAACACCCGGCCAAGCAGATAGTTCTTCATCAGTAATCAAGCTTCTCCATTACCTTGTTGTCGGACTTCTCCTGCTCGGGGGGCTGGCCTACTGGCTCCTGAAACCACCAGCCCTCAATCCTATGGCTGATGCCCAGGCTGCCGAAGCCATGGCGCTGGTCCAGACCCACAAAGCTCAGCGGGCACCGACTCTGCGGCAGGCACTCACCGATCGCGTCCAAGCCATGGCTGCCCGTGGTCAAGGAGTCCGGCTAGGAGAGTGGAGGGTGGAGCGGGAACGAGGAGAGGTGTATCTTGTGAGAATCGTGGTCAGGGAGGAAGGCACGAAACAGTGGTTCGAACGGGAATATATCTGGCGAGTCAATCCGGACACGAGATCGGTGGTCGCGCTGACGCTCCCGGCCGCTGATCTGATGCCAGTTGAGCCGGGCACTCTGTCACCATGAACTCCCTCATGACTCAACCGGGACCGAGACCTGGATCAAGTCCCCCGTCACCTGAACTTCATAACAGGCCACTTTAATATCAGGGTTTTCCGGTCTCTCGCCGGTCTTGACGTTGTACCGCCACCCATGCCACGGACACTCGACGACCTGACCAGTAAGTGTGCCTTCGCCCAACGGTCCTCCAGCATGGGGACAGGTATTGTCCAACGCATAGATCTTGCCGTCTACGTTAAAGAGCGCCACGCCGACTCCTTCTGCCTCAACGGACAGGCAGGCCCCAGGCTCCAGGTCTGTGGTTTTGGCGACAGTCACGCGCTTGGTCATAGCCCCTTGCTCTCGGTTTGACCAGCAGATTCGGGGCGTTAGCTTACTGAGGTCTCGACGTAGATTCAAGGGCGTGCTTCGAAGATTCCTTGCGAGCGAAGGGCTTGATTTCATAGAGTGAATATGGCATACATATCCAAAACATTCGACAGAGACTTAGAGGCCAGGTAGACTCTAGTTAATAGCACAACAGAGGAAGAGTGCATGGAACTGACGCTGTTGCTCAACTCCACCTACGAACCGCTCCGAGTCGTCCACTGGCAGAAAGCCATTACGCTGCTGTGGCAGGGGAAAGTGGAGGTCCTGGAAGTCTATGACCGCGATATCAGGGGGGTCTCCATCTCGATCAAGCTGCCGGCGGTGATGCGTTTGCTCAAACTGGTGCGGCTGAAGGAGAGCCACCGGGCAGTCAAGTTCTCGCGCATCAACATTTTCACTCGTGATGGGTATACCTGCCAGTATTGCAACCATAAGTTCAAGACCGAGGACCTCACGTTTGACCATATCGTCCCGATCGCTAAAGGCGGGCGAAAGACCTGGGACAATATCGTCACTGCCTGCTGGCGCTGCAATAATCGGAAGAGCGGCCGCACGCCAGAAGAGGCTGGCCTGAAACTGGTCAGAAAACCAGTGAAGCCGCGTTGGAACCCTGTCATTACCATCACCATCGGGATCAGGAACGCGCCGGAAAGCTGGCGCGACTATCTGTACTGGAACATGGAGCTGGATTCCGACCTGCCCGAGACGTAATCGCGTCAGTATTCATAACTCATCACTCAGCACTTCACGTTAGTAGGCCTTGTCGATGGTGATCTCAATATCACGGCCACCCACCAGAGTTGGGTTCCTGTCGAATCGCCCTTCCAGATCGCCGGGCTGAGGTGGCCCTGCTCGTCCGTCCTTATCCAGCCGCACCACAAGCTCGACCATTCCTTTCAGTTCCGATCCCTCCACCATCACATCGTCGTTGGTAATCTCGAACGAGACCGGAAAGCGCGGCCCATCAATCCGCTTGACGGCGATCGGCCTGGGTGGTCCCTGTGGGCGCCGGACGATGACGAACAGCACATCCGTGGGACTTACCTGTGAGGCCAAGGCCGGAGCAATCTTCACCTGCCCAGCAATCACGCCCTGGCCTTTCGGCTCTTCGCAGCCATGAGCCAGCCCCATCCAGGCCGCGATACCGGCCAGCACGATCACCCCTCCCGCCATGCTGACGACCCTCACCATCACATTCGCCACGAGGACCCCCTCAGGTGACAAGAGCTTCGGACCGCTGCGTACTCGGCATGGTCTGGCATTATACAAGGGCGACAGCCGAAAGGGGAGGCGACGTTTACGGAAGCGCGGTCCTGTTGTATGATACGCCGCGGTTTACCAATGGAGGAGGGACGATGTCTGCGAATCCTGGTTTTCAACTCTCCCTGGACGTGAAAGGCCGGACTTGCTTGGTCCTC
The DNA here is from genome assembly GCA_050731155.1 of Nitrospiraceae bacterium. Taxonomy (GTDB): domain Bacteria; phylum Nitrospirota; class Nitrospiria; order Nitrospirales; family Nitrospiraceae; genus NS-7. Next base: position 2,847 of record JBOHOI010000034.1, on the reverse strand, counting down.
GGTGGGGGAGACGAGGCGGCTGAAAAGGCGCAACGACTGCTGGAAGCGGGAGCCAAAGTCACCGTCATCAGCCCGACCCTGAACGACACCCTCCGCAAACTGACGGCATCAGCCAAGGTGCTTCACCGTGGGCGCCTCTTCAGAGCAGCCGACACGGAAGGAGTGATCCTGGTCATCAACACGCTGCGAGGCGACCAAGACTTTTCCAAGTCGCTGCTTGAACTGGCCAAGAAGGACCGGTTTCTGCTCTGGTCAATGGATCAACCGGAATGGTCCACAGTCAGCATGCCGGCCGTCGTGAGCCGGGGACATCTTCGCCTTGCCATCAGCACCAGCGGCGTCGCCCCTGCATTGGCGAGCCGGCTTCGTCAGGATCTCGAGCAGGTGTTTGATGAGGAGTTTGCGGCGTTCCTGGAATGGTTGGCCGCCATTCGGGATGAGACCAAGGCAACCGAACCAGATGCTGAACAGCGGCGCGCCCTGTTGCGGGACACAGTGAACGGATTCAAGCTCAGCGGCAAGGTGGAGTACCCCAAGGCTTGGCTGGAACGGCGTGAGACGTAAGGCGTGAGGCGTTCGGCGGAATAAGGAAAGGCGGGGGAACCGCAGCAGAAGACGGAGGGAGAATGGTTTTGTTGGAATTCAGCATGTCGCCGTTGGGCAAAGGGGAGAGTGTCGGGAAATATGTCTCTCGCTCGCTGGACATCATCGATCGGAGCGGGGTGGACTATCGGCTGAATCCGATGGGGACTGTCTTGGAAGGGCAGTGGGACGACGTGTTTTCTGTGGTCCGCAAGTGTTTTGAACGGATGCGCAAAGACTGCAACCGGATCTCCTGCACGATCAAGGTGGATTATCGGAAAGGACACTCCGGCCGGCTGTCCAGCAAGGTTGCCAGTGTCGAGAAACACTTGAAGCGGAAACTGCGGGTCTAACTAAAAGAGAGGGTGGCCGGACTACCCTTGGTGCTCGCAGAGCCCGCACGATCAGAACGGGAGGCGCGGGGTAGTGGGGATGATTCCCGTGCTCCCGCAACGCGCACGATCGGAATGTGCTCGTTGGACGGCCGCAGTAGGAATCATCCCCACCACCCCGCATAGAGAATGGACGGGGTCAGGTTAATTGGAGTGCTCGCTCAATGCGCGCAGTGAAGGACGGCCCAGCCACCCTTTAGCTTTAATACCCTGAATGCTAGAAAAGTAGCCTGGCACCTTTTTTTATAATGCTTGTTCAGCCTGATGTCCGGGATGACCTTTCGCTACGGCTTGATATAAAGGTAACCGGCCGCTTGGAGGTCTGCAATCCGCTTCACTGCGACCGGATGCAAAGTGGCGACAAACCCTTTAGCTAACTTCTCCAAGGGGGTGTTCATGAGCTTCATGGAGACCTGACACATCTCGGCATGCACACCGTTTTTAATGGCCATATCGAATCGTTTCTGAAGCTCCGGATCAATCTTGTCCAGCTCAAACAACGCAAGCGCTGGGCCATGCACAACCAGCTCCACATCGATCTTTTCCGGGCCGCCTTCTGCCTCGATATGCTTGTTGATGAGCGCCAAGGCATACTTGGCCACTTCAAGATCTTTCCCATCGACATGGTAGAGAACCTTCACCTTGCCCTGGGTCTCTGCGGCCTGAAGCGAGCTCGTGCTCAACGGGAACATCACCAACGCCGCAATGGCCAATACGGAGACAAGTAATCCCTTCTGAATAAATAGGCTACCCATCGTACCCTCCTCGATGTGAGAATTCGGAACCTGATTCCAACGCTGGCCGTTGACCTATGGACCTCACCGGGCTCCACGCAGCTCAAGGAGTCCGAACACCCTAGCTACGTTCAGAACCAGCAAGGAGCAGTGCAACAGCATGAGCCTCCGGGTGGAGTCTGTCAAGCCAAGGCTTCAGGAGAACCGTATAGTCTTGCAGTAGGCCACTCAGCGTTCCTTGCAGGAAATTGTGCTCATTTTGTGCTCAACGCCACCACTCTCCGGCTCACTCCAGCCTACTCCAAACCGGAGCGGCGGGGCCTCGTCCGGCGGCCAAAGAAGGAAAAGTCGAAAGCCTCTTGAAGACTGCCTACGGAATCATGTAAAAGATGATGGCCCTAAAACTGGGTGTTGTTGTAAGCCGCGCCCTTCGACTCAGCTAACGAGCTTACTCCTCGAGAATTCCAAGATGGCTTTGAAACCCTACATCGTGACTCTCGCGGTGGTCATTCCTTTCTCCTTGGCTGGCACCGGGGTCTTTGCGCAAGCCCCCTTGGCGGATGCGATCGGGCAGTTCACCGCAATCCAAGGACACGTGACTGTGGCCCATCCAAACGCCGCAGGTACCGTCCGGGTCAAGCTCGATGACGATGTCCTGTTCCACGACATTATTGAGACGCAGAGGAGGTCCAGGACGAAAGCACTCTTTGAGGACGACAGTCTGTTAACCGTGGGGGAAAACAGCCGGATTGAGATCACCGAGCACGTTTACGACCCGAACCAGAACCTGCGGAGTAGCGTGGTGAACCTGGTCCAGGGAAGGCTGCGCGCTCTCGTGGGAAAAGTCTTCATGGGAGCCGGCTCGAAGTTCGAGGTGCGCACTCCCACGGCGGTGGTGGCGGCGCGCGGAACCTACTTTGTGGTGTGGCTCGACGGAGACGTCAGCGGCATCGTGAATATCGGTACCAGAGGGGACGTTGAGTTCACGTCAGGGGGGCAGACGATCAGCGTCCAGCCGGGCCAGTTTTCAACTGCGCGAGCAGGTCTCCCCCCGTCGCCGCCAGCCTCGGCTGCGGAGAATGCTCCCCCCAACGTCAGGCAGGCTATTGAAGGGACTGCACTAAGGGATACCCTTCGAG
>JBOHOI010000033.1:0-16661 GCA_050731155.1 Nitrospiraceae bacterium | reverse complement strand
AGTTGAACTATGCCATCGTGGACGAGGTGGACAGCATCCTGATCGACGAAGCCCGTACGCCGCTGATCATCTCCGGTCCGACCGACGAGTCCACCGATCTCTATTACCGGATCAACGCGATCATTCCGCAGCTCAAGCTCGAGCGGGACTTCACGATCGAGGAGAAGACGAAGACCGCCGCATTAACGGAAGAGGGCAACTCACGCGTCGAGAAGCTGCTGGGCGTGGACAATCTGTACGATCTCGCCCACATGGAACTGGTCCACCATGTCGTGAAGGCGCTCCAAGCCCACGCGATCTACAAGCGGGACGTGGACTACGTCGTGAAAGACGGCGAGGTCATCATCGTGGACGAGTTCACGGGCCGCTTGATGCCCGGACGCAGGTGGAGCGACGGTTTGCACCAGGCGGTCGAGGCGAAGGAAGGCGTGAAGATCGCCAACGAGAACCAGACGCTGGCGTCGGTCACGTTTCAGAACTACTTCCGCATGTACGCCAAGCTGGCCGGCATGACCGGCACGGCCGACACCGAAGCCAGCGAGTTTGCCAAGATTTACAACCTGGACGTGAACGTGATCCCGACCAATCGCCCCATGATCCGGACGGATTATGCCGACGTGATCTACCGGACTGAAAAGGAAAAATTCGACGCGATCGTCGAGGAGATCAAAGACTGCTACGAGCGCGGCCAGCCGGTTCTGGTCGGCACGATCTCCATTGAGAAGTCTGAGCGGTTGTCTGGCTACCTCAAACGCCATGGCATCAAGCACAACGTGCTGAACGCCAAATATCATGAGAAGGAAGCCGAGATCATCGCGCAGGCCGGGCAGAAAGAGGCGGTGACGATCGCTACGAACATGGCCGGCCGCGGCACCGACATCCTGCTCGGCGGCAATCCGGATTTTCTGTTCAAGCGCGTGCTGTATCAGGATGAGGAGTTGCCCGAGGAGCGCAGGCAAGCCGTGTATGAACAAATCAAAGCGGACTGCGAAGCTAACAAGAAAGAGGTGCTCGCGTTGGGGGGTCTCCATATCCTGGGCACAGAACGGCACGAAAGCCGCCGCATTGACAACCAGCTTCGTGGCCGCTCCGGCCGCCAAGGCGATCCCGGCACCTCGCGGTTTTACCTCTCCCTGGAGGACGACCTGCTACGGATCTTCGCCTCGGAGCGCATCTCTAACCTGATGCTCAAGCTCGGCATGGAAGAGGGCGTGCCGATCGAACACCGCATGGTCACCCGCGCGATCGAGAACGCGCAGAAGAAGGTGGAGGCGCACAACTTCGACATTCGCAAACAGCTCCTCGAGTACGACGACGTCATGAACAAGCAGCGCGAGGTCATCTACCAGCACCGGCGCGCTATCCTCATGGGAGAGGACCTTGCCGAGGAAATCCGGGAGATGATGACGGAAGTGGTGGACTCGCTGGTGGACGTCTATTGCCCGGCCGAGCAGTACCCGGAAGAGTGGGACTTCAACGGGCTGACGGAGGCGCTGCAGGCTCAGTTCGGACAGGACGTGATCAAAGGGGATCGCAGTGCGGACGGCGACCTGAAAGAGATGGGTCGGGATGCCCTGCGGGAAGAGTTACGGGAGCGGGTGCTTCGCGCCTATCAGCGGAAGGAACAGGAACTTAGTTCGGACGTGCTCCGCTACCTGGAAAAAATGTTGCTTCTCCAGGTGATCGACCACCACTGGAAAGACCACCTCCTCGGTATGGACCAGCTTCGCGACGGCATCGGTCTGCGAGGGTATGGACAGAAGGACCCGCTGATCGAGTATAAACGGGAAGGGTTCGACATGTTCGCGGCCATGATGGATCGGATCAAGGCCGACGCGCTCGAGCGACTGTTCCGCGTACAGGCCGTCAGAGGTGAAATGCCCGCGGCGACATCCCAGTCCCCGCAACCGGTCAGGATGACCCTCAACCGGGGTGAGGAACCGGCTGCACCGCGAACGGTCCACCGACAGCAGGAAAAAGTCGGGCGAAACGATCCCTGCCCCTGCGGAAGTGGCAAGAAATACAAGAAATGCCACGGACAATAAATCCACAGTTCCCCCTCACGCCTTACGCCTCACGAATCCTCGACTAGCGCCTGCTTCCTAACTCCCCGTAATTGATCGGCCTTTCAGGGTCTTTTGGCTTGACTTGCCACTGTTTGGGAGGCTAATGTAACCTTCCTTCTTCTTCGTCGCGGAGGGGGAGGAGGGTGCCGGCCTGGCACTCCCTCCCCCTTTCCATATGCGCTAAAGGTGCACCACGTGAGCATCGGTCATCCCAATCTTGTCGCTGAGATAACCGAGGAAATCCTCCGTTCAGGACCGATCACATTCGCGCGCTTCATGGAGCTGGCGCTCTACCATCCCCGGTTCGGCTACTACATGCGCCAGACCGAAGGGGTCAACGAAGAACGGATCGGTTGGTCAGGTGATTATTACACCAGCGCCGATGTGCACCCGGCGCTTGCCCAGGCGCTCGCACGACAGATCCGCCAAGTGGACGATCTGCTCGGTCGCCCCGATCCGTTCACTGTCATCGAAGTGGGCGCGGGGAAGGGCTTGCTGGCGCACGACTTTCTGGCGGCTTGTGCGGAGGGAACAGATTCGCTTTATCATCGTCTGCGCTATGTTCTCCTTGAGCGCAGCCCTGCCATGCGGGCTACGCAGAAGCGCAATCTGGCTCCCTGGCTCAAATCCCCCGGCACTGTGTCCTGGATCAACGAACTGGAGGAGCTCCCGACCGGCGGCGTGACCGGCGTGGTGCTCTCGAACGAACTGGTTGACGCCTTTCCGGTGCACCGCATCAGGATCGAACAAGGCGAACCGAAGGAAGTGTTTGTTGAGTATCGAGACGAACGGTTTGAGGAGCGTCTGCAGGCGCTCTCCACACAGGACCTCTCCGAGTACTTGCGTCGCCTGGCTTCCCTCGGTGTCACCCTTCCGGACGGGTACACCACCGAGATCAATTTGCACGCGTTGGCATGGATGAAGGACGTGGCTCGGGTGCTTGGACGCGGCCTCGTGATTACGATTGACTACGGACATACCGCGCAGGACCTCTTCGGGCCAGAACACCGCAAGGGAACACTCCTGTGTTACCATTCACAAATGGCGTCGGAATCCCCATACATCCGAGTGGGGCTACAGGACATGACGGCCCACGTGGACTTTACCAGTCTGGCTATTGCCGGCGAAGAGGCGGGACTCCACATGACCGGATTCACCAACCAAATGAGTTTTTTGATGGGGCTGGGTGTGGAGCAGGTGCTGGAGTCCCTCGAGCCAGGCTCCGCCGAGTTCCAGTCAATCGTCCAGTTGTTACGCCCGGAAGGCATGGGCCGCACCTTCAAAATCCTGATCCAGCATAAGGGAATCACGGAGCCACAGTTAGATGGACTCCGCTTCAAGCCATTTTTCGGCTCGGCATTGTCGAACACCGCTGAGGCAACCGTGAGGCGTGAGGGGTAAGGCGTAAGGGGTAGGTGAAGAATGCAGGCAGCTATCGCCTCACGCCTAACGCCTCACCCCTAACGAAGGTATCATGAGCAACGAAGCGGTTCCTCTCAACTACATCCCCATCGTGGCCTTCATCGTCATCGCGCTGGGGTTCGGGTTAGTGTCCCTGCTGGCCGGGTGGGTGGTCCGGCCGAATCGGCCGTACCGGGCCAAGCTGACCCCCTATGAGAGCGGGAGCCCCCTGTTCTCTGACGCCCGCGTCCAGTTTCCGATGCGGTACTATATCATCGCGATGCTGTTCGTCATTTTCGACATCGAGATCATCTTCCTGTTTCCATGGGCGGTAGCGTTTCACAAACTGGGCTTGGTGGGGCTGTTGGAAATGGCGCTGTTTATCGGCATCCTTGTGGTCGGGTTTTGGTACGCCTGGAAGAAGGGGGCGCTGGAGTGGGACTGAAAAAGTGGCGTTGTTCGTGAAGCGTATCTCGACCAACGATTCTTACGCTTCATGGAAGGACGAGATACGAACGACGCTTAACGAAAGACGAGGTTCCCATGAGCATGCTTGAACGGCAATTCGAAGCCAATGTGGTGACCACGACGCTGGACGCCGTGACGAACTGGGCTCGGAAATCTTCTCTCTGGCCGATGACCTTTGGGCTGGCCTGTTGCGCCATTGAAATGATGGCGACGGTTTCCTCCCGGTACGACATTGATCGCTTCGGCGCCGGGGTGTTCCGCGCTTCCCCGCGACAATCGGATCTGATGATCGTGGCCGGTACCGTGACACGCAAGATGGCGCCCGTGATTCGCCGCATCTATGACCAGATGGCCGAACCCAGGTACGTCATCTCGATGGGCTCATGCGCCACCTCTGGCAATCATTACAACAGCTACAGCGTCGTGCAGGGCGTGGACCAGATCGTGCCGGTAGACGTGTACGTGCCGGGCTGTCCCCCCAGGCCGGAAGCGCTGCTGGATGGCCTGCTCAAGTTGCAGGAAAAGATTCAACGCGAGAAAGTCTTTGTGAAGTGATGAACGATGAATGCTGAATGATGAATTGAAGACTCTGCTATTCATCACTCATCATTCAGCACTCAGCATTACGTGGCCATGCACCCATTGCTCGACACGCTGAAGGCGAAATTCCCGGACGCTGTCCTGTCCGTGGACGATCACGGGGCACGAGCGGAGCTGTCTGCCAGCGTGGCCGCCGATCGGATCCTTGACGTCATGACGTTTCTCCATGACGACCCGGGAGCCGCCTTCGACCACATCACGGATGTCTGCTCGGCAGACTACCCTGAGGATCACGAACGATTTGAGGTGATTTACCATCTCTTGTCGCTCCCTCACCGGACGCGGATCCGTATCAAGGCTCGCGTGACTGAGGATGATCCCAGTCTGGCCTCAGTGACCAGCATTTGGAAAGGCGCGAACTTCATGGAGCGCGAGGTGTACGACCTCATGGGTATCCGGTTCAGCGGTCATCCTGATCTCAGACGGATCCTCATGCCAGAGGACTATGACGAGGGATATCCGTTGAGAAAAGATTTCCCCACAGAGGGCAAAGGGTGGCGGAGCCAGTTTGAGTTCATCCCCAGGCTGGACGAACCGGCCTCGGCAATGACTGAGGGGGAGGTACCGGACGAGCAGAAGCAGGCGTTTCTCTCAGTTGACGGCGCTTCCCGCGCGTCCACCTATCGAAAGGAAGAGTTGCTCCTGAACATGGGCCCGCAGCATCCGGCCACGCACGGTGTGCTGCGGATTGTCCTGGAACTCGACGGCGAGCGGATCGTCAAGGCCACCCCTGACCTAGGGTACCTGCACCGGGGAGTGGAGAAGCTGGCCGAGGGGCTGGTCTACATGCAGATCATTCCGCATACGGACCGGCTGGACTACGTCTGCTCCATGACCAACAACTATGCCTACGTCCGGGCCGTGGAAAAGCTGCTGGGCATCGAGATCCCTGAACGGGCCGAGTACATTCGGACCATCGTCGCCGAGATGCAGCGGATCATCGGCCACCTGTTCTGGCTCGGGACCCAGGCTTTGGATATCGGCGCCATGACGGTCTTCTTCTGGACCTTCCGCGAACGCGAAGTCCTCCTGGACCTCTTCGAGAAACTGTGCGGCGCCCGGCTGACGCTGAACTATTACCGCATCGGGGGCGTGGACAGCGAGTTCACCCCTGACCTCGTCACACGACTTAAGACCTTTCTGGACTCCTTTCCGGATCACATCCGGGAGTACGACGAGCTGCTCCAGTCCAACCGGATCTGGCTGTCCCGCACCAAGAAGGTGGCGGTCATTTCCAGTGAGGATGCGATCAACTTCGGGCTCACCGGGCCGGTGCTGAGAGGCTCCGGCGTCGCCTATGACGTCCGGAAGTTTGAGCCCTATGGGGCCTATGACAAGGTGGAGTGGGAGGTGCCGGTCGGCAAGAACGGCGACACCTATGACCGCTACTGGGTCAGGATGGAGGAAATGCGCCAGAGCTGCCGCATCATCCGGCAATGTCTGTCCCAGATGCCGGACGGCCCCATCGTGGCGGACGTTCCCACGATCATTCCGCCGCCGAAACAGAAGGTGATGCGGGACATGGAAAGCCTGATACACCACTTCATCATTTTCACCCAGGGCTTCAAACCGCCCAAGGGCGAGACCTACTGTGCGACCGAAGCCCCTAAGGGAGAGCTGGGGTTCTTCATCATCAGCGACGGGAGCCCGCGTCCGTACCGCATGAAGATCCGGGCGCCGTCGTTCGTCCACATGGGAGCGTTCGACCACATGGCGCGGGGATACCTGATCGCCGACATTATCACGATCTTCGGGACCTACGACATCGTCATGGGAGAGTGTGACAGATGAACAGGGCGGGCGGAGCGCCCCTGTGCTCGCAGACCGCGCACGATGAGAATGTGCTCGGTCGATGCGCGCAGTGAGGGGCACCCCGCCCACCCTGTTCATCTAGAGGGAGACGGTGAGGGAGAGAAACTGAAGCGTTCCGGAGTCATGCTGAAAGAAAAATTCAAGGATGAAATCGAGAGCATCCTGACTCGCTACCCGATGCGGCGGTCGGCCTTGTTGCCCCTGCTCAACCTCGCGCAGCGTGAAGAAGGCTATGTGAGCGAAGCTGTTATGAAAGAGATTGCCGCCATCCTGCGGCTGACGCCTTCGCAGGTCTATGAGGTGGTGACATTCTATACGCTGCTGAATCTGAAGCCGATCGGCAAATTCCATATCCAGGTTTGCAAATCCCTCATGTGCGCGCTGGTCGGCTCCGACACCCTCCTTGGCTGGCTCCAGGCGCGGCTGGGAATCAGGCCCGGTGAAACCACCCCGGATCGCCTGTTCACGCTGAGCACGGTGGAATGTCTGGCCTCCTGTGGGACCGGCCCGATGATGCAGGCCAACGACGATTACTACGAACAGCTGACCGAGGAAAAAGTGGATCGGATTCTGGCGGACCTGAAACGCGACGGCACCTCGCCTCTCAAGAGCGGGCCGTTCATGTGGCCTTCGGCGCAGGGCGCCGAAGTAAAAAGTTAAAAGGCAAAAGGAAAAAATAAATGTCTGCTCCCGAAACTTTTTACTTTTTACTTTTTACTTTTACCCTGTGAAATCGATGCCAACGTACGAAAAGATCCTCCTCAAGAACATGGAGACGCCCGGCTATACCGGCTCGCTCGCCGACTACGAACGCACCGGAGGCTACCAGGCGCTGCGGGAGGCGCTGGGCAAGATCGCGCCCGCCGACGTCACGGAAATGGTGAAGAAGTCCGGCCTGCGAGGCCGTGGAGGCGCGGGCTTTCCCACCGGCGTCAAGTGGGGATTCCTCCCGAAAGATTATCAAGGCCCCAAATACCTCTGCTGCAACGCTGATGAAAGCGAGCCGGGGACCTTCAAGGACCGTCAGTTGATGGAGCGTGACCCGCACCAGATGCTGGAGGGGATGATCATCGCTTGTTACGCGATCGGCGCCGAGACCGCGTACATCTACATCCGGGGCGAGTTTGCTCTGGGCGCCAAAATCGTGGAAACGGCGCTCGACGAAGCGAGGACGGCCGGGTATATCGGGAGGAATATCCTGGGCACGGGGGTCAATATCGAGATCTGGGTCCATCGCGGCGCAGGGGCCTACATTTGCGGGGAAGAGACCGCGCTCCTGGAGTCACTCGAAGGCAAGCGCGGCCTTCCCCGAGTGAAACCTCCCTTCCCTGCCACGCACGGTCTCTATAACAAACCGACCGTGGTGAACAACGTGGAGACTCTGGCGAACCTGCCGCACATCATCAATCGGGGCCCCGAATGGTTCGCCTCGATCGGGTCTCCGCCAAAGAGCACCGGCACTCGCATCTTCTGCCTCAGCGGGCATGTGAAGCGACCGGGGAACTACGAGGTTCCCATGGGTATCACGTTCCGCGAGCTGATCTACGAACAGGCCGGCGGCATGCGATCCGACAAACCCCTCAAGGCCATCATTCCGGGCGGGGCTTCTGCGGCGTTTTTCACCGAGCAGCACCTGGACGTGAAAATGGACTTTGAATCAGTGGCTCAGGCCGGTTCCATGCTCGGGTCCGGCGGCGTGACGGTAATGGAAGAGGGCACCAGCATGGTCTGGGCAGCGCTGCAGTTGATGGAGTTCTTCAATCACGAATCTTGCGGGAAATGCAGCCCATGCCGAGAAGGCAGCCCGTGGCTGGTGCAGACCATGCGCCGCATCGTGGCAAAATGCGGACGGATGGAGGACCTTGAAACCTTGACTGATCTATGCAAGAACATTGCAGGCCGAACGGTCTGCGCATTTGGCGACGCTGAAGTCGCGCCGATTTTGAGCACGCTCCAGCACTGGCGCCACGAATACGAGGAGCTGATCCGCGAAGCTGAAGCCGAAAATCTGATCCAACTTGAGCCAATGGTGGCGGCGAGACACTAGACTCTCGTAAGGGGTAAGGCGTGAGGCGTAAGGGGTGAAGAGAGCGAGGGTAAGGCGCAAAGCGTGACGCAAAGGGCCACTCCCCTCACACCTGACGCCTAACGCCTCACGAAAGAATATGGCAACGACCGCGGTTGAGACAGTCCGGTTAACAATTGATGGGGCCCCGGTCACGGTCCCCAAGGGCACACTCGTCATCGAGGCGGCGCGACAGATGGGCGTCATGATCCCGCATTTCTGCTATCACCCCAAGCTCAAGTGGGACGCGAACTGCCGCATGTGCTTGGTGGAGATCGAGAAGATCCCGAAACTCCAGACTTCCTGCAGCACGCCGGTGGCCGAAGGCATGGTCGTGCGGACCGCCACCGCGGTGGTCAATGAAGCGCACAAGTCGGTGCTGGAGTTCATCCTGGCCAATCACCCGCTGGACTGCCCGGTGTGCGACCAGGGCGGCCGCTGCGACCTCCAGGATTTTTCGCACGAGTACACCCCGACCACGAGCCGGTTCATCGAGGTCAAGCGGGTGTTCGAGAAGGAATACTTCAGTCCGCTGATCGAGACGCAGATGAACCGATGCGTCCAGTGTCTGCGCTGCGTGAGGTATTGCGACGAGGTGATGGACGTGAAGGCGCTCGCGCCGGTCGGGCGCGGCACGATGACCGAGATCAAACACTTCACCCACCACGAGCTGGACTGCGAATTTTGCGGCGGGTGTGTCCAGATCTGCCCGGTCGGCGCCTTCACTAGCCGCCTCTCCATGTACGAGTTCCGCCCATGGATGCTGAAGCGCGCCGACACGATCTGCACCTACTGCGGCGACGGCTGCCAGATTACGATTCAGACCAAGGAGAACCAGTTGATCGAGGTTATGTCCGCCCACGGAGCCGGCCGCAACAACGGCGACCTGTGTGCGCGGGGCTTTTTCGGGTACCACGTCACCACGCATCCGGACCGCCTTCAGCATCCCCTCATCAGGCGCAACGGCCAACTGGTCCAGGCGACTTGGGAAGAGGCACTTGAATATGTCGCTGAAACCTTCACCCGCCTGAAGCTGCAACACGGACCGGCGGCCTTCGGCGGCCTGATCGCGTCCCGCTGCACGAATGAAGACCTGTACGTCTTCCAGAAATTCATGCGGCTGGCCATCGGCTCCAATCGGATCGATAGCAGCGCCCGCTACGGACACATCAACGGGGTCCAGGCGCTCCGCCGGGTGCAGGGGACCCATCGCTGGTCCGTCACGTTTGAGGACATCGTCTCCGCCGATGCGCTCCTGCTCGTCGGTACGAACGTTACGGAGACCAATCCGATTACCGGCCTCAAGGTGAAAGAGGCGGTCAAGAAGCGGGGAGCTGCGCTCCTGACAATCGAATCGCTGGTGCCGGCGGTTGGGACCATCAGCAACATCACCAACCTGGCCACGCACCATGTCTCTTCCCATCCTGAACAATTCGGGAACATCGTGCTGGGGCTCATCAAGGCGGTCGTCGAGGAAGGACTGGTGGACCAAGCTCTCGCTCAGCGGGCCAGCTCCTACGTTCAAGCCATCAGCGAGGCGGTGAGGGCCTGCCCCTGGTCTGCTATTGAGGAAGCAACCGGAGCAACGTCGAGCACCCTGAAAGAGACAGCGCGCGCATTTGCCCCTGCTGCCAGAACCATCATCCTGATCGGACAGGGTGTGTTGCGAGCCCCAGGGGGGTACAGCATCGCGACGAACCTGCTGGACTTGCTGCTGCTCACCGGCAAACACGATCAACCTGGATGTGGCTTGGCCCCCCTGGCCGAGGAGAACAACGATCAGGGCGCGGTGGAGATGGGAACCGTGGCGGAGTTCCTCCCCGGGCCTGCTGACCTCAAGGACCGTGCCGCGCGCGACGGCATCGCCGGCCTCTGGAAAGAAGAGTTGCCGCAAGCATCGGGCAAAACGTTGATGGAGATGCTCGAGGAGGCACGGGCCGGCAAGATCAAATCCATGCTGATCGTCGGCGAGAATCCGGTTGGTTCACTACCAACAGCAGCCCGCGCAAAAGAGGCACTCGAACAGCTCGAGTTTCTCGTCTGCCAGGAGCTGTTCCTCACCGAAACCGCTACGCTCGCTCATGTCGTCCTTCCGGCCTGCTCCTATGCCGAGAAAGACGGCACCTTCACAAATACCGAGGGACATGTGCAACAGGTGCGGCAGGCCATTGAGCCGATCGGCGAAAGCAGGCCGGATTGGGAGATCCTGTCCGCCCTGTCGGTGCTGATGGGGTATCCGCTTGAGTACGGCGAGTCCAGAGAGATCCTGAAAGAGATCAGGAGCCTGATTCCCGGCTATGGCCTTCTTGCTCCCACTCCAACCCCGCAACGGCCCGATCAGACTGCCGTGGACCGCTACCTGCGCGAGGGGTATGCCAAGGATTTGGCAAGACGCTACACTCTCACATGTGGGGCTGGCAGGCCTGCGGGGAGCCTGACGCTCGTGGTCGGGCAGACGTTGTTCCATTCCGGCAAGCTCTCGACCCGCGCGAAGGGTCTGCTGCAGATTCAGGCAGCCGGCTTCCTTGGGCTGAATCCCGTCAACGCGCAGCGGATCGGTGTCGCAGAGGGCGACCGGGTCCGGATTTCCAACGAGCAGGGCGAGATGACGACGACCGTGAAACTGCTGGACCGCGTGCCGGAAGGCCTCGCGCTGTTCCCGGAACATTTCGCCGAGGATGCACAGCGGCTCCTGAGCGTCTCGACGGACCAGCAGACCGGAGTCCCATCTTACAGATCAACGCAGGTGAAGGTTGAAAAGATTTAGAACCGCTAATCGTTAAACGTTATTCGTTAACCGATTGAGGATATTAAACGTGAGCCGTTGACCCTTAACTGGAAAGGTTTCTCGCGATTAACGAATAACGAGTAACGTTTAACAAATTTGGAGGGGTCGTGGTTGAAGTCGGGATCAAGGTAGGTCTGTCGCTCGCCCAGATCGCCGTGGTCATGGGCGTGGTGCTTGTCACCGTTGCGATTTTGACATTAGCAGAGCGCAAGGTGCTCGGCTGGATGCAGGACCGCATGGGCCCTATGGAAGTGGGACCCTACGGCATCCTGCAACCCGTCGCCGACGGCCTCAAGTTGTTTTTCAAGGAAGATATCATCCCGGCGGGGGCGAATAAGTTTCTGTTCAGCCTGGCACCTATTCTGGCCTTGGTGCCGGCGCTGATCGGCTTTGCCGTCATTCCGTTCGGGCCCAACTTGACCATAGAAGTGTTCGGGGTAAAGTTTCAGCCGTTCGTGATCAGCGATATCAACATTGGGATTCTCTATATCCTGGCCTTCACGTCCATCGGCGCGTACGGGATCATCCTGGGCGGATGGGCGTCGAACAGCAAGTACTCGCTGTTGGGCGGATTACGGGCTGCGGCGCAGGTGATCAGCTACGAGCTCAACGTGGGCCTGGCGATCGTGGGGGTGCTCCTGCTGGCCGGCTCGCTGAGCCTCGTCAAGATCACAGAGGCGCAGAGCGGGTGGTTCTGGAACTGGTTCATCTTCGCCCCGCCGTTCCCGCAACTCTTCGCGTTCGTCGTGTATGTCATCTCCTCGGTGGCGGAGACCAACCGCCTGCCGTTCGACCTGCCCGAAGCCGAAAGCGAGTTGGTGGCTGGCTTCTTCACCGAATACAGCGGGATGCGGTTTGCCTTCTTTTTCATGGCGGAATACGCCAACATGATCCTCGTCTCGTGCATCGCTGCCACCCTCTTCCTGGGAGGGTGGAACGCGCCGGCGCCGTTCCTGCAATTTCACGGCTCGTGGGCAAACTTGGCTTGGGCTTCCGGCGTCTTCTGGTTCACGGTCAAGGTGTATTTCTTCCTGTTTCTGTTCTTCTGGTTGCGGGCCACGTTGCCGCGATTGCGCTACGACCAACTGATGCGGTTCGGGTGGAAGGTAATGCTCCCGATCGCCCTGGGCAATATTTTGATCACCTCGATTGCGGCGTACCTGTTTCCGCGGGGCTGAGACAGGAGGTAATTAAGTAAATGAGTAACTGAGTAATTACAAAACTTCTTGCGACTCAATTACTAAATTACTGAATTACTCAATTACTTCTACGACGAAGAAGAACCATGAAACTCAAAGACTGGCTCAAGACCATCATCTTCTACGAGATCCTGATCGGCATGAAGGCCACGCTCACGCATCTGCTGCGCTACAAGCCGATCACGCTGCAGTATCCGCACGAGAAACGGACCCTGCCCGACAGTTACCGGGGGATGCTTGCCCTGCTCCGCTATGACGACGGGACGGAAAAATGCGTCGGCTGCGACCTCTGCGAAGCCGCCTGTCCCTCACGTGTCATCAAGGTTATCAGTGCGGAAGTGCCAGACGAGCCTACCAAGCGGTTCGCCAAAGAGTATTACATGGACATGACCCGCTGCCTCTTCTGCGGGCTCTGCGTGCAGGCCTGCCCGGTGGACGCATTAGGTATGACCCGCGAGTACGAGTGGGCGGTCTACGACAAACGGCAGCTTCTGTTGAACAAGCAACAGCTCCTGGCCATCGGGGACCGGGCGTTCCCGGTTCGGGAGAAGAAACTGGAACTGCAGCATCCCAACGTCGCCTTCTTCAACGTCGCGTTCAAGCACTTGCCTCCCAAGGAAAGCTAGCGCGACGTGGCAACATTCGTCTTCTTCTACTTGGCCGGCGTCATCGTCCTGACCTCCCTCCTGGTGGTCGCGCTTCGGAACCCGATCTACAGCGCGCTCTCCCTGTTGATCATGTTTTTTCACGTGGCTGGGCTGTACGTGACCTTGCGAGCCGAATTCCTGGCCGCCGTCCAGATTATTGTCTATGCCGGCGCCATCCTGGTGCTGTATCTCTTCGTCGTCATGCTACTGAACGTCAAGCGTGAGGAACGCTATCACCCGCAGTTCCCGATCGGCGCCTTCCTGGGACTGACCATCCTGACCGAAGTGCTCCTGCTGGCCTACCATCGCAGCTTCGCGAACGAGCCTGCTTCCCCTCTGTCTCAAACTGTGCGAACTATGCCGCACGGCCAGTCCGTCGTAACTGACGTCGCTCCTGCGGCTGGGAACACCGAAACAATCGGCGAGGTCCTGTACTCGACCTATCTCTTCCCGTTTGAGGTCGCCTCACTGATCCTGCTCGTGGCGATGATCGGCGCGATCATCCTAGCGAAGCGAGACCTGTTTGAGCGTGAAACGTGAAGCGTATCTCGTGATGCGCTTCATTCAAGAGGAGGTTACTGGCCTGAGATCCGTGCTTGTGTTCCACTGTCCTACAGCGCTTCACGCTTCACGAGCGACGCTTCACGAGGAATAGAAAATGATTCCGCTCTCCTATTACTTGATCCTGAGCGCCATCGTGTTCATCACCGGGGTAGTCGGCGTCCTCATCCGCCGCAACATCATTATTATCCTCCTGTCCATCGAGCTGATGCTCAACGCCACCAACATTAACTTTGTCGCGTTTTCGTCTCATTTTCAGAACGTCGTCGGTCAGGTCTTCGTCTTCTTCACCTTGACCGTCGCGGCAGCGGAGGTGGCGGTCGGACTGGCCATCATCATTGCCCTGTACCGGAGCAAGGCCAGCATCAACGTGGACGAGTTCCAGTTGTTGAAGTGGTAGTGGCATGACCTACGAATTCATTCCCCTGCTACCCTTCGCTGCGTTTCTGATCCTCGGCCTGTTCGGCCACTGGATCAAAGACCGGGCGCATCTCGTCGCCGTGCCAGCGGTGGTTGTGTCCTTCATCCTGTCGGTGCTCACGTTCATGGATGTAGCCGGCGGACGACATACGTCGATTCCGCTGTACACCTGGGCGACGTCCGGCGATCTCCGCATCGAGCTAGGTCTCTACGTGGACCGCCTCACCGCGGTCATGCTGCTGCTCGTCACCATTGTCAGTTCATTGGTGCACGTCTACACGATCGGCTATATGGAGGGCGAGCGCGGCTATGCCCGGTTCTTCGCCTACATCGCGCTCTTCACCTTTTCCATGCTCATGCTGGTGATGGCCGATAATTTTCTCCAGTTGTTCATCTTCTGGGAGGCGGTCGGCCTCTGCTCCTACCTCCTCATCGGCCACTGGTATGAACGCCCCTCAGCCTGTAGCGCTGCGACCAAGGCCTTCATCGTCAACCGGGTCGGAGATTTTGGCTTTTTGTTGGGGCTCTTGCTGATCTATCTGACCTTTGGGTCACTGGAGTACCGGCATGTGTTTGCCCAAGCGCCCGACCTGGCCCCGGAGACGTTCAATCTGCTCCGTCCGTTCGGAGGCCAGTGGGAAGTCTCAACGCTCACTCTGATCTGCCTGCTACTGTTCATGGGGGCAGTGGGAAAATCGGCGCAGGTGCCGCTCCACGTTTGGCTGCCAGACGCAATGGAAGGCCCAACGCCGATTTCGGCGCTGATTCACGCGGCCACCATGGTGACTGCCGGCGTCTTTCTGGTGGCCAGGCTGGCCCCGCTCTACAACCTGTCGCCTGCGGCGATGGACGTGGTGGCAATCACCGGAGCCGCGACGATGGTGCTCGGCGCGACGATCGCGTTAACGCAATTCGACATCAAACGCATCGTCGCCTGGTCGACCGTCAGCCAGCTCGGCTACATGATGATGGCCTGCGGGCTGGGGGCCTACGCGGCCGGAATCTTTCACCTGCTCACCCACGGCGCGTTCAAGGCGCTATTGTTCCTCTGTTGCGGGTCGGTGATCATTGCGCTTCATCACGAGCAGGACATGCGCCGGATGGGCGGACTCAAGGACAAGATGCCAGTGACCTACTGGACCTTCGTCATCGGCTCGCTGGCTTTGGCCGGCTTTCCCCTGACGGCGGGATTTTTCAGCAAGGACGAGATTCTGGTTTCGGCCTGGTCGGCGGGGTCACTCGGGAAACTGCTGGCCTCGCTGGGACTGGCGACGGCGCTCCTGACAGCGTTCTACAGCTTCCGTCTCGTCTTCGTGACCTTCTGGGGAGACTCTCGTGTGGACCCACACCATGCTGGGCATGTCCATGAACCCTCGAGGACGATGACGGTTCCCCTTCTGATCCTAGCCGTGCTGAGCATCGCCGCCGGCTACCTGGAGATCCCCGGCTTTCTCGCACCCGCCTTCCCAGGTTCCGGAAGCGAAGGACATCATGACAGCCCGATCGCCTTCGGCATCACGGCGATCGCCACGTTGATGGGTCTCGTGGGAATCGCCGTCGCTTATCTCCTGTACGTCAAATCCCCAGGCCTGCCTGACCGGCTTGCGCAGCAGTGGCAGCAGTTCTACCGCCTCTCCCTGAACAAATGGTATGTGGACGAGGCCTACGACCGCACGGTGGTTCGCCCCACGTTTCGACTTGCCGACCGTCTGTGGAACAGAGTGGATGTCGCAGTGATTGATGGAGCCGTGAACGGAGTCGCCCGTGCGATCGCCTGGGGCGGGTGGGTGATGCGGTTGATCCAAAGCGGCCAGACTCAGCACTATGCGCTCGGAATGACGCTCGGCGCGGTACTCATTTTGACGGCCTATCTGCTCTTCTAGGCCGACTCGTGTGCGTATGAACAGCTTCCCTTGGTTGACCGCCGTCGTCGTTCTGCCGTTCGTCGGCGCGATACTGATGTTTTTTGTGAAGGACGCCGCTGTGCGCTGGACGGCACTGGGAGTTTCCCTCGCAGATCTGGCTCTCTCGCTTCCCCTTGCCTTCCTCTACGACCGATCAGCGACCGGCATGCAGTTCGCCGAACGAGTGCCCTGGATCGCCTCGCCGCCCATTAACTATGCCGTCGGCGTTGACGGCATCAGCCTCCCACTGCTTCTGTTGACCACGTTCCTGACCCCGCTCTGCGTCCTCGTGTCCTGGCGGGCCATCGAGACCCGTCTCAGGGAATTCATGGCCACGATGCTGGTCATGGAAACCGCCATGCTGGGCGTCTTCGTGGCCCTGGACTTCGTGCTCTTCTACGTGTTCTGGGAGGCCATGCTGATTCCGATGTACCTGCTCATCGGGGTCTGGGGAGGCCCGAACCGATTCTATGCGGCGGTGAAGTTCTTTCTCTACACCCTCGCAGGCAGTGTCCTGCTCCTCATCGCGATCCTGGTGCTGTTCTTCCAGGGCGGCCACACCTTCGACATTCTGCTTCTGAGCAAGGCCGGGTATTCTCAGACGCTGCAGAACTGGCTCTTCTGGGCCTTCTTCATCGCATTCGCCGTGAAGGTCCCGATGTTCCCGTTTCACACCTGGCTGCCGGACGCCCACGTGGAGGCGCCGACCGCGGGTAGCGTTTTCCTGGCT
>JBOHOI010000032.1:0-16874 GCA_050731155.1 Nitrospiraceae bacterium | reverse complement strand
TTGCCTTCCTCTTGTTCGGTCCCAAGCAACTACCCGAAATCGGACGGCAGGTTGGGAAAGCGGTCAAGGGGTTTAAGGAGACGGCGGATGATCTCCGGAAAACTGTGGAGCCGGAGATCAACCTGATTCAACAGGAAGTCAAGATGGTCGAGCAGGATTTCGAGGCCTCCGTGAAGGAAGCGGAAGAAGAGATCAACACGGTCACGAACCAGCCAGGGCAGGGGACGGAACCCACAAACAAACCGGGACAGGCGTGAAGCGGTTACCCTGAGCAAACAGGATGTTTTGCTTGACAGTGGCATTATATTGACTATACTTGCCCAACGATAAGTAGATAAGAGGGTGGGAGAATTCTTTACTGTTTTGATGCTTTTGGTGTTAACTTGGCCGGAGCAGGAGTCCTGAGCTACATCTCCAGCCCTCATCAGCTTGAAATAGGAGGGGGGTGACGCAACAAAGAACAACGAGCAAAGGGCGACGAGGCTAGGCTCACTGCTGTGAGCTGCCCGCTGGTCGCTGGAAGTCTGCGGCACACAGGCTTCCTGGTTTTGCCACAAAGGAACACAGATAAAGCCGCATCATAGTGGAGCGGTTGGATTTACAAGCCGGCCATGTAGGGATTGAAGGCCGGCCAGCAGTGATCGAGTCCAACTAACAGGAGGAACGCTATGAGAAGCATCACAGGACGGAAAGGGTGGTTCGGCCACTCGATCGCCGTAACGGCGGCCATGCTGGTCGCCGGCCTGCAGTTCCTGGTCTCACCCGTCTGGGCGGGATACGAGCTTCCGCCGGGCGAACGCATTACCAATCTTCCCCATATCCCTCGGTCCATGCCGCAGAAAGAAGCCTACGAGAGCTACGACCCGGTCATCGGTCGGAACTTCGACATCAAGAACTTCTGGATGCGCGCCGACCTGCGCGTGAGGCCGGAGTTTCGAAACAATGTCTGCTTCGGCGGCAACGCGCCGGCAGCCGGGGTCTGTAACGCTGCTGCCAACGCGACCAATGGCGTGGCTGGTGGCAACACGGCCACCAATGGCAAGGCCAATGATTTCTATGTCCAGCAGTGGGTGAGGCTAGGTCTTGGCTATGACCTGTCGCCGGACGTCAACTTCTACTTTGAGCTCATTGACTCGGCGGTCTGGGGCGGGAACGCCAACCCTCTGAACGCGGGCAACGGCGGGGACCCTCTGAACCACAGCTGCGCGGGTACTGGCCCGGCCGCAGGTCCGGGAGTTAATAACCAGAGCACATGCCGGCTCGGAGTCCGTGCAGCCTACGTGCTGGTCCGGAACTTAGCTGGCGTCCAGGGCCTCAGCATGAAGGCAGGCCGGCAGTATGTGATCTTCGGGAACCACTCCCTCTTCGGCCACTTCGACTGGGCCAACACAGGCTACTCCCACGACGGGATCATGTTCCAGTATGCGACTAAGGCTTTCGAGTCCCACCTGGGCTGGTTCAGGAACTCTGAGACCGATATTGCCCAGGGAGCGCCGGTAGGCAGCGGGGCCGGGAACGTTGTGGGTGCCGGTCCGAACAGGCCGGATGGCAGCGCCGACGTGGACATGTTCATCTTCTACAACCAGGTCAAGAACATCCCTGGGATCCTGTTCGAGCCGTATTACGTGCTGTATATGAACAACCTGCATGAAACCTTGAATGCTGCGCAGGGCACCGGGACCGCAAAGTTCTCCTCCCAGGTCCGGCACATGCTGGGTCAAAGGACCGAGTTGCGGAAGGGGAACTGGGATGCAATCCTGGAGACCGCCTGGCAGTTCGGCCGGCAGGCAGACGGGATCGGCGGACTCACTCCCGGAGGTGCGTCCGATAATACCAGGAACCTGCGCATCAATGCCTGGGCCCTGCGCTCCTGGTTGGGCTACACAGTGTATGATTGGAAGATGAAGCCGCGCCTTGCGATTAACGTGGACTATGCCTCCGGAGACGGCGACGCGAACTGCAATCTCGGTATCACAAATAACGGAGGGGCGGTCACGCTTGCCAGCGCTGCCCGTTGCGGCGGTAACTCCAACACCTTCGAGAACTTCTTCCCGACAAACCACATCCACATGGCCTATGCGGACGTGATGGCCTGGAAGAACATGTTCGCGCCACAAGTGAACTTCCAACTGCGGCCCACCGAGCGCGACCATGTGGAGATCTGGTACATGAACATGAACCTGGCCAGCGCGCGGGATAACTGGTATCGGGCGGGACAGGGGCCCTATGTGTTCTCGAGGAATGACAATACGAAGAAACATATCGGCGACGAGTGGGATGTCACCTGGACGCGCATGTTCGCGGACGGCAAGGTGGCGTTCCAGGCCACCTATGGCCACATCTTCGCCGGCTCCTACATCGCGGCGAACACGGGGCAGGGCCAGGACCAGAGCTGGGGCTTCGTCCAACTCTGGATGAATTTCTAATGATGCGAGACGCGCGAGAAAGGCGAGAATCGTTTCGCGCAAGTCGCGCGACTCTCGCGCTTCGCGCTCCTGAAGGAAAGGAGACGAACCAATGAAGAAGCTCATGCTTCTCGGATTCGCAGTGGCCCTGGTGCTGCTGAGCATGCCGCCGGCGGCGCAGGCCCAGGTCAGCGAGACCAACCAGGCGATCACAATTTTGACCGACTTCCCAGGAGTAGGAGGTCGGACGATGGTAGAAGACTTCACCAAACGTGGTGGCGCCGATGCCGGAGTGATCAAGAAGGCGGCAGCCTTGCTCCAGGATGCGCTGAGCAAAGCCGGTGGGAACGCGCAAGCCAAGTTCCAGTTGGAAATGGCGGTGGCCTATGCCAATGCGACGCTCCACAAGGAAGCCCGCTTGTCGGCGCAGGGAGCGCTCTATTATCTTTGCCAGGGCGGCGGCGGTGAAGGCTGCGACAAGGCGCCGAAGTTCGGCAGCTACGTCGCGCCGTAGCAGGTGCGGGATAAAAGTGGTAGAGGGGTAACGGGGTAGCGAAATTCCCTGTACCCCTTTACCCCGCTATCCCGCTAACCCGTTCTTGTTGAGAAAAATTCCCGCTGGGGATGTCAGAACACATTCTCAGCGGGGATTTTTTTGTCAGGAGCGAACAGCCAGTGGCCAATAGCTCTGGGTCTGAGCTACTCGCTATTCGCTGCTCGCTATAAGAGAGGAGAAACCCTACTTCTTCTTTGGGTGGGTGTCGCTGTACCGGACCCACAACCCAAACGCGACGAGCACGATAGAACACACGATGAAGAAGATCCCTAAATCGGTCATGAGGTGTCTCCCTTGTCAACGATAAGAGCGATAAGCAGACTGAGGGCCGAAACCATCACGCCTCCAGCAAAAACCCAAGATGGGATTGGATTCGGGGAAACAAACTTGCCAATTACGATTCCAGCAAAGGTTAGCTTGCTGATATCAAGGAGATACTTAGCAATATATTCTCTCTGCTTTGCCGTCAAACGCACACATCCAGTATAGAAACCGCGGATTCGGCTGTCAAATCAGCGCCAACCTTGTCGTCGCTTATAGGGAGAAAAGCTCACCAATAGCTTCGAGCTGTTCGCTGCTTCAACACGCCTTGTGATAGGTTGAGCCTCGATGGATCGCGGTCAGCGCAAGTGGCTCGCCGACATCTGCGAAAAGCTGGGCGTGGCCTTCTTTGCCGGTATGGCGCTGAAGGGCATCCTGGCTGACACTGTGTCTGCGTCCTTGGTGGTCGGCAGCGTGCTGATTGGTTTGATCGGTCTGGTCCTCCTCGCAGCTGCCATCTCTTTATCGAAAGAGGTCTGACATGGAAGTTCTGCTTATCCTGGCCTTCATGGCCCTCTTCTTTGTCCTGGGCATGTGGTGGTACCTCAGCCGTCAGAATCGCTGAGGCGCATTCCACCTCGCCCCCTCACGCCTGACGCCTCACGGCCGTAACCCACCGGTCCTACAAAACTGCTCCTTCAATTCTGCGTAAGTATGGGTCACCGGGAACTGTGGGAATTCCCTTGCGACGTTATCTGGCGGGCGGAAGAAGATGCCGGCGTCCGCCTCGGCCAGCATCGAGGTGTCATTGTAAGAGTCGCCGGACGCCACGACCAGGAACCGCAGACCTTTCAGCGCGATGACCGACTGCCGCTTCTGATCCGGCTGGCGCAGGTGGTAGTTCACGATCCGCCCGCCCTGATCCACCTCCAGCCTATTACAGAAGAGGGTCGGATAGGCGAGCCGCTGCATGAGCGGCTGGGCGAACTCGTAGAAGGTGTCGGAGAGGATGATCACCTGGCACCGCTCACGCAGCCAGGCCAGGAACTCAGTGGCTCCCTCCAGCGGCTCCATCGTGGCGATGACCGCCTGGATGTCCGGTAGCGTGAGCCCGTGCTGGTCCAGGATTCCCAGCCGCCGCTTCATCAGCAGGTCATAGTCGGCGATATCCCTCGTGGTCAGGCGCAGCTCGCTGATACCGGTCTTCTTCGCGACGTTGATCCAGATCTCCGGCACCAACACTCCTTCCAGATCCAGGCAGGCCAGAACGGGACGGGCCATGATCGCATCGCTCCTTTCTACTCTCCTGAGGATTTCATCGCAGGAAGCGCGCTTCGCTGGTCATTCGCACGACGGCGCGTTCGGCGCCGGTCCAGCCACCAGGCCAGGAGGAGAAGCGTCAGAAAAGAACCCGGCAGCAGTAAGGCCAGCAGGAAGGGGCTCAGAGCAAAGATCCGTCGGAGGTGGGCGCGAATCTGCGCTCGGTCCTCCTGAGTCCAGCGCTGCCCGTTGCGGGGTTTCATCAGCAGCGGCATCAGCCCCTGGACCTGCAGGACCTCGGCCAGGATGTGCTTGCGCTGGGCCTCGAACAACGATCTTAATCTTCTAAAGATGTCCCCTCCGCTCGATTCGCGAATTCCTGACTCAGATACCGCCAGACCTTGTCCAGCGCCTTTTCCAGCAACTGGGTGCCCTTCCAGACCGGGCTGCGCTCCGCGCTGTGCCGCTCCGCCCATTCCAGCGCGATCGGGAGCGGGATGAGCCGTGCCGGACCGCCGACGAGCTCGGACCAGAGTGCCCCCAGCGCCGTGCTGATTCGGACGGGAACCGGCAGAGCGCGCACCTGGTTCTTGACCATGTCTTGACAGAGTTCCGCCGGAGTCGTCACGAGCAACTCCCGGCAGGCGGCCGGCCGATCTTCGTAGATCGAGCAGGTCTCATTGTCTAAAAATGGGCAGGGCATCCTCAAGGCATAATACTCGTGGTTGACCGGTTCCATCTCTTCATCGGTGAGCGGCCGCGTGGTTTCAGCGACGTCGGTCAACCGCGCCAGCAGGCCGGCCCGTTCCAAGCGCGCCCGCGCGTCCGAGAGTTTGTTCATCATCCCCGTGCGGCGCGCGTCCGGCAGCGCCTGGATCATGTCCTTGAGGGCAAAGGCCTCCGGAGCCGACACCGGCACCAGCATCCGGCAACAGGCGGCGCAGCCCATTCGGCAGGAGATGGGATGGCCCGAGGCGATCGCCTTCTGTTCCTCCAGGGCCTGCGCCTGCTCGCCCAGACGTCGCATGAGCGGGACGATGGCGGTCACGGGGACGAAGCCGGTAGGCACCTCGACCGGTATCGTGAGCTGGCCGGCCGGAGTGTTCAGCGAGACCTCGAGTCGCTCCACGGGCGGGTCAATCATGGGAGAATCAAGCCTCATGTTTCACCCTTTGCCGTCTCATCTTAGAAGAGGCCTGGCTGAAGGGTCAAGCAACGATCCCCGCTCTGTGCTTTTGTCGCTTGCCACTCGTGAGTTGAAGCTGCTAGCTTAGCGAAACTTCCATGCGCTTAACCGGTCACCTGATCGGACTCCTCAAAGAGTACATGCGGGACCTCGTCGAGCAGGCTCGACAGGAAGCGGAGGCCCAGCAGTCCTTCGGGTTTACGCCGGCTCCGTACCGGCCGGATCAGGCGATTTCGGACCTGCTGGCGATCCTGGATGATCGGATCGAGTCGGAGGGGATTCAGGTCTGGCTTCCCGAGGGATTTCTGCACGGCATGTGGACGCTCTGCAATGAGGCGCAGGCTCACATCAATGACCGCGTGTGGCTGGAATCCAGCGTGGGCGAACCGGCCCATTCAAAAGCCAGAACGCGGGAACTGACGTACCGGGCTTTGATCGACTACATCGAGCGACAGGGGGAGTGAGAAACGGAAAGGGATGCGATGCGACGATCCGTCGTGATGGCAGTCGGAAGCCTGTGCCTTGGGTGGCTGGCCTTCTGGTGGGTAGCGGGCATCGAATCTCTGAGCGCCAAGGGATCGTCGGCTGTCCAGCAGGGGCCGGCCATCGAGTTGGCCCCGATCGTGACGGCCGGACTTCGGAACCCGTTGTATCTCACTCACGCAGGAGACGGCAGCGGCAGGCTGTTCGTGGTCGAGCAGCCTGGACGTATTCGAATCATCCAGAACGACCGGCTGCTTGAGACGCCGTTTCTGGAGATCTCGACTCGAGTTCGAGCTGGAGGGGAGCAGGGGCTTCTGGGCCTCGCATTTCACCCTGCCTATCGGCAAAACGGCCGCTATGTCGTGAACTACAATCGTTGGTCTGACGGCGCCACAGTCCTGGCCGAATACCAGTTGTCCGAGAACCCCAACCAGTCCCGGACGGAGGAGAAGGTCCTCATGGTTGTGCCTCAGCCCTATGCCAACCACAACGGCGGGATGGTGGAGTTTGGCCAGGACGGATTTCTGTACATTGCGCGGGGCGACGGAGGATCAGCCGGCGATCCGGGCAACCGGAGCCAGAACCGGCAGGAACTGCTTGGGAAGATACTGCGGATTGATGTGGATCGCGGCGACCCGTATGCCATTCCACCGGACAATCCCTTCGCATCCGGCGGCGGCCGACCGGAGATTTTCGCCTATGGCTTGCGGAATCCCTGGCGCTTTTCCTTCGACCGGAAGACCGGCGAGCTGTGGGCGGCCGACGTCGGACAGGAGGACTGGGAGGAGATTGATCTCGTCCGTCGCGGCGGCAACTACGGATGGCGGATCATGGAGGGCGATCACTGCTTCCTGCCGCGCACCGGCTGTAAGACGGGCGGCCTGGTGGCGCCCGTCGCCGAATATGCCAACCGGCCACCGCGCTGTTCGATCACCGGCGGGTACGTTTACCGAGGCTCAGCTATTCCCGATCTTCAAGGCATCTATGTCTTTGGAGACTATTGCAGCGGCGAGATCTTCGGGTTGATCGAGGGCACCGTCCGTCCGTTGCTCTCGACCGGTCTGAAGATTTCGTCCTTTGGGCAGGATCAGGCTGGC
This sequence comes from Nitrospiraceae bacterium, assembly GCA_050731155.1. Taxonomy (GTDB): domain Bacteria; phylum Nitrospirota; class Nitrospiria; order Nitrospirales; family Nitrospiraceae; genus NS-7. Next base: position 9,626 of record JBOHOI010000032.1, on the reverse strand, counting down.
GAGCTCTATGTCGTCGGGCATGAAGGGACGGTGCACCGGATGATCGGTAGGCCTGCTCTCGGTATTCGTTAAACGTAAAACGTTAAACGGGGGACTCGTAAAGAATCAGGTTGCGGTTAACGATGAACGGTTAACGAATAACGAAGTTCCTAGAGCTTGCCGGTCACCCGATAGACGAGTATCCCGACCAGCTCAACAATGGCCTTCGTACTTTTTGAGAGCGCTCTGACATCCGGAAGAAGATCGAAGGGATTGCCGCCCAAGTTGTCGCCTGGCCGATTCTTCACCGTATAGCCGCAAGGGGATGGGGTGGCGTCCAGGCCTTGTTTACGAAATAGCCCAAGAGCCCGGGGAATGTGGCTGGCGGAGGTGACCAGCAGGATTGAGGCTGAGCCTATGAGTCGTTTGGTCGCAACCGCGTTCTCGTAGGTGGTCCGGGACTGGTCCTCGATCAGGATCGCTTCGTCCGGCACGCCCAGCCGACGGGCCAAACGTTTCATCTCGAGCGCTTCTTTGGGGCCGCTGCCGAAGACACTGGCGTCTCCTCCGGAGAAGAGGATTCGAGGCGCGAACCCGTGCGCAAACAGGTCAACCCCGCAGATCGTTCGCTTCATGCTCAGATCTGAAAGTTCGTCTGAAGGTCGCAAGGTGCCCTTGCCAGCCGCGCCACCTCCGAGCACCACGATCGCATCGAATCGCTTTATAGAGGAGCTGTCAAGGAGAGGAGCCTGTTGCTCAAGGAGCCCCGCCAAGGTATCCGCTGCGACCGGGTTTCCGAACAAGAATGCGAGGAGGAACGCCGAAGCTGCCAGGATGCGAATCCAGCGAAGCCGTCGTGGTGACACCGGCAAGACAATGAGCAAGGTCAGGAATCCCAGCAAAACGAACAGCCAGGTAAAGGGGTAGACAGCGAACTTCGCGAGTTTGTACAGACCAAAGAAGAAGGGAGACATGTCCATGATGGCTCCTTTGCCCGGGGTTCTTGACCTGCAGATGAAAGGGGCTTGCACTGGCGGGAGGGTATCACCCATGACCAGATGACACAAGAGATGAGGGAGGCGTTCGATGTCTGACGAGTCGCGCTACTGGCTGATGAAGTCAGAGCCCAGCGCCTTTTCGATTGTGGACTTGGTACGGGCCCCAGGCCAAACCACTTGCTGGGACGGAGTCCGCAATTATCAGGCACGCAATTACATGCGGCAGATGAAGGTCGGGGACCAGGTTCTGTTTTACCACAGCAATGCCGATCCGCCCGCTGTGGTGGGGATTGCCGAAGTCGTGCGAGAGGCCTATCCGGACCACACCGCCTTTGATAAGAAGGACAAGCACTTTGATCCTAAAAGCAATCCGGCGAACCCCACCTGGGACATGGTGGACATCAAGGTGGTGCGCAAGTTTCCTCGTCCGCTTTCCTTGGATTCACTGCGGAAGCAGCCAGGTCTGAAGAAGATGGAACTCTTGCGGCAGGGCTCTCGCCTCTCCGTGCAGCCGGTGCGGCCTCAGGAGTGGACGATCATCCTCGCGCTGGCTGGGAAATAGAGTCACCGCAGAAACACGAACGCCCCTCCGGGAGCCTTTCCGGGAGGGGCGTGGGCTTTGGTGGGCCGTGCAGGGATCGAACCTGCGGCCCGCTGATTAAGAGTCAGCTGCTCTGCCAGCTGAGCTAACGGCCCACCCGTCTGAAAGGTCGAGGTTGAGGCTGAGGTTAAGGTTGAGGAGTTGGAAGCCGAGCTTGTTCTTACTTAGCCTCAACCTGAACCTCAACCTTTGCTTGTGAGCATGGCGCGCCTGACAGGATTTGAACCTGTGGCCCCTAGCTCCGGAGGCTAGTGCTCTATCCACTGAGCTACAGGCGCGTCCGTTCTGCGAAGTGGCGACACGATACCATACCGGTCAGAACCCTGTCCAGGACCGCGTCGGGGCAGTGAGGGTTGCGAGCGGGTTAGCGGACTGGGACTCGATCGGCAAGAAATCCGTAGGAGTGGTCAGCCGCGGCAGGGAGACGGGCGTGACGCTCGCGCTCGGATAGTGCGGTCATGGTGGGTGAGGTCTGCTAGTGCCGTTTCAACTTGTTGAGCCTAAGACTTTCCGCTCGCTGAGCAGAGAATAAGTGCCATGCAGCAAAGCCACTCCATCATGGTGTAATAAGTTGGAACGGCACTAGTCCTCGAGTTCGACGATCAGTTCCCCCTTGGGCGAGAAGAATCCCTGGCCGTCCACCTGCACGAGGCCGTTACAGTTCTCCTGGAAGAACTCGAGGATCCAGCCGTTGAAGTCGTATCCTTCATCTGTGATATCGGTCGGCACGAGACGGGTGGTCGCGATGAACCGAGCCCTGGTCACGTGTTCGCGAACGAGCTGGGCTTCCACGTCATCGAACACCGACAGCCGCTCCAAAAATTTGGCCCGTTCCTGTTCGAGCACATCTTGGTAGCTGCCCCGATCACGCAAGCAAAACAACTGGATCGGCGTGCGCTCCCGATTATACCCGAGCGAGATTTGTATCCAGGCCCAGTCATCGAGGGCGGCCGGATCCATCTTGGGGATCAGCGGGATCTGGCCCTTGGATTTCAGGAAATCCAGGAGTAGGCGCAACGGGGGGGAATCCTCGCGGACACAGAAGGCCCTCGAATAAATGTAGGACTCCGGTTGCTCCGGCTGGGGAGTCTGGGACGATGAGGGCAGAATTGGGAGCTCTTTACCCATGAGGGACCTCTTGTCCGGCCATCACGGCGCAAGAACGACGTCCTGGAAATTGCTTGCTACTGTACCCTAGCTTCGGCCGCCGTTCAAGACTGTTTCCCGCGAAGCAGGGTGTTTCTCCGCGCCAGTCGTGCTTTTTCTGGTTGACAGGGTAAGGGGCTTTCGTTACACTCGCGTCGGCTTTGGCGTGGTGGCGAGTTGATTCGAGCCAATTTCTGCCTGCTTGGTTGAGTCCACGGCGTTAAGACAGATCGCGCAGTTCACCTTTATGAGTTATTGAGGAGGTCCGTATGGCGAAGATGACGAAATCGCAGCTTGCCGATCACCTGGCGGGGAAGGCCGGGATCACCAAGAAATCCGCGGCGCAGATTCTGGACGATCTGACCGCGATTGCGTACAAAGAAGCGAAGAATACCTTTACGATTCCCGGGATCGGCAAGTTGGTGCTGGCGAATCGGAAAGCCCGTATGGGGCGTAATCCTCAGACGGGTGAAGCGATCAAGATTCCCGCGAAGCGAGTCGTCAAGTTCCGCGTGGCCAAGGCTGCGAAGGACGCCATTCTCGGCAGGCGCTAACCGCACTGTTCACAGCTGGCGCTGGGCCAAGCTTCTCCGCCTCGCTCAGAATTCATCGGCAGTTATGTTGCCGGCGCAGGGGCCGGTTCCTCTTTCCAAGGGGAACCGGCCCTTTCTCGTGCGCTGCGGTTCTTCGCAGCAACAGACTGGACTCGGTGATTGGGCAAGGTTAGAACGAAGGAGCCAGGCCGCTCCCACCCGTCCCGTCATGCGCCACCAGCTTGATGGCGTCGCCATCCTGGATCGTGGTGTCTTCGCTGGCGATTCGCTTGTTGACGGTCACCATCAGCTTTTTCTCTTTCATGAGCTGGAACACGTGGCGCAACGGCTCGCCTTGACGCTGAATGAGTTGTCGCACCGTGGTTGGCCCGATAATCTCGCAGGCAAGGTCCCGCTCGCCGTCGGCGGTCTGGAGTTGCCCCATCAGCGTGATGGTCACCATCGTGCCGTTGTCCTCCGGTGCGCGAAGTCGGAACTGCTAGCCCGGATTATTCATGACGGTTCGTCGCGAAATTGCGCAGTCGCGTTGCGAGACGGGCGTGCGGAGCCGCGAGGGAGGGAGGCGTCCTCCCCGCAGGACGTTGACCGACTGAGTGGCGAGCCCGCCCGCCTGGTCGCCGAGAGCCAGCGGCCAGGCTTGTCGCAGCAGCGAATCCCGGGTACCCGTTGCTCCGAAGAATGCAACGGGTGAACAGCAGAAGCGTTCATGAATAATTCGGGCTAGGGAGCCCGTGGGCCTCAGGCAATTGACTCATCGGGTCTGCTCTGATAAGGACATGGCATGCAGTCGCTGGATATCCATCGTCCCGGCATGCCTGATCTTCAGTTCGTGCTGCTGGTCGTGGCGCTCTGCACGTCCAGGCTCTCTTCGCTGAATGTGCCGGAATCCCTGCGAACTACGATTTTTGATCGTTGCTGGGCTCTGGTGAATGATGACCTGCCCCCCACCAAGGCCGAAGAACGGGTCTTGGACCTCAGGGCCGGCACCGACGTCACGCTCGAAGCGATGGTCGAGACGATTCGGAGCCTCCTGACCGAAGCCGGCATTACCACCCTGCGGTGGGATCATCCACCGAGTGAACCGACCAGGACCAGCACGCCGGAGGCCCTACCGCTGATCGAGCGACTGCAGAAACTCTATCCCGGGCCGCCCGACATCGCGGATCGCGGCGGTGAGCCTTGATGCGGCTCATGGAATCACAGCGATGATGCGGACCGGTCCCCCTGTTCCTCCTTTGATTTTGATTGGCAGGGCGAAGACCGTGGCGCCTCGAGGCGGCAGTCGGTCGAGCGAGGACACGTTTTCCAGCGCATAGACATCGGCGCCGTTGAGAACCTGGTGAGCCGGGAAGTCCCGGGAGCGGCCAGGGTCAATGCTCGCTGTGTCGATGCCCACACCTCGAACCGCTCGCTTGGCGACCAGAAACTCAGCGGTCGCTCGGGAGAATCCCGGAAAGCGTAACCCGTGAGGATCGTTGGCCGCGCTGCCGAGATAGCTCACTTTATCCGGCCACCGCTGCCCCCACCCTGTGAGCATCAGGACCAGCGCTCCGTCTTCGATCCGTCCGTGCCGCGATTCCCACGTCAGCAGATCGTCAACGGTCAGTTCATAGTCGGGATTGGCCTTGCATTGCGGGCGCACATCAATGACCACGGCCGGGCCGATCAATCGCTCAACGGGGATCTGGTCCAGGGTGCTCCGTCCACGGCCGAAATGAATGGGTGCGTCAATGTGGGTGCCCCCATGCTCCGACGCCGTGAAATTGGCGGAGGCATACCAGTAGCCTGCCGCCGTTGTGCCCCAGTCCGTCTTTTCCCAGTGAAAGGGTTTGTTGTTAGGCCAATAAATCGTCTCTTCACCAAAGGAATGGGTCAGGTCCACGAGCAGAGGGGGCCGTGCCGGCGCGCAGGCCGTCAGGAGCCCTGCCGCCACTGGTCCGATCAGGAAGAGCATGCGGCGCGATGGGCTGCGACGAATCATGATAGCTGAAACCCTAGCAGGTTCATCACCTCGACGCAATCCTCCTGCTTCTCTCTGGACCGAGAACGGGGTAAGATGTGCGGCGCCACGAGTCATGCAGGCAAGGAGGACCGACTGTGCGCTTCATTGAGACGGAGCTGAAGGGAATGATCCTGGTCGAGCCGGACGTCTTCCAGGATCGTCGCGGGTATTTTCTGGAGACCTACCACGGGAAGAAATATGCAGAGGCGGGAATTCCTGGGCCGTTCGTACAGGATAACTTCTCCCGATCTGTCCGCGGCACGCTCCGAGGCCTGCACTATCAACTCCAGCACGCGCAGGGGAAGCTCGTCATGGTTGTCGAGGGGACGGTCTTCGACGTGGGCGTGGATATTCGCAAAGGCTCCCCGACGTTCGGCAAGTGGTTCGGCATCGAGCTCTCGGCTGAGAACAAGCGGCAACTCTACATTCCGCCCGGATTCGCGCACGGTTTCTGCGTGATCAGCGATGTCGCGAGCGTCCTCTATAAATGCACGAACCTCTACGAGCCGGAAGACGAGCGTGGCATCATCTGGAACGACCGGACCCTCGGCATCCGCTGGCCGGTCCAGCAACCGCTGCTCTCCCCCAAGGACGAGGCCTACAAGACTCTAGCGGACATGGCGGGCGAGTTGCCGGTGTACGGTGAATCTTAGCACGTGCCGTTGCGCCCTGCGCTACTTGACAATGCCCTTGACTTACAGTAAATGCCTGCACTGACCTGACGATACGAAATCCTACTGGGTCGGTCGCAACCGGAGCAGAACGGGAAAGGAGTAGAACGCATGATCGTGCAGATGGTTCGGAACACCAACGCCATTGTCTTGGCTCTGGCAGGGTTTCTTCTCTTCGTGAGCCCGCAGAGCAGCCTCAGCGAGGAGGCTGGCCAACCCCAGCCCCTCGGTCAACTGCCGAATGTCCGTATCCCGTCCCAGAACTTACAATTCGACGCCAAGGTTGCACTGGGCAAGCTATTGTTTTTCGACTCCCGCCTCTCGAAAGACGGCAGCGTCAGTTGCGCGAGCTGCCACGTGCCGGCGGCCGGCTTTTCCGATCCGCGCCAGTTTTCATTGGGCGTGGGCGGCAAGCAGGGTGGACGCAACGCGCCCCCGGCGTTGAACGCCGCCTATAACCATCTGCAGTTCTGGGACGGCCGGGCGGGCTCTCTGGAAGAGCAGGCGCTGGGACCGATCCAGAACCCGATCGAAATGTCTGAGACGCTGGAAGGGATCGTCAAGAAGCTCAGCAAGAACAAGGTCTACCAGTTTCGCTTTCGGGCCGTGTTTGGAGGGGACGTGTCGCCGGACAACATTGCGAAGGCCATCGCCGCCTTCGAGCGAACCCTGATCTCCACCAATTCGCCGTTCGATCAGTTCATTGGCGGCGACAAGTCGGCTCTGTCCGAGGCGGCGCAACGTGGACTGGAGCTGTTTCAAGGCAAGGCTCGCTGCGTGCTCTGCCATAACGGTCCCAATTTCACCGATAACAAGTTCCACAATATCGGCGTGCCACAGACCGGACCGCTGAAAGAGGATGTTGGTCGCTACGCGGTCACCAAACGGGAGTCGGATCGCGGAGCCTTCAAGACGCCCTCCCTTCGCAGTATTGCCTTGACTGCTCCCTACATGCATACGGGGGGCTTCAAGACCCTCGAGGAAGTGATGGAGTTTTACAACAAGGGTGGAGAGCTGGTCACCGGGAAGGACGCGTTCATGACCGCGCTGAACCTGACTGATCAGGAGAAAAAGGATCTCGTCGAATTCATGAACAGCCTCACCGGAGAATTGAAGAACATGAGTCTACCGAAACTGCCTTGAGCCGAGGAAGATTGGCCGGACCAGGCGGTGGGAGAGGCGGAACGCGCAGTGAACCCTTCATATCGGAGGTGAGAGATGGACAAGGCGTTGAAGCCGTATGTGGCGGAAGCCATTGGCACCTTTGCCTTGTGTTTCATCGGGGCAGGGTCCATCTGCGTCGCACAGCTCATGGAGGGCAAGGTCACGAATGCCGGTCTCGTGGGGATTGCGCTCGCGCACGGCTGCGTGCTGGCGGTCATGATTTCCGCCATGGGCCACATCTCGGGAGGCCATTTCAACCCAGCGGTGACCGTGGGAGCCTTGGTAGGCGGTAAGATCTCTAATGAGAAGGCCGGCTGGTACGTTGCGTCGCAACTCATCGGGGGCGTGGTGGCTGGCGTGCTGTTGCGGCTCGTGTTCACGGAGTCGGTGTGGAAGCCGGTCCACCTGGGGACGCCCGGCTTGGGGGCTGGCGTCACGGTGGGAACCGGCATCCTGGTGGAGCTGGTGTTGACGTTCTTTTTAGTGCTGGTCGTGTATGGGACTGCCATTGATGACCGCGGGACCTGGAAGGCGATCGGGGGATTCGGCATCGGGTTCACCGTTCTGTGCGATATTCTGATGGGAGGCCCCTTGACCGGCGCTTCAATGAATCCGGCGCGGACCTTTGGCCCTGGGCTGGCGGCTGGCTACTGGGAGAATCACATTGTGTACTGGATCGGGCCGCTGGCGGGCGGGGCGCTGGCCGGTCTTGTCTATGGGCGATTCCTCATTAAGCCGTAGGGGGTTGCATAGTCAGATTAGGTAACCTTTTATGCCAGCAAGTTGACTTTGCCCAGTTTCGGGAACTATGAGATAATAGACACACGAGACAGGTCCTGACCAGTTCAGATGGAGTTCCCCATCGCTGGTCTGTTTCAAGAACGGAAGAAGAACATGGAGGCAGACGATGGTGACCATCACGCCAATGGCGGAGAGCAAGATTAAGGAACTGATCCAGGAAGAGAAGGACGCCGTGGGGCTCCGGATCTACGTGCGGGGCGGCGGGTGCCACGGCTATCAGTACGGGATGGCGTTCGAGTCCAAGATGTCGGATGATGACACGGTGATCGAGAAAGGGGATGTGAAGGTCATCTTAGACTCGCAGAGCGCGCCGTTGCTGAGTGGCGCGGAGGTGGACTACGTGGACAGTCTGCAGGGGTCGGGGTTTGCGATCAAGAATCCGCAGGCCAAGACCACCTGTGGGTGCGGCAGTTCTTTCAGCGCGTAAGCTGCCAACTTCTGCAGCCGCCACATTCACGTGCTTGGAGAACAGGGCCGGGGTCGTTCGCCAATGAAGGGGAGTGATCCCGGCTAGTTTTTTACTGGTCGAGCGCCAGAGCAGGACTCTTTATGGATCAGGCCAGTGTGACGCGCCGATACCGGTTTGCAGCCTCCCATCGCCTGCACTCGGAGCGCCTCTCCGACGAAGAGAACTGGAAGGTCTTCGGCAAATGTAACAATCCCCATGGTCACGGGCACAACTATGTGGTGTTGGTGACGGTGAGAGGGACGATTGATCCACAGACCGGCCGCGCCACCGATGTTGAAGCACTGGACCGGATTGTGAACGAGACGGTCGTGACTCGGTTTGATCATCGAGATTTGAACCATGATCCGGAGTTCTCCAACCGAACAACGACAGGAGAGAACTTGGTTCAGTTCATCTGGGATCTGTTGGTCAAGCAGATCCCTGCTGGCCAGTTAGTGAAGGTCGGATTGATCGAAACTCGCGACAATTATTTCGAATATTCCGGCTCCTTGTCTTAACGAACTCCAAGGGGTCCTCTGAATAGGTAAGGGGATGCAAACGAGAAAGCTCGCCAAACGCCGGCAGGATATGGGGGGGGACGGACGCCCATCCGAGTTCCCCGAGATCAAGGACCTCGTGGCGCGGATGCTGACGATGCTCGGGGAGAATCCGGGGCGCAACGGATTGCTGAGGACGCCGGACCGGGTTGAGGAGATGCTCCGGTTCATGACGCAGGGGTACCAGCAGGACGTTGACGAACTCCTCAACGGTGCGCTCTTCCCGATCGACTACGATGAAATGGTAATTGTGAAGGACATTGATTTCTTCAGCCTCTGTGAGCATCACCTTCTCCCATTCTTTGGCCGCTGCCATGTCGGGTATTTGCCAAATAAGCGGGTGGTCGGTCTGAGCAAGATTCCCAGAATCGTGGATGTCTTCAGCCGCCGGCTGCAGGTTCAGGAACGGCTGACCGTCCAGATCGCAGAGACCCTCCAATCCAAATTGAACGCGCATGGCGTGGGCGTCGTGATGGAAGCCCGCCACCTCTGCATGATGATGCGGGGGGTGGAAAAACAAAACACCGTGGCGGTGACCAGTGAAATGCTCGGCGTGTTCCGGAGCCAGCAGCAGACCCGCGATGAGTTTCTCAAACTAATCCGCCGAGGCAGCGTGGGCGATCCCTATTGATCCGCGGCCCTGAACCACTAAACGAGCCGCTCCAGGTCTTCTCGCCTCAGAGGCTTACCCCATCTTCTCCACAA
>JBOHOI010000031.1:0-17065 GCA_050731155.1 Nitrospiraceae bacterium | reverse complement strand
TGAGTGACCAGCTCACGGTGATCGTGGATCGTGCCGTCCGTCGCTGGATCCTGCACTAAGACCCCGAAGAGCTGTTGGCGAGCGAAGTCAATCGCGTCTCGGGGACCGATGTGCAGGTTGATCCCGAGCGGCTGGGCACGCGTCTGCAGCACGGCGATCGTTTGTGGGTGACAGTCCTGGAGGACGAAGAACCCTTCTTTCCCCTCACCTGATTCCCGATGCGTGATGGCCCGACACATGGACATGGCTTCGGCTGCGGCGGTCGCCTCGTCAAGCAATGAGGCATTAGCTAGCGGCAAACCGGTCAAGTCCGCGACCATGGTCTGGAAGTTGAGGAGCGCCTCCAGCCGTCCTTGGGCAATCTCCGCCTGGTAGGGCGTGTACTGTGTGTACCAGCCCGGGTTCTCCAGGACATTGCGTTGAATCACCGGTGGGGTTATGCAATCGTAATAGCCCATGCCGATGAAGGAGCGAAAAACCTGGTTCCGTCCCGCCAGGGTCCGCAACTCGGCGAGTACCTCCTGTTCGCCGCGGGGACCGCCGAGCGCCAACCGCCGCCGCAGGCGAATCTCCGCCGGTACGGTCCCATCAATCAGCGCATCGAGCGACTGCAGGCCGAGTGTCGCCAACATCTCCTGGATATCGGCGTCCGTCGGTCCCAGATGGCGATGGACAAAGGTGTCGGTCGGAGTGAAGAGTTGCCGCGCGTTCATGGCAAGTTCCTGGTCATAAGAGCCTGACAGAAGACGGGCACAGCTCTACCTGGCCCCCTGATTCAGCGAATCATTTGATAGTATAACGCAAGCGAGGAAGGTCGACACGCACAGGAAAGGATCATCACAAGGCAGGGTATCATGGCCCGTGGCGATTTGCCAAGGGGCAAGAACCTCCGCTCCAGACTTGCCTTACGCGCCGAGGTTGAGTCATGATGAAACGTGATATGCCCTGTGACCACCAACCAACCAACTGCCTTGCCATTTCGCCTGCCTCATGAAGGTTCACGATATCCTCATTGTCGGTGCAGGCTTAGCCGGGATGAGGGCGGCCATTGCGGCTCATTCGCACCTGGCTCATCTTGACATCGCTCTTCTTGCAAAAGTCCACCCGGTCCGGAGCCATTCGGTCGCAGCCCAGGGAGGCATCAACGCGGCGCTGGGCGAGAATGACTCTTGGGAAGCGCACGCGTTTGATACCACCAAAGGGGGCCTGTATCTCGGGGATCAGGACGCCATCGAGGCCATGTGCCGGGAGGCGCCGGGCGACATCCTGGATCTGGAGCGCATGGGCGTCATCTTCAGCCGGGACGAGAAGGGCCGTATTGCGCAACGTCCGTTCGGGGGAGCAGGATTCCCCCGCACTTGCTACGCCGCCGACCGCACCGGTCACGCCATCCTGCATGCGATGTACGAACAGCTCCTGAAGCGGCAGATCTTCGTCTATGAAGAATGGTACGTGACCTCGCTGATCGTCGAGGAAGGGGTTTGTCGCGGGGTGGTGGCCTGGGATCTCCTCCACGGGGGCCTGCATGCGATCGGCGCGAAGACGGTCATCCTGGCCACCGGTGGAAGCGGGCGAGTCTTTCTGACCAGCACCAACGCCGTGATTAACACCGGAGACGGGATGGCGCTGGCCTATCGGGCCGGCGCGCCGCTTGAAGACATGGAGTTTGTGCAGTTCCATCCCACCACGCTCAAGGACACCGGCATCCTGATCACGGAAGGAGCGCGCGGTGAGGGTGGGTACTTGCTCAATACCCTGGGGGAACGGTTCATGAAGACCTACGCCCCCGAGCAGATGGAACTGGCGACAAGGTCCACCGTGTCATTGGCTATCGGTCAGGAAATCCTGGAGGGGCGCGGTGTGGATGGCTGTGTGCTGCTGGACCTCCGGCACCTGGGCCGCGCGCGCATTCTGGAGCGGCTGCCACAGATTCGTGAGCTGGCCGTGGAATTCGCGGGAGTGGATCCGATTGAGTCTCCGATTCCTGTGCGGCCAGGGGCGCACTATCAGATGGGCGGTGTGCGGACCAACCAATGGGGCGAGACTGAACTGCCGGGCCTCTATGCGGCTGGAGAATGCGCCTGCGTGAGCGTGCATGGCGCGAATCGCTTGGGGGGCAACTCCTTACTGGAGACAATTGTGTTTGGTCGGCGGGCCGGCAAGCGCGCCGCCGAATATGCGGCCGCCAAAGTCCCGCGAGCGCTCTCCGACCAGACGTTACGGACCGAGGAGGCGCGGCTCAGGACCCTCATGGAGAACAAGGGGCCGGAGCGCGCTTGGCAGATTCGGGAGGATCTCGGGAAAATCATGAGCCTGAACCTCGGGATCTTCCGAACACAGAAATCCATGACGGAGGCGACCGAAAAGGTGCGCGAACTGAAAGCGCGGTTATCCCATGTCTTGCTACAAGACCGTGGGAAGATCTTTAACACCGACCTAGTCCAGGCCCTGGAATCACAGGCCCTCCTGGAGGTCGCGGAAACCATCGTGGCCGGCGCGCTGGCCCGCGAGGAAAGCCGCGGCGCGCATTACCGGTCTGACTTTCCCAGGCGAGACGACGCCAACTGGCTCAAGCATACGCTGGCCTACCGAACATCGGTGGGCCCTTCGCTGCGGTCCAAGCCGGTGACGATCACCAGATTCCCACCCAAGTAGCTTGCGCGACTGAGTTCGGCACTGCCCTCTGTTATAATCCTGTATCCACATGCGTCTTTTAGTTGTCGAAGACGAAGCGAAGGTCGGCTCCTTCATCCGGCGGGCGTTGGAGGAAGAGAGTTACGCGGTGGACCTCTGCGCTGATGGAACCCAGGGGCTCGACATGGCCTTGAGCGGAAGTTACGACCTCGTCATCCTGGATCTGATGCTGCCAGGCCTGCCAGGGCTGGAGGTCCTGAAAGAAATCCGGAAGGAGAAGATCCAGGCGCCGGTGTTGATCCTCACAGCCCGGTCCCAAGTCGATCAGCGGGTCAAGGGCCTGGATGCAGGCGCGGATGACTACCTGACGAAACCCTTTGCGATCGAGGAGCTGCTCGCGCGAGTGCGGGCCATGCTGCGGCGGGGGAGCGGAGAGGCCACGGGCCTGCTCCAGGTCAAGGACCTCGTCCTGAACCCGGCGACGCGTGAAATCACGCGCGGAGGACAACACATTGAGCTGACAGCCAAAGAATATGCGCTACTTGAATACATGATGCGCAATGTCGGCCGCGTACTCACGAGGCCCATGATCGCGGAACACGTCTGGAGCCTGGATTTCGACACCTTCACCAACGTCATTGATGTGTACGTCAATTATCTCCGCAACAAGATTGACCGAGGACGCGAGCCCAAGCTCATCCACACGGTCCGGGGCAGCGGCTACGTCCTAAAAGCTGAGTGATGCCACTCCGAGTCCGGCTCACGCTGTGGTACGGTACCGCGTTGGCGGTCATTCTCGTGACCTTTGCCGTGGTGCTCTACGCGGAGATGGATCGCGGGTTGAAGGATCAGGTGGACCGTTCCCTGGAGGAGGCGGCAGCCACGGCGGTCCGTTCGCTGGAGCTGCACCGTTTCGGGCCCTTTCTTCAATTTGAAGACCTCGCCGACCAGTTTCCTGATCTCGCGCTCCTGGAAAATTTCTTTCAAATCTTCAGCCCCACCGGCAAGATCACGATCCAATCCCCCAACCTGAAGAGCCGGGACATTCCCCTGAGCCGGACGGCCCTCGAGCAGGCATTCAAAGGCAAGACGACCCTGGAGTCGGTCCGGTTCCACGGAGAGTCGCCCCTTCGCCTCATCTCGGTCCCGATCATTTATGAGGGGACGCTCATCAACATTGTGCAGGTCGGGACCTCCTTGCAGCCGGTAGAGGAAACTCTCCATCGCCTGCTGATCATCCTGCTGGTGACGGTGCCGGTGGCGTTGGTGGCAGCCTTGGCCGGCGGGTGGTTCCTGGCGGGAAGAGCCCTTCGCCCTGTGGAGTCCATCACCCTTGCCGCGCAGCGGATCGCGGCGGGAGACTTGACCCAGCGCCTGAGCGTGCCACGATCGTCCGACGAGGTCGGCCGGCTCGCGGTCACCTTCAACGAAATGATCGGCCGCCTTGAGGCCTCCTTTCGCCAGGTCCGTCAATTCACGACGGACGCTTCCCATGAGCTCCGCACCCCCCTGACGGTGTTGAAAGGAGAAACCGAGTTGGCGCTTCGCCGCCCGCGCACGGCTGAGGACTATGAACTCGTTCTTGAAAGCAGCCTCGAGGAGATTGATCGGATGACCAGGATTGTGGATGAACTCCTCTTCCTCTCACGCGCCGACCTGGGCGAGGTAAAGATGGAATCCATTCCAGTCCGACTCGATACACTCGTAGAGGACATCCACCGGCAGGCGACCCTGCTTGGGCAGGAGCAGGACGTGCAGGTGATCCTTGGCACCGTGACTCCAGCCACGGTGCAGGGCGACGAGTTAAGACTCAGGGAACTCTTGCTTAATCTGGTGGACAATGCCATCAAGTATTCACGGCCGAGCGGGAAAGTCGAAATCAGCCTCGTGAGCGAAGGGAATACCGCTCGCCTGTCGGTCTTGGACCATGGGATCGGCATCCCACCGGAGGCGCAGGCTCGCATCTTTGATCGGTTCTACCGAGCGGATGCTGCACGGGCTCATGCCAAGAAGGGAACCGGCCTTGGCTTGTCGATCTGCAAGTGGATCGCCGAGGCCCATCACGGACGGATTGAGGTCCAGAGTACAGAGGGTGAAGGGTCTCAATTTACCGTCGTCCTACCGCTGGCGCCCGCCTCTCCTTAGAAACTTTTAATCTCTTCTTAATGTCCCTCTCATTTTGAGCCGTTAACCTCAATACTCGTGAGGCTCAGCCAGCTGGTTGAGGAAGCCTCACGTGAACATTCAATACACAAGGAGGGCAGTATGAAGCGGCTTCTGCATCACAAGCTTGGAATTATCGTTGGACTGGCCATCCTGGCCGCTGTGGCCGGGGGCGGGGAGTCCATCATGACTTCACACGCCTCTGGCTCAACAAGTCCTACCGTGGCAAGCCCAGCTATCTCAGCCCAACAAGGAGCGGTGCCCAGCTTTACCGAGGTCGCCAAAGCGGTCACACCGGCCGTGGTGAACATTACAACGTCGATGGGCGACCGTGGGCACGAGGCGCGCGGTCCACGCGATCGGATGCGAGAACGCATGGAAGAGTTCTTTGGATCTCCGTGGGGGCCGCGAGGACCAATGGAGCCTCGGGAACATCGTGGCGGCGGTATGGGCTCCGGGGTGATCGTGTCCCCTGATGGCTATATCATCACCAACAACCACGTGATAGACGGAGCCCGTGAGCTGACCGTCACGCTCCCGGACAAGCGGGAGTTCAAAGGGAAGGTCATCGGCACTGATCCCAAGACCGACCTTGCGCTCATTAAAGTGGAGGCGCAGGGGCTTCCATCTGTCACCTGGGGCGATTCCTCCAAGCTCCAGGTCGGTGAGTACGTCCTCGCGGTCGGGAACCCCTTCGGGCTCAATTCCACCGTGACGCTGGGAATCGTGAGTGCCCTCGGGCGTGGACGGATGGGGATCACGCAGTACGAGGACTTCATTCAGACCGACGCGGCGATTAATCCGGGTAACTCCGGCGGCGCGCTCGTCAATGCGCGGGGCGAGTTGGTCGGGATCAACACCGCGATCTTCTCCCAGACCGGCGGTTACCAGGGCGTCGGATTCGCCGTGCCGGCCAGCATGGCCCAGCCCGTTTACGACAGCCTGGTGAAAATCGGCAAAGTGGTTCGCGGGTATCTGGGAGTGGGAATCCAGGAGATCACCCAGGACCTGGCCAAGTCGTTCGGGCTGAAACAGGCTCAGGGGGCGCTGGTCAGCGATGTCAATGAAGACAGTCCGGCCGAGCAGGCAGGAATCACGCAAGGGGATGTCATCATTGGATACCAGGGTTCTCCCGTACAGGACGCAGTGGCCTTGCAGCGAGCGGTGACCAGGACGCCGGTCGGCACCAAGGCGACCGTCAAGGTGGCCCGCAATGGCCACGAGATGGACCTGACGGTCACGATCGGAGAGCAGCCGGATACCGTCAAGATCGCGAGGGCCGAGCAGGGGTCGAGCGAACACCCGTTGGCCGGCGTGGCGGTGCAGGAGCTGGACCGTCAGACCGCACGCGACCTGGGCCTCACCAAGAAGACCCAGGGAGTGGTCGTCATGGACGTGGAGCCAGACAGCCTGGCGAGCCAGGCTGGGCTGACGCCGGGCGATGTGATCCGGGAGATCAACAAGCAGCCAGTGAAATCGGTGAAGGACTACGAGAAGATCATGTCAAGTCTGAAGAAGGACCAACAGGTCCTCTTGCTGATCAACCGACGGGGAGCCTCGCTGTTCCTCTCGGTGAAGGTCTGAGAAGGCACCAGGCGTAGGGAGGGGACCTGATCCCCGCCCTACGCCGGATCTGTCGCTCGCCGTCCTGGCTTCCCATCTTGCTCTAGCGCCATCCGCCCATAAGCTATCAATCGAAGACCACGGTCTTTTTGCCGTAGACGAGCACGCGGTGCTCAACATGCATGCGTACCGCTCTGGCCAGCACGATTTCTTCCAAGTCTCGACCCTTCCTGATCAGATCCTCCACGGTGTCTCGGTGACCGACGCGGGCCACATCCTGCTCGATGATCGGCCCCTCGTCGAGCTCCTCAGTCGCGTAATGGGCGGTCGCCCCAATCAGCTTGACCCCCCGCTCATAGGCCTGCCGATAGGGATTGGCCCCGATAAAGGCGGGCAAAAACGAGTGGTGGATGTTGATCACCGGACAACCGACCGCAGCCAGGAATTCGGCGCTGAGGGTTTGCATATACCGCGCCATCACGACCAGCTCAGCCTGGTAGCCTTTCAAAGCGGCCAGGATCTGCTGCTCCTGCTTGCGCTTCGTCTCCTTGGTCACAGGGAAGACCTGAAACGGAATCTCAAACAAGCCTGCCCACATGGCGCATGTCTCGTGATTCGAGATAATGACCGGGATATCGATGGCCAGTTCGCCTCGCCGCTGCCGCTGAAGAAGGTCCGCCAGGCAATGGTCTTGCTTCGAGACCAGTATGGCGACACGAGGCCGATGCTCGCTCAGGTGAACCTCGTACCGCATATCGAACACCTTGGCAACCGGCGCAAACGCTGAGGTGATCTCCTCACGAGGAATTTGAAAGCCTTCCAAAGCGAAGTCCGTTCGCATCAGGAAATCGCCAGTTTCACGATCGGTATGGTGGTCCGAGTCCAGAATGTTGCCGCCAAAGTCATGGATAAATCCGGCGACTCGAGCTACGATCCCCTTCCGGTCCTTGCAGGCCACAAGCAGAACGACCGAATCGTTTTTCTCTGCCACTGCTAGGCCCTCTCTGCCTTGTGTTCTCTTTCTAGGACATCGCGCGATGAGTTCAGACCCTGAATCGAGCGACGGAGGAACAGACTTTGGCGCGGACAGATGGTTGGGAGAACGGGCTGCGTGAACTCTTTCAGGAAGCCTGATGTCAGCCGACGAGATGGCCGACGAGGTCAAAGGCCGTCGCATCGGTGATCGTGGCTTTCATGAAGTCGCCGGGGCTTGCTGTGCCGTGGTTGAGATAGACCACTCCGTCGATCTCAGGAGCCAGCCCCTCGTGGCGGGCCTCTAAGAGCAGGTCCGTTTCCTCTGAAACTCCCTCAACCAGCACTTCGAGCGTGCGCCCGATCAGGTCGCGGCTCTTCCCCAGAGAGATGGATTCCTGAACGTTGAGTAGCTCGGTGCGGCGTTCTTCCATGACTCGGCGGTCGAGCTTGCCATCGAGTTCAATGGCCGGCGTTCCTTCTTCATCCGAGTAGAGAAAGACGGCCGTCCGGTCAAATTCCATGTCAGTGACGTACTGCTTCAGCTCTTCAAAGGCAGCTTCGGTCTCGCCTGGGAAGCCCACGATGAAGGCAGTTCGGAAGGTGAGCCCGGGGATGCAGGTCCGCAACCGTTCGACGAGAGCCGTGATGGACGCCTTGGTGCCGAGCCGGTGCATGTGCTTGAGCATCCCATCGTTGATGTGCTGAAGCGGCATGTCAATGTACTTGGTGATCTTCTCTTCTCCGGCGTAGAGTGCAATGAGCTCATCGGAGACTTGCTGGGGGTACAGGTAAAACGGGCGAATCCAGCGAAGCCCCTTGACCTTCACCAACTCGCGCAGAAGCGAGACTAGCCCTTGCTTCAGCCCAAGGTCCACCCCATAGTTCATCGTGTCCTGGGAGATCAGGTTGATCTCCTTCACCCCCTCGGCGGCAAGCCGCTGCGCTTCTGCGACAATGGACTCGACAGGGCGGCTGCGTTGTTTGCCGCGCATGAGCGGGATCGCGCAGAAGGAACAATTCCGGTTGCAACCCTCGGCGATCTTGACATAGGCGGAATGGACCTTCCCGAGCCTGAGTCTGGGGGTAAGTTCATCATAGAGATACGGCGGCGGGCTGATCCAGAGGCGCTGGGACTTCCGTCGCGGCTGCAGCAGAGTGCGGCAGATCTCGGCAATGCGGCCAAATTCACCGGTCCCGACCACTCCGTCCAGTTCCGGCAACTCTTTGAGCAACTCACCTTGATACCGCTGGGCTAGACAGCCAGCGGCGACCAGGACCTTGCAAGCGCCTGTCTTCTTCAGTTCCCCATGCTCGATGATGGCATTGATGGACTCCTGCTTCGCCTCCTCGATAAAGCCGCAGGTGTTGATAATGACAACCTGAGCCTGCTCGGGATCAGCCGTCAGCTCGAATCCGTCTGCGACCAACGAGCCCAGCATGACCTCGGAGTCCACCTGGTTCTTGGAACAGCCAAGGTTGACGAAGCTGATAGTGATCTTGCGCTCCGTTTCAAGCGTGGCAATAGTTCTGTGTGGTGCCATAGGAGAGTCAGTGTACGGGAGGCGCGGAAACCGTGTCAACTGCGTATCCAGCTTGATTCAGGGAGCAACTTTCCCTACAGTTACCCCATGATTCGCACCTTTCAGGGCATCAAGCCGACCATTCCCAAATCCGCCTTCATCGAGGAAACGGCCGTCGTCATCGGGGATGTGGTGATTGGCGAGGAGTCCAGCGTCTGGTTTCACGCGGTCGTCCGCGGCGACGTGCATTACATCCGCATCGGCCACCGCACGAACGTTCAGGACCTCTGCGTGCTGCACGTCACACACGATACCGCGCCACTCGTCATCGGCGACGATGTGACGATCGGCCACCATGTCGTCCTGCACGGCTGCACGATCAAGGATCGAGTCTTGATCGGAATGGGCACCATCATCATGGATGGGGCCGTAATTGGCGAGGACAGTGTCGTCGGCGCCGGCGCGCTGGTCACGGAAGGCACGATTGTCCCCTCCAAGAGTCTGATCTTAGGGTTTCCCGCCCAGGTCAAACGACCGGTGAACGAACAGGAGCTGGCTTGGATCAGGGAGTCCGCGCTGAACTACATCACGTATGCCCGTCAATATATGACAGATCCCACCAAAGGGACAACGGGGTTTCAGGTCTGACGCCTTCAGGACTGAGGGCTGATCAGTCCTGTTTGTTGATGCGGATAAAACATACAGGATCTTCGACAATGGCAGTCGGATAGTCCCCTTCTTCCACGACACAGGACACACGCCTCCTTGCACACCAATCCGTAATCCAGGGGATTTCCTCGACAGATGTAGTCACCAGACCTGGCAGTCTGAGCTTGCGGAGGCAACCCTCGATGAGCACAAACACTCTCTCTCGCTCCTTCACAAATACCGTCGGATTGAACGTCACGGGATTCGCGCGGCCATAGGACAGCGCCGAGAGTTCTGGAAAGCGTTCGGGGTCATTGAGGATGCTGACGATCCAGATATGGTCAAAACGCCCCGTGGCAGCACGCGCATCTTCGGACACAAACTGAAAGGGCAGGGGTTTGCACGCCCGATTCAGCAGGGCGACTTCATCGGCCCTCAGATTACAGGCGACGACTTCCCGGCCGAGCTCCATGGTTTCCCCGGCCAGGAGCGGGATCTCCGCGACGCCCGCGCCAATGTAGAGGCTCCGCCCTCCCGGCCGCAGGCGTCCGAGCAAGACCTCCGCGAGCTCGATCCCGAGAGTTTGGCACGGCCCTCTGCGATCCTTCCAGAATTCCTCCCCGCCCTCGTCACAGTAGATGGTCCCCAAGCGCGAATAGTTCAAGCGGTCGAAGATCTGCGAGATTGATCGTCTGGTTTCTGGCTTGAGCCGTGGGTTGAGCCGTCTTTTCACTGCGCCTGCCCCGCATCAGTACCGGCCAAGTGTCTGACCGCTTCGGCCACGGCGCAGGCAACCTGATCCACAAAGGCTAGGTCCAGGGTATCGAGCGTGTCTGTGGGACGATGGTAGTGGGGATTTCGGAAGTTCGCGGTGTCGGTCAGCATCACCGCCGGATAGCCGTGCTGCCAGAAGGCTGCGTGGTCGCTCCGTCTGGTGTCCGGAAATGATTCGCCCTGGCCGGGAACGAGGAATGACACGGTCTTCAGGTCAGGGACGCGCTGGTTCGCTGCGTGCTCAATCAAGGTGGCCAGGCCTGCCGAGGCTCTGTTTCCCACGATCCCTAAGAAGTTCCCGGTCGTGGGGACTGCGATAGGGAGGCCCGGTGGCGCAAGCTGAGAACCTTCCTCGGTGCGGGTGAACCCCACACATTCCAACACAATCGCGCCTCGAATCTCCTGATCGGTTGCCTTGAGATGCGAGACGTAGACCAGGCTGCCGAGCAGGTCTTCCTCCTCCAAGCAGAACGCAATGAAACGCACCGCCCCGTTGAGCGGAACGTCACGCAGACGCCGAGCCACCTCCAGCATGACCGCGAGTCCGCTGGCATTATCATCGGCGCCGGGCGAGCCCTGCACCGTGTCATAGTGCGCGGCGATGATGAGAGGAGGCTGAGGCGGGACGGACGAAGATCGAGACGGCGGCAAGGTGGCGATCACATTGCGGTAGGTGCCGCCCAGTGCCTCAAAGGCATGAAGCGACACGTCCAGGCCCAGGGTCCTGAATTGCTCGGCGAGATAGTGCTCTGCCTGTTGGAGCGCGCTGGGGGAGGTGACAGGATGGCGCTCGCCGACGAGGCACTGGAGATGAGCGAGGATGCGATCGCTCACAGGCCGAGATCGTGAGACTTGGCAAAAACGGCGCCTGCTGCGCGCATGTCACGAATCGCTCGCTCGCAATCCCCCGGTGTGGCGTCAATCCCGCGGATGGCGTCTTCCAGCACCACGACCCGAAAGCCCAGCTTGCAGGCATCCAGGACCGTCTGCTTGACGCAATAGTCAGTGGCGAGCCCGGACACAAAGAGCGTTCCCGCGTTCATGTCTCGCAGGCGCTCTTCCAATGTGGTGCCCTCAAAGGCCGAATAGGCTTCCTTTTTTGGATCCGTGGCCTTTGACACGATCGCGGTGCCCGGCGGGACGATCAGGTCAGGATGGAACTGGGCGCCGCGCGAGGTCTGCACACAGTGGACCGGCCAGGGACCGCCCTGTTCTTTGAAGGAACAGTGGTTGGGCGGGTGCCAGTCACGGGTCGCGATGATGGGCAACCTTCTGCTGTGGAAGAGCCGAACATAGTCATTGACGGTCTGGATAATCTTGTCCCCACCGGGAACCCCAAGCGCTCCACCTGGGCAGAAGTCAACCTGCAGGTCGGCCAACAGCAGCAGTGATTTGTCGTCCGGCTGAGGGACCTTGTTGGTGGTCTTCGCGCCGGTTTTGAAAGCAGACTTCATGGGACCAGATGAACAAGCTAGGAGACGATCTCAGTGCCGATGCCCTTGTCAGTGAAGATCTCCAGCAGGATCGCGTGGGGCATGCGGCCATCAATGATGTGGGCCTTTCGGACTCCCCCATCCAGCGCCATCAGGCAGGCATGGACCTTCGGAAGCATGCCTTCGTTGATGGTCCCCCGCTTGACCATACGCTGCATGTCCTTCCGGGAGAGCGTGGAGACGTGACGCCCCTTCGCGTCGCGAATGCCTTTCACATCCGTCAGCACCAGTAATTTCTCGGCCTTGAGGGCAGCTGCCATCGCGCCGGCAACCAGGTCTGCATTGATGTTGTAGGTATGGCCAGCGCGATCCGTCCCGATCGGGGCGATGACCGGAATGAAATTGTCCTGCTGCAACTTCACCAGTAGGTGCGGATTCACCGATTGCACCTCGCCCACCAGTCCGAAGTCTTCGTCTGACGACTCGTCCAGCTCCGTGCTGAGGCTTTCCGCCCAGGCTTTCACGGTGAGCGGCTTGGACAGGATGAGCCCGCCGTCCTTGCCGGTCAGGCCGACAGCCCTGGCTCCGTGCTGGTTCAGCAGCGTCACGATTTCCTTGTTGATCTTGCCGCCCAGCACCATCTCGACCACTTCCATCGTGGGACGGTCGGTGATCCGCACGCCTTGCCGAAACTTGGGTTCCATGCCCAGCCGGTTCAACATCTGATCGATCTGCGGCCCTCCTCCATGCACGATGACGGGGTTGAGGCCGACATACTTCATCAGAACCACATCCAGCGCGAATTTGTCCTTGAGTGCTTCGTCGGTCATGGCCTTCCCGCCGTACTTGATCACCACGGTCTTGTCGGAAAAGGTCCGGATGTACGGGAGCGCCTCAACCAGGATGTTGGCCTTCTTGATCAGCTTATTCATGCAGGGATCTCCTCACGTACGGTGGTGAGCTGCTACAAAATGAACCGGCTGAGGTCCTGGTCCTTCACAATCTCCTTCAGTCGGTCTTTCACGTACTGGGCGTTGATCAGAATCTTCTGGTCGGTCAGCTCGGGGGCGTCGAACGATACCTGCTCCAGCAACCGTTCCATGATCGTGAAGAGCCGCCGGGCTCCGATATTCTCGGTGCGGTCGTTGACCTGCACGGCGGTCTCGGCGATCTCTTCTAATCCGTCTGGCGTGAAGTCCAGTTTGATGCCCTCCGTTTCCAGCAGCGCCTGGTACTGCCTGACCAGCGCGCCGCGCGGTTCGGTCAGGATGCGAACGAAGTCCTGCTTGGTCAGGGGCTCCAGCTCGACTCGAATGGGGAACCGCCCCTGCAGTTCCGGTATCAGATCCGAGGGCTTGGCGACATGAAACGCCCCCGCGGCGATGAACAGGATGTGATCGGTTCGGACCGGACCATACTTCGTGTTCACGGTCGAGCCTTCGACGATGGGCAGCAGGTCTCGCTGCACCCCTTCCCGGGACACATCCGGTCCGATGCTTTTCTCGCGTCCCGCGATTTTGTCGATCTCATCCAGGAACACGATGCCCGCTTCTTCCACCTTGGTCACCGCTTCCCGGATCACCTCGTCCATGTCGATCAGTTTCTGCGCTTCATCCTGCGTCAGGTGCTTCAGCGCCTCGGGTACCTTCATGATCCGTTTCTTTTTCTTACCGGGGAACAGACCTCCCAGCATCTCGCGGAGCCCGCTTTCGAGCTCCTCCATGCCTCCGACGTTCGAGATGACGCCGATGGGCACGCTCCGCTCTTTGACCTCCACCTCCACGGAGCGGTGATCCAGCTTCCCTTCGCGCAACTGAAGTCGGAGTTTCGAGCGCGTCGCCTCATAGGATTCGTAGCCAACCGAGTGAGCGCCCTCCTGGCCCGTCTCGTCAAGGACGCCGGCTGCCGGTTTCGGGCCTGCGGGTGGGAGCAGGAGGTCGAGCAGCCGTTCTTCTCCCAGTTGCTCAGCCCTTTGCTGGACCAGTTCCAGGTAGCTGGCCTTGACCATACTGACCGATAGTTCCGTCAGGTCGCGGATGATGGATTCCACGTCACGCCCGACGTACCCCACCTCGGTGAACTTGGAGGCTTCGATTTTCAGGAAGGGGGCCTGCGCCAACTTCGCCAAGCGCCTCGCAATCTCGGTCTTGCCGACACCCGTCGGGCCGATCATGATGATGTTCTTCGGCATGACCTCCTCGCGAAGGTCTGGGCCCAATTGTTGCCGTCGCCAGCGGTTGCGCAAGGCGATGGCCACCATGCGCTTGGCGTCCTTCTGGCTGATGACGTAGCGATCCAGTTCCTCCACGATCTGGCGAGGCGTCAGGCGGTCGAGGCTGGGCGGCTTCTTGCGGGGCTCAGGGGGCATGGCTGGACAGCCCTCAGCGTTTCAGTTCTTCGATGACGAGTTGCTGGTTCGTGTAGATATCAATGCCGCCGGCGATCCGCATGGACTCTTCGACGATCACTCGCGCGTCCAGGGTCGAATGGTTCAACAAGGCTCGCGCGGCCGCCAGGGCATAGGGCCCTCCGGAGCCGATCGCCAGGACGCCGTCTTCCGGTTCGACCACGTCGCCGGTCCCTGAGATGACGAAGGAGGAATCGAGGTCCGCCACAGCCAGCAGGGCTTCCAGCCGTCTCAGTATCCGGTCGGTCCTCCAGTCTTTGGCCAACTCTACCGCTGCCCGTTTCAGGTTACCACGATATTCTTCGATCTTGGCCTCGAACTTCTCAAACAAGGTGAAGGCATCGGCCGTGGCGCCGGCGAAGCCGGCCAAGACCTGGTCATGGTGCAAGCGCCGGAGCTTGCGGGCATTGCTCTTCATGACCGTGGTTCCCACGGTGACCTGGCCGTCTGAGCCCATGGCCACGCGGCCCTCTCTCCTGACGCAGAGAATGGTGGTGGATCTGATTTTCATGGCGGCGCTGTTCCACCTTTCTTCTGAGTGCCAGGCCCCTTCCCAGCCCGCGGGTGGGCTCGGTCATAGACGGCCATCAGTTGATCCGTTGCCAGGTGCGTGTACTTTTGGGTCGTGCCGAGCGAAGCATGGCCCAGCATCTCCTGGATCGCCCGGAGGTCTGCGCCCTCGTCGAGGAGGTGCGTGGCAAACGAATGGCGAAGTGCATGGGGGCTCACGCGCCCTCCTGGTAAGCGACTGGAATAGGCTGCTACGATCCGTTCTACGCTGCGCGCAGTCAGACGGCCACCTCGGCTGTTTTGAAAGGCCGGAATCGGCTCCGGTGCTGAGTGCTGGAGAGCAGCATGATAGTCCTTGATCGCCTCCACAGCCACCGCACCGACCGGCACGAGTCGCTCCTTTCGCCCTTTGCCCCGGAGTCGGACCAGCCCGTCAGACAGGTTGAGGTCGTCCAGATTCATGCCGACCAGTTCGCTCACCCGGGCCCCGGTGGAGTAGAGAGTTTCGAGGATCGCGCGGTCCCGCATGGACAGCATCGTGTCTCCCTCGGGGAATTCCATGAGCGCGTCGGCATCGTCCTTGTTCAGCACTCGCGGCAGGTGCTGCGGTTGTTTCGGCGTCCTGACCTCGGCAGCCGGATTCTGCCCGGCTCGGCCCTCCTCCGTCAGGAACCGATAGAAACTTCTGAGCGTGGCCAGCTTCCGCGCCAGCGAGGATTTCTTTTCGCCCCTCCGGTCCAACCACGCCAGATAGCTACGGATGGCGAACGGGTCCACGTCATCGGGCGAAAGCGCAGCGGCGGCCGGACGAAACGTGCTCATAAAGGAGCAAAACTGACGCAGGTCCGATTGATAGCTGCGAATCGTCTCGCGGGACGCTCCCCGTTCTACCTCAAGAAACGTCACGAAAGCTCGAATCGCGTCTTCCATGCCTCGAGATCCTCCAGCGCACGCTGGCCAATCAGGCGCCGTTTCTGGTCCTTGTCGCGGATCCGGCTCGGCAGGGGAGGGAACAGACCGAAGTTGGTGTTGATCGGCTGGAAGTGGCGGGGATCGCTGGTGGTGATGTAGGTGATCAGACTGCCATGGGCCGTCGTGGGCGGAGGGGTTACCAGCGGAAGCCCTACGAGCCCCCTGGCTGCATTGATGCCGGCCAACCCTCCCATCGCAGCGGATTCGGTATAGCCTTCCACCCCCACGAGTTGCCCTGCGAAAAAGGCCGTGCCGCGAGCCTTGAGCTGCAGCGTTTCTCTGAGCAGTTGCGGTGCGTTGACAAAGGTATTCCGGTGCAGGCTCCCATACCGGAGGAACTCGGCCTGCTCAAGGCCCGGGATCATGCGGAACACCCGACGCTGCTCCGGGTAGGTCAGCTTCGTTTGAAACCCCACCATGTTGTAGCAGGAGCGATGGATGTTCTCGGCCCTGAGCTGAACGACTGCATAGGGGCGAGTGCCCGTTCTGGGATCTTCCAGCCCCACAGGCTTCAATGGCCCGAACTGCATGGTCTGGCGCCCACGTTCCGCCATCACTTCGATGGGAACGCAGCCTTCGAAATAGGGGGTCTTCTCGAACTCTTTCGGCTGGACCTTTTCCGCCTTGACCAGCGCGTCGTGAAACCGGTCATAGGTCGCCTCGTCCATGGGACAATTCACATAATCCGCTCCTCCTTTCTCATAGCGAGAGGCCCGGAACACCACATCCATATTGATGGAGTCCGCGTCAATAATGGGCGAGATCGCATCAAAGAAATAGAGATTTTTCGAATGCGTCAGGTCCCGAATGGCGACGGTGAGGTTGTCGGATGTTAAGGGGCCAGTGGCGACGACGCAGACACAGTCGGTCGGAACTTCCTTGATCTCCTCCCGAATGATCCGGACGTTCGGATGACTCTCCAAGGCTTGCGTGATCCGTTGAGCAAACAGCTCGCGATCGACGGCCAGAGCCGAACCAGCCGGCACACGAACTTCGTCTGCGACCCGGATCACCAAGGAGTTCAGGCGTCGCATTTCTTCCTTGAGGATCCCCGGCGCGCTCAGAATCTCGCCAGATCCCAAGGAATTGGAGCAGACCAACTCGGCGAGCAGTCCCGTCTTGTGGGCCTGGGTCTGCTCCTTCGGACGCATTTCGTAGAGCGTCACTCGCGCGCCGCGCGCCGCCGCTTGCCAGGCTGCTTCCGACCCAGCCAGACCTCCTCCCACGATGACCACGTCATCGCGCATCTACTTGAATCTCCATCGAGAAGCGATTGTACGGGCCGTATTTGAATGATGTCAAGTTACGGGGGGTTAGCGCAGCAGGCAGGAAGATGGCGAGAGGATTTTGCAGGACAATCGGCTGGGGAACAGAGATGGGTGCGGATTCGTTGACTGACTTCTGACCAGCGTGTTAGACTCGCACGCACGTGGGCGATTAGCTCAGTGGGAGAGCGCTTCCCTCAC
>JBOHOI010000030.1:0-17310 GCA_050731155.1 Nitrospiraceae bacterium | reverse complement strand
GTGGAGGCGCCGGGCGGGTTCGAACCGCCGCATCGCAGTTTTGCAGACTGCTCCCTTAGCCACTTGGGTACGGCGCCCCGGACGGCATTATAACGGCTGGTTTCTTTCAAACACAACCTGGAGGTTCACATCGAACGTGGCAACATACTCACTTGACCAGCGGGATGGGCAGGCCTGCATCGCGAATCGCGCGGAGGCTCGGGCTCCGGACTCGCCGACCAGATGCGGTGCGCTGCAAGCGGACGGCGAGGACTGTTCGAAGCTGCGTTTCGCATCGCGCTGAATGCAGCGAGTTCCGCAGCCGAGCAGATGGGAGGCTTAGTGCGGTCGAGGCGAAGCGCCTGAGCAGGGCAGGTCTGCCCATCCCGCTACTTCTTGTTCGGCAGGACGGGAATTTCTCGATTTGTGGAGGGAGACGAGTTTGTGCGCGGAACCGGGGACTCGTGCGGCTGCCCGTTTCCATCATTCGTGCGCGCAGTCGGTGGTGTCTCCTCTGATTCCTCGGCCGCTCTCTCTTTGGCGAGAATCTCGACTTCCTGGATCAGTGTGTCCGTAAGTTCCTGGATGGGAACCTTGCGCACGAGCTTGCCCTTCTTGAACAGAATCCCGACTCCTTCCCCGCCAGCGATGCCGATATCCGCTTCTTTACCCTCGCCGATCCCGTTCACGACGCAGCCGAGGACTGACACGTTTAGCGGGGTCTTGATATGGCCCAGCCTCTTCTCCAGCTCGTTGGCCATACGGACGACGTCAATTTCCACGCGCCCGCAGGTGGGACAGGCAATCACGTTAATCCCGCGATGGCGCAGCTCGAGCGACTTGAGAATTTCAAACCCGACCTTGACTTCCTCAACTGGGTCGGCGGCCAAGGAGACGCGCAAGGTGTCCCCGATCCCGTGGGAGAGGAGCCAGCCGAGGCCGATGGCTGACTTGACTGCCCCGGTCTGCACGGTGCCAGCTTCGGTGATCCCGATGTGGAGGGGATAGTTCGACTGCTGGGAGAAGAGCCAGTAGGCGTCCACCGCCATGTGGACATCCGAGGCCTTCAGCGACACCTTCATATTGGTGAAGCCGACATCCTCGAGCGCGTGGACTGCGTTCAGCGCCGACTCGGCCAGCGCCTCGGCCGTGGGATACCCGTACTTCTCCAGCAGGTGCCGCTCCAGCGATCCTCCGTTGACACCGACCCGGATGGAAATCCCGTGGTCGTTGACCGCCTTGATGACCTCGGCGGTCTTCCACCAGGCCCCGATGTTGCCCGGATTGATTCGTACGCAGTCAACTACTTCAGCCGCCTTCAAGGCCAATCGGTGGTCGAAGTGAATGTCCGCAATGAGCGGCACGGTCATCTGGGCCTTAATCTTCGGTAGCGCCGCTGCTGCCTCCAGATCAGGGACCGCCACGCGGACGATCTCGCAGCCGGCCTCTTCCAACTGGTGAATCTGCTCGACCGTAGCCTTCACATCGCGGGTGTCGGTCGTCGTCATGGACTGGACAGAGATCGGCGCATCGCCGCCGATCTTGACCTTGCCGACCTTGATCTGCCTGGTTTTCCGTCGCGTGATGTACATGTGGGGCCTATCGAGCGCGGAGCAACCTAGCTGCCCTGCTCATCCCCCTCCGGCTCGAAGCGCATTCCCTTTGCGTGAACTCTGACTGTCCCAGCACTGCTGGATCGTTCCCTGCCCACGATCGCTCCAGAAGCCACCTGCGCCAGCAAGGACTTGACGCTCTGGTAGATCCCCTCCGCCGTCAGTCCGTATTTCTCTCTCAATAAGTCTTGCGGCCCTTGCTCGATGAACCAATCCGGCAACCCGATGAGTTTCGTGGGCACGTCGATGATCCCCTGGTCGGACAGCGTTTCGAGGATGGCCGATCCGAACCCGCCCGTCTTGGCCGCTTCCTCCACTGTCACGAGGCAGCGCACGCGCCCGGCGACAGCCCCGATCAGCTCCGCGTCGATCGGCTTGACGAACCGCGCGTTGACGACCGCAGCGGAGATGCCCTCCTGCTCGAGCCGTTCCGCAGCCTTGACTGCCTGCCAGACAGTGACACCGATGGCGAAGATCGCCACATCGGTCCCGTCTCGCAACAATTCGCCTTTCCCGATCGGCAACGTGACCGGTTCCGCATCCATCGAGACGCCCAGGCTCGTGCCACGAGGATACCGCACTGCCGCCGGTCCCTCATAATTCAGACAGGTCTTGATCATGTGCTGCAGCTCATTCTCATCCTTCGGGGCCATGACCACCATGTTCGGCACGTGGCGGAGGTATGGAAAATCGAAGGCCCCGTGGTGGGTGGTCCCGTCCTCTGCCACCAGCCCGCCTCGATCAATACAGAAGGTCACCGGCAGGTTCTGCGTGGCCACATCATGGACCACCTGGTCATAAGCCCGCTGCAGGAACGTGGCATACATGGCAACCACCGGCCGCATGCCCTGTGCCGCCAGACCGCCGGCAAAGGTGACCGCATGCTGTTCCGCAATCCCCACGTCATACAAGCGATCTGGAAACTCCTTCTCAAACGCGGTGAGGCCGGTCCCTTCGCACATGGCGGCCGTGATCGCGACGATCCGTGGATCCTGCTTGGCCAGCTTGGTGAGCGTATCGACCGCGACCGCGGTGTAGGAGGGGCGCGGCGACTTCTTGGCCGGTTCGCCGGTCTCGCGCACAAAGGCCGGACAGGCGTGAAACCAGACCGGATTCTTCATGGCCGGGTCATAGCCGAGTCCTTTCCTGGTGATCACGTGCAGGAGGACAGGACCCTTGAGTTTGATCACGTTCTCCAGTGTGGGCAGCAGGTGGCCGAAATTGTGGCCATCGATCGGGCCGACATATTGAAACCCCAGTTCCTCAAACAGCAACCCCGGCAGGATGATGCCCTTGGCCAATTCCTCGGCCCGGCGGGCGATCTTCTGCACATCCCGTCCGATGTGGGGGATCGAGCGCAGAAAATGTCCGGTCTCCTCTCTGACGCGGGTGTAAAACTCGCCGGTGAAGGTCCTGTTCAGGTAGGCTGAGATGGCCCCGACATTCTTCGAAATCGACATCTGGTTATCGTTCAGGATCACCAGAAAGTCCTTGCCCAGGCCGCCTGCGTGATGCAATCCTTCGAGCGTCATGCCCGCGGTCATCGCGCCATCTCCCACGACACACACGACTTTATGCTTCTGACCGAGCTGATCCCGGGCTTCCACCATCCCGAACGCCGCCGAAACCCCGGTGCCGGCGTGGCCGGCGTTAAATGTGTCGAAGACGCTCTCCTCCCGCTTGCAGAACCCGCTTAATCCGCCATACTGCCGGAGCGTGTGAAACTGCTCACGGCGTCCGGTCAGCAGCTTGTGCGCATAGGCTTGATTGCTGGTATCCCAGACGATCCTATCCTTCGGCGTATCGAGGAGATAGTGCAAGGCTACCGTGAGTTCGATGACCCCAAGATTGGAGGCCAGATGCCCTCCCACGCTGGAGACGGTCGAGAGGATCTGCTCGCGGATTTCCTGGCACAGTTCAGGGAACTGCTCCGGAGCCATCCGTTTCAGATCCGAGGGGCTGTGAATAGTCTTGAGCAGCGACATGCCGGTCTTTCTCCTTATTTCATTCAGGGTAATGGCTCCGCCTCTGGTGTCAGAAAGCCATGGCGTGAGGCTGGCGAGGTACGGGAGACCCTGCTAGGCTACCGAGAGAATCGACGCCAAGTTTCCCATATTGTCCCAGCGATGTCAAGCGTTTCTGCGTACACGACGTCGCGAGTTGTATCTCGAATCAGGTGCCGAACCGATAGGTTATAAGCGTGGAAAGCGTGAAATCGGCTGCGCTGCCTGTAATTAAATCCACGTTCTCGACTCCATAGACCTGCCAGAGGACATTGTGTCTGAGGCGATAGTTGAACCCGGCCGTTAGCTCGGTGACGCCACGGTCCAGAACTCTGGTCCCGGTGCTATGAAAAGGGCTCGAATAATAGTCAAACTGGGCCACCAGGGAAAACGCAGGTGTCCAAAGATACTCCACGGCCGCGATACTAGACACCGCCGGTTGGAGTCCCAGACCAGCCACCCTGCCCGTGGGAAAGATCCCGTTCAGGTTCCCGTACAGAATCCAACGGTTTGCGATGGTCTTTTCGACAGCCAGCCCAGCGCCAAAATCTACGTGGCCGCTTCCGAAGAATCGCCCGTCGTCCCCAGAGGGGATCTTCACCGCAAAGCGCAACGCTAGCGCAGGACTCCTCTTTTCCTGGGCGAGAATCTGATATTTGCTCATCAGGGTGATGTCTCCCAGCCCCAAGTCATTATCTCCTCCGCTGAACAAAGTGCGCCCCTTCGTGTTTACGTTGTACACAAAGCCGGTACCCTTGAGCGCGCTTCGAGCCGGGGAAAGGCCGGTTGTGGCGCGCTCTGTGGCAGTGATCACCCCTTCCAGAAAGCCACGGTAGCGGTACAGGGCCGGCACTTCCATTCCGACCTCAAGTCGCTCCGTTGCCCCGTACCGGAGAAAGAGACCGGAACGCAACGTCTCGAACTTCATCGACGCGCTGACTTGTGCTGTTTCATCCCTAAACACCGTACTGGTTTCAGCCAATTCCACCCGAACATCCAAAGCCCCTTTCTTGATGACCGCGGCTCGGTCACCGAACATTCCTAGGATTAGCAACTGGATCGGTTGAAAGTTTCGGACGGGAAAGGGACCAAATCCTTCCGGGTCGGCCGCAGCCACGCGACCAACCATCACGAGCGTGAATAGGACTGCCAGAACCGATCCGGCAGCCTGGTGCAGATGACTGAGTCTCACCGGCTTCGCTGTCAAAAAGGAAAATCAAGCCCGGCAAACACCGCGCCGCCCTCACTGCTGTACCCGTAATCCACCCGGCCGACCACATTCGGCCGCACAATGCCGCGGAACCCGATCCCCGGCGTGACCTCGTAATCACGGAATTGTTTCTTCTTAAAGGTGCCGAAGACCTTCCCCATATCCACAAACGGCGCCACCTCAAACTCCGCCGCCACGTTCAGGATGCGGGTGCGGAGCACATGAATCCGTTGCTCCACGCTGAGCGCCACCAAATGGTCGTCGATGAAACGGTCCACCCCGTAGCCTCGCAGACTGTTCTGCCCTCCCAGCGAGCTTCGCTCGTAGAACGGCACCTGCTTCCCGAACGTCGCTTGCACATCACCCCTGACCACGAGGATCAACCGCTTCGACTGGCTGGGAAACAGTTTTTTCACCTCCAGCTCGTACCGGTAGAAGACGGGGTTGTCGCTGTTTCGGAGGTTCTGGTTCAGTTCAGCGTAGGCGGTCACCTGTGTTCCGTCGGTCGGTGTCACCAAATTGTCCCGCGTATCGTAGTGGAAGGTGATGCGGTGCCCCAAAATAGACGCCCCCTGAACGCCGTCGGTTGTAAACCGTTCCAATGTGAAGGGCAGATCGGTGGCCCCGCGCTGGAGACGCATCTCTCGGTACCGCTGGCCCACGGCGATCTGCGTCACCTCGTTCATGTACACGCCGAACTTCCAATTGGCACGGAATTCTCGGGCCGTGTAGTTGGTCTCATCCTCCAGGGTCGTTTGCTGACCGATCCCGAAAAAGCGGGAAGTGGCGTTTTTAAAGAAGGACGCCCCGAAACTGATGGAATACCGGCCGTTACTGAAGGCCGGATCGATATAGCTGAACAGCAGCTTGCGCTCGATCTTCTCGGAAAATGACCCAATGAATCGCAGCTCCCGCCCTCCCGTGTCGTACTTGAAGACGTTCACCGCCCCCTGGGCACCCACAATCGTGTTCACCACGAAGAGCGGTGCCACAATGTATTTCAGGTCCCCGCCCTGGTCCGTGATCAGGTTCGGGACGATGAGTCCGGCGGAACTGCCGTCATTGCGTGTGGTGGACACGGAGGGGATCGGGAAATACTGCACTTCCGCCCGCACACCGCGTTCAACGGAAGGCAGAACAGCCGCCCCAAGGAAGAGGAGAACCAGGGCGGTGCGACGGCGCGCAGGCTTCATGACGCTCGGGACACCGCCTAGGGAGACTTGATCTTCTCAGATTTTTTCCGTAGCTGTTCTATGAGATCCGCGTAGGAGGACGAACGGAGGATCTTCATGAACTGGCCTCGATAGTTGTTGACCAGGCTGACCCCGTCCACAATGACGTCATACACGCGCCAATCCCTGGACTGATTCAGCAGCCGGTAATCCAGCGGGATCTCGGCCTTCCCGGACACGACCTTGGTGCGCACCTCGGCATACTCCCCCTCGAGCCGTTCATTGAGGTAGTGCACTTGCTCGCCGGAATATCCTGTAATCTTGTCTGCGTAGGTATTGGTCAAGAGCGACGTGAAGAGTCCGACAAACTCGCGCCGTTCCGCGTCACTGAGCTTGGCCCAGTGCGCTCCCAGAGTCCGCTTGGCCATTTCCTCATAGTTGAACCGTGCCCCAATGACCTTTTCGAGCAGGCGTCGCCGTTCGTCGGCCCGCTCCGGCTTCTTCAGCTCCTGGTTCTCAAGGATGCGGATCACTTCATTGATCGTGTCCCTCACCGAGTCCGTGGCCGCGCCAGCGGCTGCCGGCGTGGCTCCCACGGTCAGCGCGATGACTACAGCCAGGGCGGTCGCGACAGCCAGCAGAGGCGACCTGACCGCCCTACAATCGCCGGGCCACTCCTTTCCCATTTGCAAGTCGCTTGTCTCGTGCATGCTCTGGGCCCCTTTCTCTATCACGCCTGGCACACAGGTCCGTGTTCCAGCCCTATCGCCTGCTTCATGGTCAGCATCAGCATTAGTTCACCTTGCCGTGAATGTACTGGCTGACCAGTTCTTCCAGATCCAGTCCCGACTCCGTATCCCTGATCTTGCTCCCTGCCTGAAGCACTTCTCCTCCCCCTCCGGGCGACAGCGAGACAAATTTCTCTCCAATGATCCCACGCGTTTTGACCGACGCAATGGTGTCGCTGAACAGCTTGACGTCATTACGGATCGACAGCGTCACCAAGCCCCGATCTTCTTTGAGCGTGATCGCCTTCACTCGCCCCACCTCCACCCCCGCAATCTCCACCGTCGCCCCAGGTTTCAATCCTGACACAGAATCGAATTCAGCCTCGATGTTGTAGAGGTAACCGCCGATGATCTCCAGCTTGCCGAGCTTGATCGACAGGTATCCCAAGCAGATGATGCCCACCAGCACAAACGCCCCGACAACCAACTCCAGTTTAGCTTTTTGCATGTCGGCTCCCCAGCAGTTAGGGTTTGAGCGGTGCCATGCCGCCTACTGAAATAAATTCGCGGATGGCCGGATCGGTTGTTTTTTGGAAGTCCGCCGACGGAGCCATCGCCGCAATCTTCCCGTCCTTGAGCATCGCCACCCAGTCCGAAATGGAAAAAATTTCCGGTATCTCATGGCTCACCATCACCGCCGTGAAGCCAAACGTCCGATGCATGGCCACGATCAGATCGTGGATGGTGTTGGCCATGAGCGGGTCCAGCCCTGTGGTCGGCTCATCAAAAAGGATGATTTCCGGTTCCATGACCAGCGCTCGGGCTAATCCAACCCGTTTCTTCATCCCGCCGCTCAGTTCGGCCGGAAATTTATGCCCCATGTCGGACAAACCCACCTGCTCCAGCTTCTCCTCGACCCGTCGCACCACCTCGGTCTCCGCCAGTCTCAACTTCTCACGAAGCGGAAAGGCCACGTTCTCAAAGACGGTCAAGGAGTCAAACAGGGCTGCGCCCTGGAAGAGCATGGCGAACTTCTTGCGCACCTCGTTGAGTGCTTTCCCCTTCAGGCGGGAGATCTCAATCCCATCTACCCAGACCTCGCCGCGGTCCGGCTGCATCAGGCCGATGACATGCTTGAGCAGCACGCTTTTGCCCTCACCGCTCCCCCCGATAATCGTCGTGAGCTTCCCCGCCGGAACGGTGAGGTCCACTCCGCGCAAGACCGGTTGCCCGCCCAGCGTTTTTTCTACTCCAACCAGTTTAATCATGACTGAATCAATGCGTCGCTAAAGTCCGAAAGTCATAAAGTCGTCAAGTCAAAGCCTTGCTCCAGAGCTTTCGACTTTTGGACTTGACGACTTTCGACATTTTATAAGAGGACTGACGTTAAGAAATAATCCCAGACCAGGATCAACACTGAGGAGAGCACCACGGCCTCTGTCGTAGCCGTGCCCAATCCTTCCGCACTCATTCTGGTGTGATAGCCCTTGTAGCAGCAAATCCAACTCACAATCAGTCCGAAACTGATCGACTTCAAGATCCCGCCATACACATCCTTCCACTCCACAGCGGACTCAATGGAACTCCAATAGGCCCCCGGATTGCCTCCCAGCAGATCCACGCCGACCAGATAGCCGCCGTAGATCCCCACCACATCGGCAATGGCCACGAGCAGCGGCACCCCGATCAGTCCCGCGACAAGTTTCGGAGAGATCAGGTACTGCAGGGAACTGACCGCCATGGTGTCCAAGGCATCAATCTGTTCCGTGATCCGCATGATGCCGATCTCGGCCGTCATGGCCGAGCCAGCGCGCGCCGTCACCATGAGGGAGGCCAGGACCGGTCCAAGTTCACGGATCAAGCTCAGAGCGACCACCGAGCCCAGCACTGCTTCCGAGCCGAATTTCCTTAGTGTGTAGTAGCCCTGCAGGCCCAACACCATCCCAGTGAAGGCCGCAGTGAGGACAACCACGAACGTGGATTTAAACCCGATGAAATGGAGTTGTTTCAAGATCTGGAACGGCCGAAGGGGGGGCCTGAAAAGCCACGCGAACGTAGCCACCAAGAAGATGAGCATCCGTCCCATCTCCTGGATCACGAACAGAGTGCCGCGGCCGATGCGTGTGATAAGCCCGATCAACACCAATGGGCCCGCCTGCCCGAACCGATCCTATGCAAGATCATCCAGAAACCTTCCAAAGAACGTTGTGATCCGTTCAGAGGCAACGAGGCTCTGCGCACGAAGACGGAGCAGCCCGATGACACAGGAAGGACGCGCGAGACACGCGAGCGTGCCACGGAGCCAACCGGCTGGCGTGAGAAAGAGATTGAAGTCGAGGGGAAGATCTTCATCAACCAGGTCGGACACCGCGCGCATGATTACGAAGGGCACTTGTCGCTCACGTGCGGCCGCGCCGACGGCCGCACTTTCCATGTCAAGCCCTACGGCCCCGGTAGCCACAGCCACTTCTCCCTTTGCACGAGCACGCCAAAGAACCCGCGGGAGCGTCACGAACCGACCGGTGCGGGCTGTCACATTCATCCTACAGGCTGCCTTGATCGCCACGGCGCTGAATTCTGGTGAACAGGGAATAGCCTCGTGCAGGTCAAGTGAACAGACCCTGTCCTCATAATATATGATGACGTCCGTGCCGATCAGCAGCTCGCCGATATGGGAAGGCGTCAGCGCACAGGCGAAGCCGGATGAGACCGCGAGGTCCAATGGCTGGGACACCATGGCCTCGCGGCAGACTGCACTCGCCCTTTCAAACCCCACCCCCATCTGATACAGCCAGAGCCGGCAGTTCCCCCGTCGGCCGATCACGCAGCGGGAACCAGCCAGGCGTCGCTCTCCTTCGACCTGAATCGCCCCGCGGACAGCGTTGAGCTCCCACCTGGTTGCCGTGAAGATTCCGACCTGTTTCAACCGGCTTCCTCAGGGGATCTGGGACTATTCCCAGCATAGGATCATGTCGCTCGTGAAGCGTCCGATCGGAAACGTCCCGTTTCACGAGCGTTCAGGCGCAACTCATCAGCTCTCGTCTGCCCGCGAGTTCTGAGGTTGCGATACATGGCGAGGGCCCACAGTGGAAAATACTGGCAGTACCAGTGGTAGCGGAGGTAGAACACGCGGGGGAAGCCGGTCCCGGTGTGCCGGTTTTCAACCCATGATCCGTCCTGCCCCTGATGTCGCAGCAGGTAGTTCACTCCACGGACCACGCTGATGGAGTCCGAGACTCCCGCGGAGAGCAATCCGATGAGGGCCCAAGCGGTCTGGGAGGGCGTGCTGTCTCCCACGCCGGCCATGGTCGGATCGTCATAGGACACACAAGACTCCCCCCACCCACCGTCAAGATTCTGTTTGGATTCCAGCCATGCCACCGCATTCCGCACGTAGGGCGTGGTCATATCCTCGCCGATTGCCCGCAAGCCGGCCAGGACCGACCAAGTGCCGTAAATATAATTGACGCCCCAACGGCCATACCAACTGCCATCCGCCTCCTGCTCCCGTCGTAGGAACCGCATGGCCGGCTCCACAGCCGGATGGGTGCGGTTATAGCCGAGCTCCCCCAGCAGCTCCAGGCAGCGGCCTGCCAAGTCGGCCGTGCTCGGGTCCAACAGCGCCCGGTGATCGGCGAACGGAATCAGATTAAACACCGTCCGACTATTGTCCTTGTCATAGGCCCCCCAACCACCGTCCGAACCCTGCATAGCCATGACCCACTGATATCCCCGTGCGATCGAGTGTTGCTGTGCCTCACGCTTCGCCAGTCGGAGTTTGGCCAATGCCATCAGGACCACTGCCGAGTCATCCACGTCGGGATACATCTCGTTTTCGAATTGAAAATACCATCCACCTGGTTCCGCCTGTGGAGCTGAAACTTTCCAGTCACCGTCCGCGGTCGTCTGGCACGAGATCAGCCATCCGGCAGCTTTCAACAGAGCCGGATGGTCCTGAGGCAGTCCTGCCTCGATGAGCGCGTTGATCACCAGGGACGTATCCCACACAGGAGAGAAGCAGGGTTGCAGGTGGAGTGTCTCCACCTGGCTCTCGCCGTCATTGACGACCTCATAGACTTCCAGCTCTTCGATCTCGCTTAAGGCCTTGACGACCAACGGGTGATCAACCGAATAGCCCAGGCACCGCAGGGCCACGACCGAGTTGGCCATCGCCGGATAAATGGCGCCAAGCCCCCCACTCCTCTTGAGATGGTCCAACATCCAGTCCGCCGCTTTCGCGACCGCCGCCTTCCGTACTATATGGATCGGCATGCGATCGTACCATTTGAGGATCGAGTCCAGCGTGATGAACAGATTCCGCCAGGTCCACCAAGCTGCATCCTTTTTGAACGGGGGGATCTCCCGGTATCGGACCCGAGCGCGCGGCTCCAGGAAAAGTTCTTCGATCCCCTGTTCCGCAGAAAGACGGCAGACTGGCCTGTGCGCGAAGACGATCAATAATGGGATCAAGACCGCCCGGGACCAATAGGACACGGCGTAAAGGCTGAAGTAGAACCGCTTCGGCAGCAGCATGATCTCAGGCGGCATGCTGGGGATTCCTCTCCAGTCATACTGATCAAAGAGCGCGAGCGTGATCTTGGTGAACACGTTGGCCGCCACGATGCCGCCTTTTGCCAGAATCGCTTCTCGCGCTCGGCTCATGAACGGCTCGTCCACCGGGACGCCCGACAGTTTGAGCGCAAAGTAGGCCTTGACCGACGCGCTGATTTCGGATGGCCCGCCGGAATAAATCGGCCAACCCCCGTCTGGTAGCTGCGCGGCCTTGAGGTACCGAACCGCCTTGCGTTCCCGCTCCGGATCCACCCGGTTCAGAAAATGTCGCAGCATGAGGTACTCGGATGTCAGCGTGCTGTCGGCTTCCAGTTCAGCCACCCAGAATCCCTCCACGGGGTGTTGTCGCCTCAGGAGCCAGGCTTGGCTACGACGGATGGCCTCATCAATAGATTCCGACTGACCGATCGAGCCGCCGGCCACGCGTCGTGTGGTCGCCTCGGGCGGAGCAGTCGGACGGGGGTTATGTGAAACCAGCCGCAGAGGAGGCAGGAGTCTGGTGCCGGAACCCAGCTTGAGCCGTCCCGGCATCGAAGCGAACAGGCTATCGGACAGACGGGTGATGAGACTCTTAATCTTAATCAGCTTCATACGGTCTTCTTATGTCACCGGACAACGAGAAAAAAAACTGAAGGAAGGGACAACCGCCTATCCATGGCAGAATGCAGCCGGTCGGCCTCAGAAAATTTCATAGTGCGCGTTATAACAAACCGACCCTAGGCTGTCAAGCAAGCGACGCTTCAACCCCTTGAAGGACGACCCTTTTCCTGTGTCGGAACTTCCGGTGACGGTCAGACCGGTTGGAGTTCGGCCAGACGAACTGAGACCAACTTCGAGATGCCCGGGTCCTCCATTGTCACACCGAAGAGAGAATCCGCGACCCCCATCGTGCGCTTGTTGTGGGTGATCACGACGAACTGCGCCCCCTCGGCCAGCTCTCGAAGGACCTCGGCAAATCGCCCGATATTCTCTTCATCCAACGGGGCATCAATCTCGTCCAGAATGCAGAAGGGGGTCGGCCGGATGAGAAAACTGGCAAAGATGAGCGCCATGGCGGTCAGTGTTTTCTCTCCACCGGACAACATGGCGATACTCTTCAGACGCTTGCCCGGCGGCTGGGCGACAATATCAACACCTGGTTCTTCACTGGATCCGGCACCTTCCTCCTGACTCTGCTCTGGCTCGGTCAGCACCAGCTTCGCTCGCCCGCCCGGGAACAGTCGGCGGAACACCTCATTGAACTTGCTTTGCAGTTCATTGAAGGTATCCACGAACATCTGTTTGGAGGTCCGATTGATTCGGGCAATGATTTCTTTCAGCGCCCCAACGGAGCTGGACAGGTCCGCTTCCTGAGTGGTCAGGAAGCGGTGTCGCTCTTCCAACTCCTGGTGTTCGCCGATGGCAGCCAGATTGATAGGCCCCATGCGCTGGAGTCGCTCACGGAGGGCCTGCAGTTGCTCTCGAAGGGCACGCGACATTTCTTCCCCGCTCCCCCTCTCTCCGGTCATCTGCCCCTTTCCCTCGTCCTCCGGCTCCTGCGCAAGGGCTGCTGGCAGGGAGAGCTGATAGGTGCCTGCGAGGGTCCCTTCTTGCGTCGCCAGGTGGGTGTTGATCTCAGCGCGACGGACCTCCAGGGCCGTCCGCGCCTCACGACTCGACGCCATGGCCTCGCGTACCACACCCAGTTCTTGCTCTAACCGTCTCGAAAATGCCGTGTCACCCACCTGCGCCTCCTGGGCCGACACAAACTCCGCCCGGATCTGGACGGCGCGACGGCCCAACTCTTGACACCGGGTCACGTTCCGATCCCACGCGGCCTGGCTCTGCTGGGTGGCCGTCGCGAGATCGTTGATCTGTTGATCAAGGGCCTGGACGCGCGCGCTCCGCGCTTCCTGCTCTTTGACGAGCCGAGCCAGGTCCGCTTCGCCGTGTTCGCGTCGCGCACGAAGCGTCGCAACGGCCAGGTGGGCTTCTGTCAGACGGCGTTGCAGCTCGAAACCCTCCTCCTCCATTCCCGCAAGGGTGGCGCCCTGTTGCGAAAGGCTGGCTTCTTGAACTCGTTTCTCCTCCACCAGACCGGCCAGCCGGTCACGACCGGATCGGATCTCCTCCTCGAGTTGCACTCGCTCCACTTCGACCATGCGCCGTTCTGCTCCGATCGTCTCGATGCGTTTATCCAGGCCCTCGACATTCTGTCCTTGGCCTGCCTCGTCCTTGACAAACGCGAGCATCCGCATCTCTGCGTCACGGATCGATTCGTCAAGGCGCTGGACGGCGGCTCGCGATCCTTCGCACTCGACCGACAACTGCTCACGACTCCGCCGACCTTCCTCGACCGCCTGGGCCAGTTGCGCCAGCTGCGCGTCCAGTTGTTGGACTTCCCTCCGACGCTGCAGCAGGCCTCCGGACGCTCCGATGGCCCCACCTGTCATCACGCCGGCTGCATCCAGCACGTCACCAGCCAAGGTGACCAGGGTCGGCCCCGTGGGAGCGGACCACAGACCACGCTCCCAGAGTCCGACAGCCACCTCGAGCGTCTCCACGATCACCACGCCCTCGAACAAATAGGTCAAGACCGCTCGCGAATCGTCTGGAGCCTGCACGAGGTCGAGCGCCTGCCCGACCACTCCGGACTCGCTCGCCAGTGCAGGCCACCATTCCTGTCCCTGCTGACCTGATGCGCCGACCCGGGGACGCATTGGAATAAAGGCACCACGCCCAAGGTCCTTGGTCTTCAAAAAGGCGATGGCTTGACGCGCCTGGGCCGGATCATCCACGAGCCACGCGCGCACCCGCTCACCCAAAAGAGCCTCGATCGCCCGTTCAAGTCCGGAAGGCACCACGAGCCACTCAGCCACCGCCTCGCGCACGCCTTGGCAGTCCCTGAGGGACGCAGTCTCTCCCTCGCCTTCCCGGCCATAGCCCATTTCCTCCCGAATGACTCCCTGCAACGCCCGCACTCGCGACTCTGACGCCGCGAGCTCTTCTTGCTGCCGACCGACTCGCTGCTCCGCGTCGCGGAGTCGATCCTCCAGTCGCTGGGTGTCCTGGGCTGCAGCGTCCCGCTCCCGCTGCAGATCCCCCAGCAGCCGTTCGGCGTCGTCCCGACCTCGGGCGAATCCGCGAAGCCGCTCGAACGAATCGGCTCGCTGGCTGTCCATCTCGGCCTGCTCCTCCGCCAGTCGGTCGGCGCGACGACGCGCTTCTTCGCGCTGGGACTCCAGTCTCGCCAGATTGTTTTCCTCGTTGGTTGTCCTCACCGTAATGTCCAGGATCCCCTGCCGCGCCCGTTCCTCCTCTTCGCCCGCCGCGGCTCGCCGAGCAGCCAGGACCTGCTCGTTCTGCTCGAGTTCAGAGAGCACCCGCGAGCCTTCGGCGATGTCGGCATCGATCCGGGAAAGCTTCGTCCGAAGCTCCGCGAGGTCCGCGGCGGCCTGTTCGCGTTCACGGCCAAGACGTGTCGAATCGACCAACCCCTGGGCACGCTGCTGCTTATAGAGCTCCAGCCGGCCTCTCTCCACCTCGGCAGCCGTGACGGCTTGCGCCTGCTGGTGCTCCACGCGCGCCAGTTCCTCCCGGATCCGGGCAACGGCTTCGTCACCGGCCACCAACCTCAACCGGACAGCCTCGAGTTCGGAATTCAGTCGAGCCTGCTCGGCAGCCTGGCCTGATTCCTTCGCGTCGAGTTGCGCCAAGTCGGACTCGACCATCGCCTTGCTCGCGAGCAACGCGCGGCAATCCCGAACAAGCAGCCGGATCTCCAGCGCATTGGCCTCTTGCTGGAGGTTCTGATAGGTACGAGCCTGCCTGGCCTGACGTTCCAGCGAATTCAGTTGCCTGCGCACCTCGACGATGATGTCGCGGACCCTGAGCAGGTTTTGGCGCGTCGCCTCAAGCTTGCGGAGCGCCTCGGCCTTTTGCTTCTTGTACCGCACGATGCCGGCGGTCTCCTCGATGAGCTCGCGGCGATCCTGCGGAGAGGCATTCAAGATCTGCTCGATGCGGCCCTGCTCAATGATCGTGTGCCCCTTGTTTCCCGCTCTGGTATCCAGGAACAGGCTTCGGATATCCTTCAGCCGGCAGGGCGTTTTGTTAATGAGATACTCGCTGTCGCCGTTTCGATAGAGTCGCCGCGTGATCATCACCTCGTCATATTCGCTGAGCTGATTGGGCAAGGTCTCAAGTCCAATGAGCCTTTCCTCTCCGACCCCGCCGATGATCAGCGAGACTTCAGCCATGCCCAGTGGCCTACGGGCTTCGGTGCCGTTGAAGATGACATCTTCCATCCGCTCGCTCCGCAGGGTCTTGGTACTCTGTTCCCCGAGCACCCAGAGAATGGCATCCACCACATTGGTCTTCCCCGTGCCGTTCGGTCCCACCACTGCCGTGATGCCTTTCGGGAATGCGATCTTCGCTTCCGCAAATGACTTAAACCCCGTCAGCTCCAAGGTTTTCAGATACATGCCCTTCCCTCCGAGGATGTTCTTCCAATCGCCCTACCGCTTCAGGCGGTTTGGCCCTTGTACCACAGCGATTTGCGAAAATCAAAGAAAATACTGTATGCAGGGGTTTTGAATGGTACGCCTACAAGCTATTGGGGACGAACGGACAGGCGGGAAGAGAAGGTTTCTAGGGTTTCTGAGGGAGCCTTACGACCCTGAATGCTGTGAGAGTGACTGGACGCTGACCAGTTCCTTGGGCAACAAAAATTCCACATCCTCTTCGATCACCGTCAACTCTTCGACTTCACTGGCTCCAAACCGTTTCAGATAGGCCACCACTTCCGTTACCAGGACCTCAGGGGCAGAGGCGCCGGCTGTGATGCCGACTGCCCGCGCCTGTCTGACCCACTCCGGGTTAATGTCATCCGAAGAGTCAATGAGGTACGAAGGAATGCCGCAGTACTCGGCCAGCTCCCGGAGGCGATTCGAGTTCGAGCTGTTCGGCGATCCGATGACCA
Organism: Nitrospiraceae bacterium; assembly: GCA_050731155.1. Classification (GTDB taxonomy): domain Bacteria; phylum Nitrospirota; class Nitrospiria; order Nitrospirales; family Nitrospiraceae; genus NS-7. The sequence continues at coordinate 1,073 of JBOHOI010000030.1, read as the reverse complement.
GAATGACATCCACCAACTTGGCCAACTCCTTCACCGCATTCTGACGGTTCTGCGTCGCGTAGCAGATGTCTTCCTGGTGTGGCCCCTTGATCCCTGGGAATCGGCGGTTCAGCGCGGCGACAATGTCCCGGCACTCGTCCACGCTCAGGGTGGTCTGTGTCACATAGGACAGATGATGGGTATTCTCCACCTGCAGCGTCTCGACATCGCGCACCGAGGACACCAGATGGAACTTATCCGGGATCTGTCCCAGCGTGCCAATCACCTCCGGGTGTCCGGCATGACCGATCAGAATAAGCTCGTAGCCCTGCGTATGATCGCGGTTCACCTCGTTGTGCACCTTGATGACCAGAGGGCAGGTGGCGTCAATCACTTTGAGGCCCCGGCAACGCGCCTCTTCCCAGACTTCCTTGGCCACTCCGTGGGCGCTGAAAATCACGATCGCTCCATCGGGGACTTCGCTGAGCTCTTCCACGAACACGGCGCCCTTCTGGCGCAAGGAGTTGACGACGTGGCGACTATGCACAATCTCGTGGCGGACGAAGATCGGCGCGCCGTAGGCCTTGAGCGACAGCTCCACGATTTCAATCGCCCGGTCCACCCCGGCGCAGAACCCTCTCGGATTCGCCAGATAGATTTTCATGGTCTCGTTATTCGTATCTCGTGAAGCGTGAAGCGCAACCTAAAAACCGGGCTTCACCTTACGGCATCCTCCCCCTCGCCGTCAACTGAATTCACGCCAGGGAAATTGCTCCTAGTTCGATCAAGGCACGACTTATCTTGCGCCCGCATAGGCATCATCGCAAGAATTTTAGAAAATAGCCTGTCTGCATTTTTTCCTTCGCCTACCCTTTTCTTCTCGTTGATTCCTCCATTTCTGTCAAGACGCGAGACATTATTGAGCATCCGGGGTGGCCGGGACTGACCTCTACTGCGCGCGTCCAGCGAGCACCTTCTTAGCGTGCGCGCTGCGCGAGCACGGAGATCAGCTCGGCCGCCCCATTCCTATCGACACGCCCTTGACACCCTTCTTCCTTCCCTTTACGCTGTCATTCTTGATGGCAACCGCAGCC
>JBOHOI010000029.1:0-17861 GCA_050731155.1 Nitrospiraceae bacterium | reverse complement strand
TCTCCAGCACATTATGCAGAAGACGAAGACCACCACCCGCACGGGGCTGCTGGCTCGGATTATCTTTTCCGCTTCGATGAAGAGCCCGGCCGCGACCAAGAGCACTGAGACGCCAGCCCGGGCAGGGGGCAGGAACGCTGCAGGTCAGCATCGACGTTCGGCGTGAGCGGGAAGGGAAGGCCTCCACGTTCTCCTAGACCGAACCTACTCCATACGTTTCCCGCGCCAATCTGCCTATCCTCTCGATCATTGGTGTCGGTTCCATCATCTCACTTCCTCAGACTCCTCACAGAGCCGCGTTGAAAGACCACCATCCGTGCTCAGGAAACTGCCGTGCAGGCCGCACGCGCCGTGAGGCCAAACCGTTTCCTGTTCCTGTTTGCGTCGTAGAGTCAGGCCCGTTGGGACCTGTGCGTGGTTGGAGTGCTGTGACGATCAGGCAGGAGGGTGTGACGGCCCGCATCCTTGACAGAGCAGGCTGATCCCGGTAGTGGTGAGGCGCACCTGTCAGAGGGAAAGCGTGCCCCCACTGCCTAATCTATCCTCGGCAAAAGCTGCGCTGATCCGGGATTTGCTCCGACACAAGCGGACACGCGAGGTGGAACGCGCCTTCGTCCTCGAGGGCGCCAAGCCAATCTTAGAGCTGCTCCGCAGCAAGTCACCAGCCCTGCTGGCAGTCGTGGCGACGTCAACTTTCCTTGAGAAGAACCGGCAGGCATTCGGGCATGCTCTCGATCAGACCCGCGCAGCAGTCTATACCTGCCGTGACACGACCTTTGAGAAGCTCTCGGATGTCAGCACATCCCAAGGCATTCTCGCCATAGTTCGGCAACCTGAATGGGATCAGGAGGCCATCCTCAGACGGCCACGGGTGTTCGGCATCTATGGGGAATGTTTGCAGGACCCAGCCAATGTCGGGGGGATCATCCGGACGGCGCTTGCCTTCCAGGCGGATGCGCTGTGGCTATCGCTCGACTCAGCGGATGTGTTCAATCCAAAAGTCGTCCGTGCAACTGCTGGTGCGCTTCTGATGCTGCCGGTCTTCCCTCTCACGGATCTCGGCTTGTTCGCTCGGCACCACTGTGCGCTGGTGGCAGCGGAGCCGCCAAGAAAAGGCGGCCGCAGGATTCGAGCCATCACGAGCCTTCCTTCGCGAACCATCTTGGCCCTCGGCAATGAAAGCCGTGGTCTCTCGGAGGCCACACTGAAACAGGCTGCGTTCCGGTTCCACATCCCGGTGAACCCGGCGATCAACTCGCTCAACGTTGCCGCGTCCGCCGCGATCGCCCTTTTTTACTTCAGCGGCCTAAGCGACAGTGGTAAGGGGTAGGGGCGAGAAGCTTGAGCTTCGTCGCTCGTATCTCGTAAGATTCCCTGCGAGATACACTTCACGAGCGACGAGGCACGCCGGCCGCGTAGAGGCCGGGTGGTGCCGAGGGACAGAATCGAACTGTCGACACCAGCCTTTTCAGGGCTGTGCTCTGCCAACTGAGCTACCTCGGCACATCGTGTGGTTTGGGCAGAAGATGCGTACCAGCGGGCTTCTCTGTGTAGCAGGATCGGGAACCAAAATCAAGCGTCTTGGTCGCGTCTTGATCGCGCGATCCACCCAGATAATTGTCGGAATCGAACCTCGGCTGTCGTCACTCGTGCGGTGAACAGTTGGCTTGGTGAGCGTTTGGAGTGGAGTCCCTGATCACATCGGTGAAAGCTTCGTGATGTTTCTCTCAATCTCTCGCTGTCTATGGCATCGGCTACAGACAGCAATAAGGCCGCCCTCTTCTTGTCTCGCCCTGACTCGAAACTCGATATAGTACCGTAACCATCCGCACGCCGCGCAGGGTTTGCCCTCCAACTGAGTCCATACCTTTCCGATTTTCCCGACTTCCGTGCGAACCTTCTCTACTCTGCCGGGCATTTTCTGCATGGGGCCCTCCTGAAGGAGTGTCGATCACCGCCAATCGGCCTCGTGTTGCTTGTCGCACGTGGCCGCCTGTGACAGCATTGACCATAAAAGCATTTGGCCTGATCGACAATTCCGACAAAGTAGGTGGTCCCCACGAAAGGTGGGGTTGCCTCCCTACGAACAGGAAGGGTTCTTGTCAGAAAACCGGCCTCAGAACGGCCAGCCTACAGAGGAGTGTTTTCTAAGGGTCGGCCGCAGACATGCTTGGTTCAGGTGGCCAATAAACGGACAGGAAGGGATGGGATGGCGGAGAGGGCGGGCATTTGAAGTCGCGCTAGGGTGCTGCGCACGCGCTCCCGCTAGGGGGCCAGTTCCCTTTTCAATTGCTACCGCAAAAAATGGGTTGAAGACTCTTTCCGCCGGCGACAATTACGATAAAGCCTGAACCACTGGCGGCTCACATGAGTCTCTTCCGGGAAAAGGCTCGACCTGACCCTGTCTTCAAGTATCGTTCGAACGCAATGGCTTTCGCGATATCAGCAAAGGCAATGTAGGCTGCTAGTTTCCAAGGCCTGTACTTAGATGTGTGAGTAGAACCACCTGCATTGTGAGTATTGAACCGGTGCTCAATATCCGACGTCACCCCGACATAGCTTTGGTTGGGCTGTGATTCACTTCTGAGCAGGTAGACATACTTCATATTTTTATCGAGGAGTTGGAGCCCGCCGTCGCTAAAGCTATGGCGCGCAGCCTTCACTGGCCTGCCAGCCGAAGCCTTGGCGAAGGCTGGCGGAGAGGGCGGGATTTGAACCCGCGACAAGGCTTTTGGCCCTGTGACGGTTTAGCAAACCGTTGCCTTCGGCCACTCGGCCACCTCTCCACACAGCAACAAGAGACTTCAATCTGTACTTTGCCTCAACCGAACAATGTCCGTGCGTTTACAGAGTCACCTCCGGGCAAGATGAAAATGGGAATATCCCGCGCCAGCAACAGGGCTCGATGATACCTCAGAGGAATAGGCCCACACAAGAGATAGGCTTGGTTGTCTGGCATATGAAGGTTCTGAGGATGAACGGGCAACGGCGGGGGCGTTCGGGCAAGCATTAGCCCGTGAGCGCTTTATTGCGATGTTCCTGTCTTCGTCTCGGCCGGAGCTTCCCAAACTCCCGGCACTCGGAAGCCTTAAAGACTAAATAGGTGGCTACACTTGGGAACGTCGTGCGCAGGCTCTGCGAGGAGTTCCATTCGTGCCTCCACAACTCAACACGCTGGATCTCTGTTTCTCCAAACATGTGTCTGACCTCCTCGGTCACCATCGCAAGAGGAGTCATTCATGTGTCAACTTGCCTTGATCTTCAGAAGATCCACCGCAAGATCCCTTGGCTGGTGACAGCGGCTGCATCGGGCAAAGAGTGCGCTTCCTTCCGGTCGTGCATCAGATCGAAGGACGAGTTGGTATTTCTCCCAGCCACAGGCTGGACAGGCTTTCCCGTCCAGCTCCTTTCGGATCGTCCCGACGCTCTCCATCTCTTTACTCATACGGCCCTCCTGCTGCGGCGCTGATCATCATCATGAGTGCCTGCAACTGGCACTCCATTTTCCGTGGGCCGCGCTGCGTAGCCATCTGGAAGGGGCTTGTGACCACATGAGAAGATAAAAGAGTTGGGCCAGGCTGAAAATACCGACGAGGTAGCATTCCCCATACCAAGGCAGGGATCGCCCCCTACGAAACGTGGGCAACCGTGGATGTCAGAGAAAGGGAGAAAGGCTATTCCGAGTCGAGGCAGCTGAGGTATGTGAGAGCCCTGAAATGCCCGGAGTTGGCAAGACGTGGCGTGGGTAGGGACTGCGTTGATATGGCGGAGGGGGTGGGATTCGAACCCACGGTCCCCTTACGAGGACTCCGGTTTTCAAGACCGGCCCGTTCGGCCACTCCGGCACCCCTCCGAGCCTAAGGTCCAGGTTGAGGTTAAGGCTGAGGCTGAGTGAATTCTTGATAACTACTCCACCTTAACCTAAACCTCAACCTTGCTCCGTGATTCGCTCCGCGCCGTGCATGTAGGACCGCAGCGCCTCGGGAACGATCACTGAGCCGTCGGCCTGCTGGAAGTTCTCCAGGATCGCTACCAGCGTTCTCCCCACCGCGAGGCCGGATCCGTTCAACGTGTGCACGAAATCGGTTTTGCCGCTCTGACGGCGATAGCGAATATTAGCACGTCGCGCCTGGAACGCTTCACAGTTGCTGCAGGACGAAATCTCGCGAAACGTGCCTTGAGAGGGCAACCAAACTTCCAGGTCGTAAGTTTTCGCCGCCGCGAACCCCATGTCACCGGTGCAGAGCGTGACCACGCGATACGACAGCCCCAATCCCTGCAACACCGCCTCAGCCGCTTCAGTCAGCCGCTCGAGCTCCTCATAGGACTCCTCAGGTCTGGCAAAGGCCACCAGTTCCACCTTATTGAATTGGTGCAGGCGTATCAATCCACGCGTGTCTTTGCCATAGGAGCCGGCTTCCCGCCGGAAGCAAGGCGTGTACGCGGTGTACCGGATCGGCAAACAGCCATCCGACAGAATTTCCTCACGATGGAGGTTCGTCAGCGGAACCTCAGCAGTCGGGATCAGAAAATACTCGTCGTCTCGAAGTCGGAACAGATCCTCTTCAAACTTTGGGAGCTGCCCGGTTGCCGTCATGGCCGCGCGGTTGACCATGAAGGGTGGCAACACTTCCTCATACCCATGCCGAGTCGTGTGCAAATCCAGCATGTAATTGATGAGCGCGCGCTCCAGTTTGGCACCCAGCCCTGTTAAGACCGCGAAACGGGCGCCCACCATCCTGGCCGCGCGTTCGAAGTCCAGAATGCCAAGCGTCTCTCCGATCTCCCAATGGGGTTTGGGAGTGAATGCAAACTTCTGAAGAATCCCCCAACGTCGCACTTCTTGATTGTCGGCCGGGTCTTTCCCGATGGGGACAGAAGAATGCGGAAGGTTGGGAATGCGCAGCGCCAAGTCGCTGACACGCTCTTCGACGGAACGCAATTCTTCCTCAAGTCGCCCGAACTCGGGGACAACTGTTTTCATCCCAGCTGCCTCCCTGAGCCTTTGGGCTTCTTCAAACCTGTTTTCTCGCATCAGCTTTCCGATCTGCTCTGAAAACTTTTTGACATGATGGCGTTCGTTTTCTACTTTCATCGTCAGGCTACGTCGTTCTTCAATCAGCTTGCGCAAGTCTTCCCAGGCCACATCCGACGCACGCGCGCCCAGTCGCGTCCGAATCGCGTCCAGGTCCTCCCTGAGCAGACGAAGATCGTGCATCGTGATGCCATCCAACGGATGAACCGCCGTGGAATCTAGCACCTCCCTGGGAAGGCGTCAATCGTCAATAGTCACTGGTCATTCGCTTGAAACCGATTGACTAATGACCAATGACGGATAACCTCTGTCTTGACAAGGGGACTCAATGGGAGAGACGATACAGCCCGTGCGAACGATCTCGAACCCGCCGAACCCATTTGAATCCACCCACCGAGAACTGCTTGACGCTCCCTCTCACGTAGAACTTGAAGTCTTTGAAGATGCCACTCGTGAGATTCTCAGCCGGAACGAGAGCCCGGACCTACCGTTTCGCTGGAGCCTGAACCCTTACCGCGGCTGTTTCCATGCCTGCGCCTATTGCTATGCCCGGCCGACTCATGAGTATTGGGGATTCGGCGCCGGCACCGATTTCGACTCAAAGATCGTGGTGAAACGCAATGCCCCCTCCCTCTTGCGGGAGACTTTCATGAAAGCCTCGTGGCGGAGTGAGCTGATCGTGTTCTCAGGCAACACGGACTGCTACCAGCCTCTGGAGGCCACCTATGGTCTGACGCGCGCATGCCTGGAGGTCTGCGCCGAATTCAGAAATCCGGTCGGGATCATCACCAAAGCCGCCCTGATCATGCGGGACATCGAGGTGCTCCGGCGACTGCACGACGAAGCGTGGGTGCAGGTCTATTTCAGCATTCCCTTTGCGGACAACGAGACTGCTCGCAAGGTGGAACCTCAAGCCCCCTCGATCACCAAGCGGCTGGAAGCCATGGCAATGCTGTCGCAAGCCGGCATCCCAACGGCGATCTCCATCGCCCCGATTATTCCCGGGCTCAACGAGGACGACATCCCGGAACTCTTGGCCCGCGCGCGACAAGCCGGAGCCACCGACGCGACCTTTGTCCTGCTGCGCCTGTCCGGCAACGTCGAGCCGGTGTTCCTGGAGCGGATGGCCGCAGCCTTCCCGGACCGCATCAAGAAGATCACGAATCGGATCCGTGAAGTGCGCGGAGGCAAGCTGTCGGAGGGTGATTTCTTCAAGCGCCACCACGGTGGAGGGACTTATTGGCAGATGATCGAGCAGCTTTTCGAGGTGGGCAGACGAAAAGCCGGCTTTCCCGATGATGACGAAACCCGTCCCATCCCCAACACCTTCCGCCGGCCTGGTCCTGAGCAAACCAGGCTGTTCTAGTCTCGGAGCAAGGCATGAAACACAACCCGGGATTCGTCAAGCTTGTCGAACAGGCAAAACAGCACATCAAGGAATGTACCATTGCTGAGGTCAAGGCCAAGCTGGACCGGGGCGAGCCATTTCATTTCATAGACGTGCGCGAGGACCACGAGTTCGCCAAGGATCATGCGAGTGGAGCCAGACATCTCGGGCGAGGGATTCTGGAACGAGATATTGAGACGGTGATTCCGGACAAGCGGGCAGAGATTATCCTCTATTGCGGCGGCGGATTCCGGTCAGCCCTGGCAGCCGACAGTCTCCAGCAGATGGGATATACCAACGTCCGGTCCATGGATGGGGGCATCAGGGCCTGGCGCGAGGCAGGCTATCCGCTCGAGCAGGGGAGCGGCTCGTAAGGCAATGGCCGTCTCACGTCGAGACCTGCTCAGCCGTCTTGTATTCGGGCTCACCTTTCTGCCGACGGTCGCCATGGCGCCACGCTCGCTGGTGGGAAGTCTGCTGTTTGAGCCGGATGGCGCGCTGGTTCCCGCCAAGCCAATCCTTCCCAATCCCTTCACTCGCGATGGAAAGGCGCTGGTGGCGATGGTTCACGGGCAGGACCCAACCGCGATGCTCCGTGCCGGACTGGACATGATCGGAGGGATCGCCCGGCTAGAACTCAAGGGCAAGCGGGTATTGATCAAACCCAACATTGTGAATGACCGGCCGCCTCCCACCACGACCAGTCCATCCGTGATTGCGGCAGTGGTGCGCGCGGTGCGGGAGGCGGAAGCGGCCGACGTGACCGTGGCAGACAGCTCCGGCATCATCCGGTTCCCCACGTCCGAAAATCTTGTGACCACCGGCGTGCGGTCGGCTGCTGAAGCGGCAGGGGCAAGTGTGCTGGCCTTGGAAGACGAGCCCTGGATCCGGGTGGAACCAGCTGGCGCGAAATCGCTGCTTCGCTTCTACGTCTCGAAGCCTGTTTATGACGCCGATGTGTTCATCAACCTCCCGGTGGTCAAGACCCACCAGTTCGCTCATTACTCTTGCAGCCTGAAAAACCTGGTTGGGATCACACATCCCCGGTACCGCCCCTCCATGGCCTTTCTGGCAGGCGACTGGCACGAACGGATCGCCGAGCTGAACCTGGCGGTACATCCACAGCTCACGATCGCCGACGCCACCACGATCATGATCGCGGGCGGCCCTACGAGCGGGACCCCAGCGAAAGCTGACCTGCTGTTGCTGAGTGGCGACCGAGTGGCTCTGGACGCGGTCGGCGTGGCGCTGATCCGGTCGTTCGGCGCCTGGCCAAAAGTGGCGGGGATAAGCGTCTGGGAACAACGTCAGATCAAGCGGGCCATCGAGCTGGGGTTAGGAATAGGCGGACCGGAGCATCTCGAATTGGTGACTCAGTCGATCGTCGGGTGCGATGCCGCATTCGAGAAACTCGTGAGCACAATCCGCCGAGACCTCACAAGGAGTTGACTGCGGCACGCTGCCTGCGAGTTATTTCGTGTCCTTCATATCCGTTGCGTCTTTGGCGCACCGGATGCCGATAAATACGCGCCGGTCCGTGGGTGCCTCCTTATTACGATTGCTGGACCGCAACACCTCCGGGGTGTTTCGCCAAGAGCCACCTCGGAGGATACGCTCCTTACCGTCTGAGGGCCCCGGTGGATTTTTGCCCGGGCTGTTCTTGTAGTAATTCTCGTCATACCGATCCTGGACCCATTCCCACACATTACCCGCCATCTCATAGGCCCCGTAGGGACTCTTTCCATAATCGTATTGGTCCTTCTTCGACAGCGTCGTAGGGCCCTCCCAGAACGTCACGTTTTCAATACTATAGTTCGTTCGATTCCCGGTCACGGGATCATTGCCCCAGGGATAGGTCCTGCCGTCTGTCCCTCTGGCAGCCTTCTCCCATTCCGCCTCAGTCGGCAAGCGTCCGCCGCTCCACTTGCAGTAGGCGACGGCGTCATCCCAGCTCACGTTGACGACTGGTAGTTCACCAATCCCATCGAGCATCGTATCCCCACGCCAAAGATCGTATTTGGGATCTTCATTGTCCGGAGGCCGGTGGCCAGTGGATTTGACAAAAGTGTGGTACTGACGATTGGTCACCTCATACTTACCGATGTAAAAGGCATCGAGGAAGACTTTGTGCTTCGGGCTTTCGTCCGGCTCAGCTTGTCCCCCTTCCGCGCCCATCTCGAATTCACCGGCAGGCACAAGCACCCAGTCGTTGGGCGTCTCCAGCGAGGCTTGCGTTTTGGCCAATAGGGCCAACATCTTGGCTCGTTCCGGATGGGCCTGTGGGACCAACTTGAGCCACTTCATGATAGTGTCTTTCGCCGCAGGTAGCTCGAGTTCGGTTTCGCAGATCCCTTTGAGTCGCACCAAGGTCTCGTCGTTGGGCAACTCCTTCATCGCTTCCATGACTTCCGTGAGGCCATTCTTGTACTGCCCCTGTTGCACCATGTTCGTGGCCAGGACCATACGGTCCTGCGCTGACAATCCTGGGATCGTGTGGTACTCATCCGCGAACGCGTGGGGTGCGAAGCCGACAGCAGCTCCAGCCGCGATCAACATGAATACCCAACACAGACCTCTCCTTCCCTGCCGCATGCGTCCTCCTTGCCGTATGCCCCTTCGGCGCTCAGCCCCTGGGACTATTTGTTCTGCCGATCGAATTCTTTGATGACTTGCTCGGTGAGATCAATCGTGTCGCGATTGTAAATGACGATCTTGAGTGTGGTATCGCTGCCCTTATCGACGACCAGGCTGAACCCGCCCTTCTCGGCGACTGCCTGAGTCGCGACCTGGATCTTTTTCATATAGTCGTCAACCAGTTCCTTTTGTTTGACGGCCAGCTCCTGGTTAAACTCCTGGGCCCGCTTCTGGTAGTCCTGAATCTTCGTTCGAAACTGACCCTGTTTCTCCCGTTTCTGGGTTTCGCTCATCACGCTTTCCTGGTCTTTGAGTTGTTTCTCAAGCGTTTTCAGATCTTCCTCGTCCTTTGCCAAGAGCCGTTGCCGGCTGCCGGCGTATTCCTTCAACCCATCCAACGCTCGCTTCCCAGCCTTCGATCGTTCCAGGACCGCTTGTGGGTCCACCACGCCCATTTTGAACGAGTCCGCCCCCCACCCGGACGGTGCGGATAACGCCATGATCCCGACTGCGACAATCCCCACCACGGTCGGGATTGTCCCCCGCGCGTGCCTCCTAGCCATGTTGCTGCTCTCCTTTCTCGTTCGGTGCCGACCGGGCTCTTTCTATGCCTGGCTGCAAAAGACAGGGGAGGATAGCTTCATCAGTCGTCACTGTCAAGCTCCAGCCATCACATCGGCATTCCTTGACATTCGACCAGGGAACACCGTATATCCCGCCGGATTCTTGGACAGCGATGATTGTTCGATTCCCGGCCAGGAAGGTAAAGGAGACGCAGCCGTGACCCCGGAAGAGCAGCAAGCCCATCAGCAGTTTGTGCGCGCGCTGCAACATGAACCGATGCCATGCAGGACGTCAGGGTGCCCCGGACCGGTCGAAATGAGCGACGTCTCACAACTTCGCGACCGAGTCAAGACGTTTGAGGTTCGATGCCAGCAATGCGGACGGCAAGACCGCTTCACCGGTGTGGAGCAACTCACTCCTCCCTGGGATGAAGCGTCGCTTCTCGTCATGGCCGATGAGCACCTGATGCACCAGCAACCAAGTTGTCCCTGTGATGGCACACCGGTGGTATTCACCTCGTTGCCGAATCCGAGGAGGCGAGCCCGATACAGGGTGTCCTGTTTTTATTGTGGCCGGCAGGCTGAGATGGATTGGCCGCCAGCGGAGTCAAGGCGGTGAGTGGAAGGGAAGCGCCTCAAGCTTAGGGCGGGGTTAAACAAAGTACCGACTGGTATCAAAGCGATATTCGGTGTTATCCACCATCCGGACGATGCTCCGCGTGTATGCCCCTGCTGAATCGGTCTCCGTCAGATCCACTTCGGGACCATCGATCGGCTTCCCATCAGCATCGGTGAGCACTTTCACAGAGGGCCGTTCCGCTTTCTCCCGATCCTGGGACTGCCGCAACACGACCGCCAGCTCATTGCTGTCGAGCAGCACCAGGCTGCCGATCGGCACGATGCCCACGCAGTTGACGAAGAGTTTTAAGAGGACCGGGTCAAACGACTGGGCGCTTTTGGCGAACATCATCTTGAGCACCTTGTCCGGCGACATCGGCTCACGCCGATAGACGCGTGAAGAAGTCATCGCGTCGTAACAATCAGCGATCATCAGAATCCGGCCGGTCAACGACTGTTTCCAGGGCACGGTGATCTTGGGATACCCGGAAAAATCGTAGTTCATGTGATGCTCGAACGCCGCCGCTGCCATCCTGCCCGGTAGGTTGGTGATCCCTCGAAGTTTGGTCAAGCTGATCACCCCTTCCGTCGGATGGGCACGCATTCTCGCCCACTCGTCCTCGGTAAACTCACCGGGCTTGTTCAGCACCTCCGCCGGGATCGAGGCCTTGCCCAGATCATGAAAGAGGGCCGCCAGCCCCAGGTCCGCGAGTTCCGCTTTCGGATACCCGACCCGATTGCCCAAGGCAAGCGATAGGACGGACACATTCACAGAATGGTTATGCGTGTATTGGTCATGGCAGCGGAGCGTAGTGAGTCCGAGGAGGACCGCTTCGTCATCCATCATGAGGTCTACGATGTTCTGAATGGCCCGCTTGGCCTGCTTGAAGCTCGGGGCCCGTCCATCGCGCACGGTCTGTACCATCTCGCCCACGGTCCCGGCCGCCTTGGCGTAACCGCTCTTGGCCAAGAGCTTTCCCTGCCTGTTGGTCTTGTCGCCGCGCCTGATTGTCACAAATCGAGACTCTTCAAGGTCAACCCCCTGCACATCCTGGTCTTTCAGCCGCTGCACCAGATCGGCGAACGATTGGGTGGCAGGGTCCAGAGTGACAAACTGGTAGGCGAACTCGCGGAGGTCCTTGGATTGCAGGGTCGAACTAAAGGAGAGAGCCCCAATCCTCCATGCGTTGAGGCTATCAATGACCCCCGTAAAGACGGCCATCAAATGGGCATTCATCTTCAGGTGCATCTCGCCCAGGAACAAGAAATCGTTCTGGAGACGGAGAGACACATTTTTGTCCTGCGCAAGGGTCTTGACCAGCGTCAGGATGGCCTCGACCGGCTGGTCCAATGCCGTGTTGGTTCGGCCGTGGATGCGAGAGGTCTTGAACAGGACGTTGAGCTGGGTGACCAGTTGCGTTCCCAGCGACACGAGCTGCTGATCAACGATGTCACTGGCCTCTGACCCCTTGGCGATTTTGGCGGTCAGGGATTTCTCGTGAGTCAGAATAGGCTGGCTGGCAAGTTCAGGCTCTTTAGCCTGGCCAGATTGTTTGGGATTACTCACCGGTGTCGCCATTACCCTAACCTTTCACTCGTTTCTGTTTAGCCAGCGAGGCTAGGGCTGTGGTGCAGGCGTTGCGGATGGCTCGATTCATGCGTTTCTGTCCAGCCTCAAGGGCAGCGATCGCCGCTGGCGTCCCGACTTTTCCCAGCGCTTCCGCAGCCAGCACGCCGATCGACTGTTTGTTTTTGCTGTCGGTCAACAACCACTGGGTGACCAACTCATGCCAGTAGGGCACGGCATCTTCCCCGGTGGTCTGGCGCATGGCCTGGAAGATCAACCGATGCTCCGCAACGGACCGATCCAAGAACTGTTTGGGCGTGATGACCGGGGACCAGGCGCTGAACGGAGCGGTGTACTGGCCAGTTGTGAGAACTTTGAGCGCTGAGAGTCGAACGGTTTCCTCAGCATCGTTCGTGAAGGCAATCAGCTTGCTGCCGTTCCCACTCGGACAGAGAGCGCCAAGCGCTCGAACGACCTCCTTGCGAATCTGGCTGTCCGGATGCTGCACGAGCTTCTCCAGGGGCTCGGCCAAGCGCGGATTATTCAATTTCCCGATGATCGAGATCAGGTTCCGAACATGGTGCGGACGACGATCGCTTAACCCCCGGACCAATGGCTCTGGCGAGTCCTTCGCTAACGTGCTCAGAGCCTCACAGACAACCGCTCGGTGCTCCTGCGACTCCAGGTTGGCCAAGAGCGTACACAGAGCCGGCACAGCCTGTGGTTTCAATTGAAGCAGAAACGCCAGCAGACCCTCGGTTTTGACATTCGGGTCCTTGTTCAACACTGCCTCAACAGCCTTGATCTGTTCTGGTCGTCCAAGAGCATCGAACAGGCCGTAGAGTTTTTTCTTGTGTTCCTCTGGCAGATGGGGACAGAGTTCCTGAGCTTCCTCCAGCAAGCCCGCGACGTGGTGGATCATCGGCCAGTTCCCATGCTTGGCCAACGTCTCCAAGATCTCCCCAAAGACATCGACCAGACTGGCGAGGAGGGCAGGTGACTTTTCGCTGGCCAGGATCACGGTCAGCATGTCCAGGATATAAGTCGTATCGTCTCTGGCCGACTCTGCCTCCATTTCCTTGGCTAGCTTCTCCAGTTCCTGCGGGGACACCTCGTATCCAGCCAGGTTGGACTGGAACCGTGATCGTGGTCCGGTTCCGGCTGCTCCTTCGCTCGCTTGACGGGCCTTCTCAGCAGCGTTCACTTCCTGTAAGGAGGAGACGGGATTGTTCATGGTGGCCGTAGTCTGTGGGGTCAGGACATCGGCCGACTCGAACGACTTGATAACCTCTTCAGCCGTCACGAACGAGACGGTTGTGAGGTTCTTTTCCCAGAGGCGGGTCACAATATCCTCATCAGAGGTGGCGGAGTCGTAGCCCCCCCACAGGGCCTCCAGAAAACTCGCCAGGTCGCTCTGGGTGAGGCCCTTATGCAATGAGAGCTCGCGGATGCCGTCGACATAGAGCTTGAAGGCTAGGTTCTCCGTCTGCGCTTCTGTTTGATACACCACCTCGCTGCGAAAGTAGAGTTCGGACCGTTGCACCACAAAGGTGAGTACCTCGAGAACCGCAAGACGAGCGGTCAGATCGGTATAGAATTCTTGGAAGAACTTTTGAGCGACTGGGTTGTTTGGACCGTAGGTTCTTGACGTCTTGGAAGCCTTATCCAGCAGTTTCAGCAACAGCTTGACCGATGCCACATCCGGATCGACTGCTCCTTTGGCAGCTGCTGTCTGGGTTCCTGTTGGTCCCTGAAGTGTCTGCTCTACCATGTAAAATAGTAGTACCTCCGAACCCTTTTCACGTCAAGAGATTATCCTTTGCGACGCGGCCTCTTTTGGGGAACAAGGCTGGACCTGAAAAGCGGGCCACAGTACAATCCACTGCCCTTGAAGGGAGAACCGGGAAGTGCGACGTGTGGAACCGGCATGAACAGATTCCGGGTAGAGCCGGTCGAAGGAGCGGGATCTGATTAGTCCGGAAAGGGAAAGTTCAGTGAACAGGCAATCGTCGGCTCCTCTCGTTATCTGTTTTGGAGACAGCCTGACGGCGGGATACCAGTCGCCGACGCCTGATTTCCCGCAGGGGCGAGAGACGCCTTATGGCACCTTCCTGCAAGAGCAATTAGGCTCAATTGTCAGAGTGGCAATCAGTGGCGTCTGCGGCGAACTGACTGCGGAGATGGCCATGCGTTTCCGGCACGACGTCCTAGCACACAAGCCGGCCTATGTGGTCGTGCTGGGGGGGACCAACGATCTAGGATGGAACGCGCGCCCCGCCGATATTATGAGAAACCTGCTGAAGATGTTCGAACTGGCGCTCGCTGACGGAATCCGGCCCGTGGCGGTGACCGTCCCGTCCCTGCGGGTCGAGGGAGGTTGGCAAGGGCAAGAGTGGATTGAAGAGCATATCGCGCGCCGTCGCACGTTGAACCGGCTCATCGGCGACTATTGCGCGGGTAAAGGAGTGGCTTGCGTGGATCTGTTCGCGGCGACCGAGGAGCCGGGAACCGGGCGGCTGGCCGCACCCTATTCCAACGACGGTCTCCACCTCACGACCGAGGGGTACACATGCCTGGCGAAGCTCCTGTACGACGAAGTATTCGCAACCGCATTTCATCAAGCTGAGGGCCCAGCCGGTTCATGAGCGCTTCTCTGTTCCTCATTCATCACTCATCATTCCGCATTCAACATTCCTCTACAGCGTTCTCCATTCTCGTCCATCGTTCTGAATCAAGCGATCCGCTTCCACCGGTCCCCAACTGCCGGCCGAATACTCCGGCAGCCATTTCGTCCCGTAGGCTGCCCACCCATTGAGGATCGGGGTGATCCAAGCCCACGATGCTTCGACGGCGTCGCGGCGCATGAACAGTGACGCATCCCCCGCCATCACGTCCAGCAAGAGCCGTTCATAGGCTTCAGGCGACGGAGCGCCAAACGCATCACCATACTTGAAGCTCATCTCGACCGGATTAGTTTGCGCCTTCGTACCAGGTACCTTGGAGATGATTCGCAGCGACATCCCCTCTTCCGGCTGAATGCGCAATGTCAGGACATTAGGCGGTTGCGGAGCGGCAGGGTTGGCATTGAAAAGGATCTGCGGGATATCTTTGAACTGCACCGCAACTTCGGTGGCCCGCTTGGCCATGGCCTTCCCGGTCCGGAGGTAGAAGGGCACTCCGGCCCACCGCCAGTTCTCGAGAAACAGTTTGATGGCCACATAGGTTTCGGTCGTGGAATCCGGAGAGATTCCAGGCTCGTGGCGGTAGCCAGGCACTTCGACGGCGTCGTCCTTGCTATGCGCGTACTGAGCCCGCACCATGAACTCGTCTATGGGATCAAGCCGGATTTTGCGTTGACCTGGGCGCTTGCCATGACTGTACTGCGCCCGCACGGTAAACCGCTCCATGTCCTTGCCGATGATCGGTCTGAGAGAACGGAGGACATTGATCCTGGCGTCGCGTACCACGTCCGGGTCAAGCGAATAGGGAGGCTCCATGGCGACGAGGCACAGTAACTGTATCAGGTGATTCTGCACCATGTCCCGCAGGGCTCCCGTGTTCTCGTAATAGGTGGCACGTGTGCCCACTCCTTCAGCCTCGCTGACTGTGATCTGGACATGGTCGATGTACTTATGGTTCCAGATCGGCTCGAAAATGCTATTGGCAAACCGCAGGACCATGATGTTCTGGACCGTTTCCTTGCCGAGGTAGTGGTCGATCCGGAAAATCTGGGACTCGTCAAAGACCTGTCCTATGACGGCATTGATCTGCCGGGCTGACTCCAGGTCTCGTCCGATGGGCTTCTCCACGATGACCCGGCAGAATGGCCCGAAACCATCTGGCGGCTGCACCAGCCCGGCCCGCTGCAAGCCCTCACAGGCAGCGGCATAGGACGTGGGAGGAATGGCCAAGTAGAAAATCCGATGGCCAGGGAGCGAGCGCTCCGCCTCGATCTTTTCCAGACGCGTTTTGATGGCTTGGTAGGACTGGGGATCCTCGATGCTCCCAGAGAGGTAGAAAAGATGTCGTTCGAACTCCGCCCACTGCTTGTAAGCCAGCGGTTGCCGCGAGTAAGCGATGATGCCCTCGCGCGTGCTGGCGCGGAAGTCCTCATCGCTCATCGGCTTGCGGCCGATCCCAAGGACTGCGAAATTCGAAGGCAGGGTCCCATCCAAAAAAAGATTGTAGAGCGCCGGTACCAGCTTCCGGCGAGCCAAGTCGCCAGACCCGCCGAAGATCACCAACGTGCAGGGCTCGGGAGTGAGAGTGCGTCCGCTGTCTGGGGGCAATGGATGTCCCTGTCCCGACTCTGTCATGATGAGCCACTCACCAGTTGGGCGCCTTCATCGTCGGATTGCATGGCCGCCGAAGGCCTGACGCATCGCAGCCAGTAATTTCTCGGAAAAGGATTCCTGCTGCCGTGACCGGAATCGGGTGAACAGCGCCGCCGTCAGCGTCGGCACGGGAACATCCTTGTCGAGGGCGTCCATGATGGTCCAGCGGCCCTCGCCGGAGTCCTGAACATAGCCCTTTAGCCCCTCCAGTTTCGGGTCTAGCTTGAGAGCCTCGGCCGTCAGTTCCAATAGCCAGGATCGCACCACGCTCCCGTGCATCCAGAGGTCCGCGATCTTCGCCAGATCCAGGTGATAGTCGCTTTTGGACATGAGTTCGAACCCCTCGGCATAGGCCTGCATCATGCTGTACTCGATGCCGTTGTGGACCATCTTGACGTAATGTCCAGCCCCGTGGCCTCCCATATAGGCCCACCCGTTTTCCGGAGCGAGGGTCTTGAAGACCGGTTCGAGCCGCATGACCACGTCCTTCTCGCCGCCGATCATGAGGCAATAGCCGAGTTTCAGGCCCCAGATGCCCCCGCTCGTGCCGGCATCGATATAGTGGATGCCTTTCTTCTTTAGTTCGGCCGCTCTGCGCACGTCATCGTGGAACCTGGTATTACCTCCATCAATGATGCCATCACCTGCCTGCAGCAAGGCCGCGACGGCCTGCACCGTCTCGTCAGTCGGAGCACCAGACGGAACCATGACCCAGACCGCACGCGGTGTGGCCAGCTTCGAGACGAGCTCGGCCAGCGAGGACGCGCCAACACACCCCTGGCCTTCCGCCTGTTCGATCAGCTCCGCGGTCCGATCATAAACCACCACTCGGTGCCGGTCGCGCTGCAAGCGCGTGACCATGTTCATTCCCATCTTTCCCAACCCGATGAACCCGATTTCCATGGGCTATCCTTTCTCTTCTCTTCGCCCCACCTGCTCAGACACGCACCGCCCACTGCAAAGATGATGGGAGGTGAAGGCGAACCCTCTTCCTGAAGATCGTTCGGTAATCCAGGGAGTTTCATCTTAACACAATAGCAAAAGAACTTCCGCGAACCGGCTCATTGAATGAGCGTCAGCTTAGCGGCTCAGGGAAACCTGCTTCTCTTCAGGCAAGTCCATCCTTCTCACGATTCCATCATCAGATTGCCCTGTGTCATTGACACTAGACAAATATTTGATAGGTTCATAGTCACGGTCAAGAGGGTGATGAGATGGGTAAAAACTTCTACGTGAGTCAGGTATCCATGTACGGTGTCTGCATCCGTTGGCTTACGGCATGAGTCCTCGTTGGCCGTCGAGCACTCTCCTGGTCTGGCTAGTGGGACTGAGCCTCGTGATCCTCCTGCCCCCTGCCGCTGCAGAATCCCCTGTGGATGTGGAAACCTATGACTTCAGCATCTCCAGAGGCCTCATCGAGTTTGGCAAGGGTCGCTATGAGAAGGCCCAGGGGCTCTTTGAAAAAGCGTTGAAGGCCAAACCTGGAGATTTCGATGCCAGTGATTACCTGGGACAAACGTTGCTCCGGCTCAAGAAGTATGAAGCTGCCGAGAAAATGTTTCAGGGATTGGTTGAGGCCAACCCTGCGTCAGGGCGGGCGCTGTTGGGCCTAGGCATCGCTCAAAGTAACCTGGGCAAATACGACGACGCCCTAACGAGCCTGAACGCTGCCGGGAAGGCGTTGCTAGACAATCCGCTCGTCTACTATTACCAGGGCTTGGTG
>JBOHOI010000028.1:440-17888 GCA_050731155.1 Nitrospiraceae bacterium | reverse complement strand
CACGCTCCTATACGGCTACAGGTTTGCCTCGTGAGCGAACACTAACGGCGTGTCAGGCAGCCGCAGCGTGCGAAGCGCTGTACGTGGCGCTTCCGACAGCAGCAAGGCCATGATTGCGAGAGATCGTTGGATCCACAATCAGGCCGCAGTTCACACATCGCCAGGCAGATTCTTCCTCAGGAGAAAAGTCCGGAACCCATTCCTCCACCATGAATCCGTTGCACTTGCGGCATTCCATGGTTCATCCCTCCTTCCTGAACCAGGCTTTAGGTCCGCTGTAGCGCAGCTAGCATGACGGCGAACATAGCACTGGGAGATGAGAGAAGAATTAGACGGGGATTAGAAGTTTCTAATGAAGAGGCGAGACCGTGCCCTGCGCCGGGGAGGAAGTGGGGTGGTAGACCGGCCGAGTGATGTGGCACAACGTCGCAAAACTAAAGGATGGTTAGACTTGGGTAGACCAGGGCTCCGAATGGTGCGCGGGGATATGACAGGACGGCCTGGCAGCCTCCTACTGCGCGCGTCCAGCGAGCACTCTATCCACTTTGCGTTTCTCAATGTTCCTGAGTGCGCGATGCGCGAGCACGGGAGGCTGCCAGGTCGTCCTGTCCGGAAGAAGGAAAGTGTCGTGAGGCAAGCATCACTCGGGCCGATCTACCTGTAGGAATATCACCTTCAGCCCTTTTAGCCCTGCATTGAGACTCAGACCGCAGTGACGACACGAGCGAGCAAGAGGATTGCACCACAAATATGCCCAATGAAAAAAATCGCCACAGTTCGGGCACCGGCTAAAGGTAACGAACACAGAGGCAAGAAATATCAGCGCCATCCAGCTTGCGCCGAGGTTGAATGCGGCCGGTCTGCACCAGGAGAGGGAGTAGCATAACGCGACACCAGGCAAATAGCCCAAAGTGAGAATCCAAAGAAACCTTCGCCGCCGTTTGACCTTGGAAAGCTGAGCAGGAATGTCCATAGCAAAACTCTTTCAAGTTGTTTTCGGCTAATTTGAACTCCGAGCTTTTCCTCCACCGCCTGGGTGCAGCCAAGTCCAGAGCGCATGTCCCCCGGGAAGGAGGGGCCTACACCATTTCCTTTCCCTTCCGTAGCGCCTCGGCTTGAAGAGGTGGGCACTGAGGTTTGGTTATCACTTCATTTCACAAGGGCGGCTTGGTTGATCCCCAACTGCGCGCATCGCCATTGAGTCCCGTGAAGCGGGCCTCGTGAAGCGTATCTCGTTCAGGAATTCGGACGCTTCACGCTTCACGAACGACGAATAGCGCTGGAGGCGTGCGCACTCTGCGAGCACAGGGGATTGACCAAGCTGCCTCTCCGCCCTTCGCCAGCCGAGGCATTTCCCTACTTTCGCATCAGCGGCACGACACCGAAGTGGACCTCAAAGCGGCCCCGTTGCAGGTCCTCCACATAGCGCTTCAAGGTTTCATGGATCACCTGAAAAGCCAAACTCTCCCAGGGGATCATGTCGTGCGAGTAAAGCTGCACGTCTGAACTCTCATGCCCGACCCCGAAATCCGGGCTGCGCATCTTGCCGCGAAAAATCACATAGACCTGATTGACACGCACGAGGCTGAATACGGCGTAGAGGCTCGTGATCTCCACCTCAGCCTTGGCTTCCTCCAAAGTCTCCCTGGCTGCTGCCTGCTCCGTGGTTTCGTCGAGCTCCATGAAGCCGGCGGGAAACGTCCACAGGCCCGGTCGCGGTTCAATGGCCCGGCGGCACAAAAGGATCTTACCTTGCCATTCGGGAATGCACCCGGCGACGATCTTAGGATTCTGGTAATGGATTGTCTGGCAGGCCTCACACACAAACCGCAGCAAGGTCTCCCCGGGAGGAACTTTCAGGACAACCGACTTCCCACATTGACTGCAATACCTCATCATTGACGATCCCACTGGTTTCCTCTCTCCCGTCAGGTGTACCACAAACACCCGCCACTGGTCACTGCAGGATTGTGTCTCACGCCCGGCTTTGTTAAGGTGGGTCTGTGCATTCAAGGTCCTAGCGCAACAGTTGGTTGAAGGCATGTGCGGGGCTGTGCCAGTTGAGAACTTTCCGGGGCCGGTCGTTGACCATCGCCTGCACCCGCTTGATCTCGCTTCGCGAGAGCTGATTAAACCGCGTGCCCGTGGGAAAACACTGGCGCAGCAGACCATTGGTGTTCTCGTTCGTGCCCCGCTCCCAGGGACACTGCGGGTGGGCACAATAGACGCGCATCTTCGTCTGCTTGGTAAAGAGGCGGTGCTCACGCATTTCTTGGCCCTGGTCGTACGTGAGCGAGCGCCGGAGTTGGGCGGGCAGCGTGCGCAGTTCGCGTGCGAAGGCCCGCCGCACGGCGGCTGCGTCCTTCGCCTTCAGCGGCACCAACAGGGTCAAGCGCGTGGTCCGCTCCACGAGGGTCCCGAGCGCCGAGGCATTGGCATGGCCGACCAACAAATCCCCCTCCCAATGCCCCGGCACCGTGCGATCGGCCACCTCCGCCGGACGGTCGTCGATACTGATCAGGTCCTGGATGGGGCGAGACGAGAGCCGGACCTTGCGGGGCCGGCGAAACCGGTGCCGTCGACGCAGATAGCGGGTGAGCTCCCGCTTGAAGGCCCCGCGGGGCAGCACATAGAGATAGGTGTAGATGGCTTCGTGCGAGATCCGCATCGCTGGGTCGTCAGGATACCGCTGCGGCAGCCCACGAGCAATCTGTTCGGGGGACCAGCGCTGCGCGAGCAGGCGGAAGACCGCCGTGCGCAAGCGGGGCTGAACGGCGAGCTTCCGTGGTGTGCGCGGGTGGTGGGCCCAGCGCTGGGCGCGTTGATGGGCCAGGACTGCCCGATACGTCGTCGGCGTGGTCTGGTGGCGCGTCAGCTCGCGCGACAGGGTGCTCGGAGCTCGGCGCAGCGCCTGTCCGGTGGCTCGGAGGCTATATCCAGCCGCCAACATGCGACTCAATTCCTCGCGCTCCATGAGGCTCAAGCGTCGATATCGTCCCATGTGCAACTCCTTGGTTCCTGGATTGACCAGAATACCGGTGTTGCACTAGGACCTTGAGGCCAGAGTCTCTCTTTCACGCGCGACTGAGCAGAGGAGGCCATGAGCATCAACGACAAACAGGTCATCTTTTCGCTGATCGGCGTGGGCCGGGTCCATCCGCCGAAGAAGCAGGTGCTGAAGGACATCTACCTGTCCTTCTATTACGGGGCCAAGATCGGAGTCCTGGGGCTCAACGGGTCGGGAAAGAGCACGCTGCTCCGCATCATTGCCGGCGTGGACAGGGATTACATCGGCGAGATGACGATGTCGAAGGGCTATACGGTGGGGCTCTTGGAGCAAGAGCCACAGCTCGACAAGGGGAAGACCGTCAAGGAAGTGGTCGAAGAGGGACGCAGAGAAGTCATCGCCCTCTTGCGTGAGCACGAGATCGTGAGCAACAGGCTCGGCGAGAACCTCTCGCCGGACGAGATGGACAAGTTGCTGGAAAAGCAGAGCCAGTTGCAGGAGAAGATCGAAGCGGCCAACGGCTGGGAGTTGGAGAGCGAACTGGAAGTCGCCATGGATGCCCTCCGCTGCCCGCCGCCCGAGACTAAGGTGGAAGTCCTTTCGGGCGGTGAGAAACGGCGCGTCGCCCTCTGCCGGCTGCTGATCCAGGAGCCGGATATCCTATTGTTGGATGAGCCGACCAACCATCTCGATGCCGAGTCGGTCCAGTGGCTGGAGCAGCATCTGCAGCAATACAAAGGGACGGTCATCGCCGTGACCCACGACCGGTACTTCCTGGACAACGTGGCCGGTTGGATCCTGGAATTGGACCGGGGGCACGGCATTCCCTTTCAAGGGAACTACTCCTCCTGGCTGGAGCAGAAACAGGCGCGGCTGGAACGAGAAGAGAAAGTGGAATCCAAGCGGAGGAAGACCCTCGAGCGCGAGTTGGAGTGGATCCGCATGTCGCCCAAAGGCCGCCACGCCAAGGGCAGGGCCCGCATCACGCGCTACGAAGAGCTCCTGGGGAAAGAGCAGGAAAAAGCCGCCGAGGATCTGGAAGTCTATATCCCGCCCGGCCCGCGTCTTGGCGACATCGTCATCGAGGCCAAGAATCTCACCAAAGCGTATGGCGACAAGCTGCTCTTTGAGAACCTGAGCTTCAGCCTGCCGCGGGGCGGCATCGTCGGCGTTATCGGGCCGAACGGGGCGGGGAAGACTACGCTGTTTCGTATGATCACCGGCCAGGTCAAGCCAGACTCAGGGACCTTCAAGGTCGGGGAAACGGTCAAGCTCGGCTACGTGGATCAGGATCGGACGTTGGATGGGAACAAGACGGTCTGGGAGGTGATCTCAGACGGTAAGGACACGGTGCCTCTCGGAAAGAGCGAGGTCAATTCGCGGGCCTATTGCGGGAAGTTTAATTTCAGCGGCTCGGATCAGCAGCAGAAAGTCAAAGACCTGTCCGGCGGCGAACGCAACCGGGTGCACCTCGCGCGCATGCTGAAAGAAGGCGCAAACCTCATCCTGCTGGACGAGCCGACCAACGACCTGGACGTGAACACCCTGCGGGCGCTGGAAGAAGGGCTGGAGCGCTTCGGTGGCTGTTGCATGGTCAGCAGTCACGACCGCTGGTTCCTCGACCGCATTGCCACCCACATCCTGGCCTTCGAGGGGGACAGCAAGGTCGTGTGGTTCGAGGGCAACTATAGCGAATACGAGGCTGACCGGAAGAAGCGCCTCGGCAAAGAAGCCGACCGGCCGCACCGGATTCGCTACCGCAAGCTCACGCGGAATTGATCCGACATCGTGACGACTCCTCATGCGACCTTACCACCGCGGGTCTTTATCACCGGCGGCACCGGCTATCTGGGCTCGCGCCTGATCAAAGAGCTGCTTACGCGAGGCTACGGGGTACAGGCGCTCGCGCGGAGCAGGGACGCTGCCAAGAGATTGCCGGTCGAGTGCAAAATCGTCGTTGGCAACGCGCTGGACAGTAAATCCTTCACGGAACACGTGCGTCCCGCCAGCACCTTCGTGCACCTCGTAGGGGTCTCGCGCCCCGCTCCCTGGAAAGCCAGAGAGTTTCGCAACGTAGATATGGTCTCAATCCGCGCCTCCATCGCCGCCGCGCAGGCCGCAGACATCACGCACTTCGTCTATGTGAGCGTGGCGCAACCGGCGCCGGCGATGAAAGCCTATGTCCAGACCCGCGCCGAATGCGAAGGATTCATCCGTACAAGCGGCCTCCATGCGACCATCTTGCGGCCTTGGTACGTGATAGGCCCCGGTCATTGGTGGCCGCTCAGTCTCTTGCCGCTCTATTGGCTGATGAAGCGCTTCTCCGCGACCAGGGACACAGCCCTCCGCCTCGGGCTCGTCACGCACAAGCAAATGACCAGCGCGCTGCTGTGGGCCATTGAGCATCCCGTGCAAGAGATTCGGATCATGGACGTGCCCCAAATCCGCCGACCGAGAATTTCAGGGGAACGCCTGAGCAAGTGAGGTAGAAATCGGGTGTGCCAGGGCTCGACGCTCCCGCACCTCCCTGAGCGCTACTCCTCCGGTGAAGTCCGCGCTGACCCCTGGCAGAGGTGCTCACATAATTCGGCGATCCGCCCGTTCAGTTTGTTGAGCGTAGTCTCCCCCTTTGTGGTGAGGCGCAAGAGCTTCGACCGTTGGTTCGCGGGATTCTCGATGAAGTCGATCAGCCCAGCCTGGCCAGGTCGTTCGCCAGTCGCTGGGATCCCTGACCTTTTCGGCCGGCGGCTGGTTAGTAGCCGTCCCCCTGTGATGGCTCGGCCGAGGCCCGATGTATTTCCGAGAGGTGTGTGAGTGCGTCCTCGGCCGCCTTAGTGGCTGGCTCCGCATGCCCCTGCTTCCCATGGTCAATCGCATTTTTCAGCATGCGGATCCCTTCTTCGAGGTGGGGGCTTTGCGTCTCCTTCTTTCCCAGCTCGGCATGCTTGAGCGATTCCTGCGCCTGCGTGACCAGGGCATCTGGATAGCCCTGCTTCCCCTGCGCGACCGCGGCTTGGGCATGCTGAACGGCTTCGGTGACGTGCTGGCTCTGGGCCAGAGCCATGGATGCCATCGCCACAAGGAGCCCGACTCCTCCTGCGCTCAGCAACATATCCGGTCTCATGTCACTTCCTCCCTGGTGCTCTCCAGTTCTTGGGTCAGCCTGCAGATGGGGTCTAACACACCCACTGGCCTGGGTCAACACGGACTGCTCCTGCGCTGCCTCGTGGCTGTTCGGACGTCGACAAGGCTGGGGGTAGAAGGACATCGGGAGTACAATCGGGGGGAAACCACGACTTGGAGATGCCATGAGTGACATCGCGAACTGCTGGCAGGTGTTTGCGGCCGGCATTCTGATCGGCTTTACTGCTGCTGTAGTTCTTAAGGCCATACTCGGATGATGGCCGGAGACGTGCGCCACATCCGCCGGGCCGGCATGCACGGCAGCAACTCAACGACAGGCAGCGCTCCATGAGCTTCGATCCCCTTGCGCTGGTCCTTGTCGGCTGGATAGCCGCTGCCCTGCTGGTGGTCCTGCTCTGGCTCGTGCAGAAGGTTCAGCGCAATGCCGCGATAGCGGACGTGGGCTGGTGCTTCGCGCTGGGCCTTGTCGTCATCTGGTACGCGCTGATGGTTTACGGAGATCAGGACCGGCGACTGCTCCTCGCGGTCATGGGCGGGGTCTACGCCTTCCGGCTGGGGCTGTATATCCTGCTGAATCGCGTACTTGGCAAACCGGAAGACAGACGCTATCAGCGGATGCGTCGCGAGTGGGGAGACCAAGCGCAACTCCATTTCTTTTTTTATTTTCAGTTTCAGGCCGTCGCAGTCGCGGTCTTTTCACTGCCGTTCCTTGTGCTCATGCAGAATCCGCGGCCGACCTTCAGTCTGTGGGAGTTGGCAGGCATCCTGCTGTGGCTCATCGCGTTCGCTGGTGAATCGGTCGCGGATTGGCAACTGGCCACCTTCCGGGCCAAACCGTGGAACCGGGATAGAGTCTGCTGCGACGGCCTCTGGTGCTACTCGCGGCATCCGAATTACTTCTTCGAATGGGTTCATTGGTGGGCCTATGTGCTGATGAGCACCGGGGTGTCCAATGGCTGGGTGACCCTGATCGGCCCGGTTCTCATGGGATGGACGCTCCTCAGAGTCACCGGCATCCCGCTCGCGGAAGCCCAGACCCTTGCCACGCGCGGCGAGGAGTACCGGGCCTACCAGCGTACCACCAGCGCCTTTATTCCCTGGTTTCCGAAGCGGGGAGTGTAAAAGAGAGGGGACGGGAGAGAGTTACAACTCACTTTTCCGATTCCACTGTGTGAACAAGGTGACCATCCCGCGGTTCACATGGGTGTTGGCCTCGTACAACGCATCCTTCAGGGCCGTGTTGGCCAGCATGGTATATTGCGTCCCCACCTCCGACTCAAGGAAGTCCACATACCGTTCCAGCTCGGCGTCGCTGAGACTTTGATAGGTGAAGAGCGCGTTGACCATCGAGAGCTGTTGGTACGCCTCCCGCAATATCGGCCGCTGTCGTTCCATTTGGACGCGCAGTCTGGCCTCGCCCTGACGCTGATCCGGTGGGAGCATCGCGTCCAGCGCCATCGCCAGGCCGAACGTGGAAGATTCCGTGATGTCCAGCATCAGTTCCGTGGTATCGGTCGCAAGGTCGATCCGACGGGCCAAGCCAAGACGTTGCTGGGAAGGCGGACTCGATTCGAGCTTCTTCGCGAACCCCTGCATCTGTTGGATGACCTGCGGGGCGGAGGCCCGTTCTTCGAGTTTTGTGATCTTCCGTGCCAGGTCGGTGCGAAGCCAGCCCAGGGTTTTGGTGGCGAGCTCAGAAGTTAGCTCACCATGCACGCGCTTGTAGACGTGCTGTTCCAGCGTCTGGGCATTGTATGCGTTGCTGAGGACACGCCGAAGAGCCGTGTATCGCTGCGGTGGCAGCTTCTTGCCATCTCTGTCGAAGCCGGCCAGGACTTGCCGGGGAATTTGGCGGATCTGCTGCTCCAGGCCGGACAGTTTCATCAATTCTTTGGCTAAGGTCTCTTTGTTCGAAGCGGCGGCATGTGCGGGGAGAGCGAGACAAGCAGCAATCAACAGACTAACCAATGTGCGAGCGACTGTGGTCATCTGGTTTACCTCTTGAGGATCGTTTTATTCTTGTCCAATATGCCAGACCAAGAGATGTAAACAAGTATACCTTGCGGGAAAGAGTGCGCGAAAAACCTTGATCTGGTGCGGACTTCACCGAAAGCCATGAGTTCTGTCGCTGTCCGTGTCATGGTCTTGGAATGGGCCGAGGCCCAGCGTTGCATTTGCTCCATCCGAAGAACTGTCTTTATTGAGGAGCAAGGTGTGCCGGAGGAACTGGACCTGGATGGCCTGGACCCAGAGTGCCTGCACGTGCTGGCGTGGAATGAACAAGGGCGGCCCATCGGCACGGCTCGCATGCAGGAGGACGGCAAGATCGGCCGTATGGCGGTGCTGAAGCCCTGGCGTGGGCGCGGCGTGGGACGCGCGCTGCTGCAGGCGTTATTGAGTGAGGCTAGAAGCCGAGGACTCACAAGCGTGTATCTGGCGGCGCAAATCCAGGCGATTGGTTTCTATGAGAAGCACGGCTTTCAGGCAACCGGCGACATCTTCCTGGATGCCGGGATTCCGCACCGGAGCATGATCCTGGACTTGTCCTAGTAACCCAGGGTCATTAGCGTGTCGGTTCTGCAAAAAGGTTCTGACACCTTTGGGGTCTCGCCTCTATCCTCCAAGACTCCAGTGTAAAAATCGCACACACAGACAGTCTGTGTACACCTGCCAGGGAGCCTGTTTTGTCATACCGCCCGTTTTGCCCGTTTTGTCCAGGAGTTGGATCAGCGCCTGCCACGGCACGGATTTTGAGGGTTATCCCGTCAGAGCAGGGTCTCGAGGGATGGACAGACGAACAGACAGCAAATGGAGACGCACAATACAAAGAGCAAACAGCTCTGCACGCGAATCCTCCAAGGCGTTGGAGCCACTCTCGTCGCCTGTATCTTGGTGCTCGCTGTCCCCACGCCGACGAAGCATGACTTCGAGGGCCGCAGTCCTTGGTACTCGAAGAGAGAACTCCTACGTACCATCCACTGGTATGCGAGGCAGTATCGGCTTGATCCGGCCCTGCTGCGCGCCGTGGTCAAGGCCGAGTCGGACTTTGATCCTGAAGCTGTCTCACGAAGGGGTGCGGTCGGCCTCATGCAGCTCATGCCGCGCACCGCAGCGTCCCACCGCGTGGCCGATCCCTTCGATCCCATCCAGAACATCCGCGCGGGCGCCAAACAGCTCCGATACCTGGTGAACCTGTATGACGGGAACCTTCCCTTAGCTCTCGCCGCCTATAACGCCGGCGTGCACCGGGTGAAAGGCCAGACGGTGCCGCGCATTCGGGAGACCCGCGCGTACGTCCATAAGGTCCTCCGCTATTACCGCGACTTCAAAGCCAAGGAACAGCCCCGCAAGGTGAAGCCCCCCCGCGCCCACTACCGGCCGGCTCCGCCGCAACGGCCGAGTCCCCCGGCAGTCGCGCCTCCGCCCAAGAAGAGCTCCGATCCTCGGCCTGCCCCGTACAGTGACCCGCCGCAGGCCTCCATCAGTTTTTGAGTGGCTCAGGACATCGCCTACGTACTTGCCCTTGCGTGCCGAGATTTGTTCTCTCGGAAGACAAAAAGTGGAATTATTTCGAAGTAGCTCCCTCCAAAAGTAGGGGCAACCCTACCACCTAACTTCCTGTTTTTCCTGGTCTGTTCATTCGTGTCTCATGGCACGGAACCTGATCTTTTCTCCCAGTGTCGGATCGTGGATTCCTATGTCTACCCGGTGTTCACTCATGCATGGGAGGAGATATATGAAGAACACGACGACTCCATACAGGGAAAGCAAGAGACTCTGCGGGTCTGTGGAGCAGGGCCTCTGTGCCGCCCTGGTCGTTGGCGTGGTGGTGTTTATGCCGCCCACGGCGACGAGCGAGTTGTATCAGTATGTCGAGAGGAACGGCACGGTGAACGTGACGAACGTCCCCACGGATCAGCGGTATCAGAGTGCACCATATGATTCTACGTATCTCAGCTCAAGGGTCTCTAAGAAAGAGCTGGAACAGGCCATCGCTTGGTATGCCAAGCGATATCGGCTCCATCCGGCCCTGCTGCGTGCGGTCATCAAGGCGGAGTCGGATTTTGTTTCAACCGCCGTGTCCCGGAGGGGGGCGCTCGGCCTGATGCAACTGATGCCACGCACGGCGGCGTCGTTACGGGTTCGTGACCCCTTCAACCCGATCGATAATATCGCCGGCGGCGCCAAACATCTGCGGTATCTGCTTAACCGGTTCAATGGAAACCTCCCGCTGGCCTTGGCCGCTTATAATGCCGGGGAGTACCGGGTGAAGCAGTACCAACAGATTCCTCCTATTCAAGAGACACGCTACTACGTGCAGAAGGTCCTTCGGTATTACCATGCCTTTCGGTCAGGGAAGGGTCAACCGCCGACGGTGAGATCGGCGTTCTGATCAGGAAAGTCGTGACCCTGATGGTTGTGAGGGGTTAACGCGTGCCTGCCTGCTGCACGTACGCGCGCGCCTCTCGCAGTTCCGGTAACTCAGCGTCAGCTTGCGCCCAGACTTGCAGCAACTTGGAATAGGCGGTGATGGCGCCTCGACTGTCGCCGCTCTTCGCTGCGGCTCGGGCGGCGCCCAGTAGTGCCCTGGCCCGGTTCGGGTGCCGGGCGAGCGCAGTTGAGAATTGCTGCGCCGCCTCTTTCGGACGTCCCGCGCGCAGCAGAATGTCTCCGAACAGTTCATGAGCGGGCTTGACCGTATCAGGAGGCCCTGACGGTGCAGGCAACGCCTCTTCCAGCGCCGTGGCTTTCTTCATCAGGGCAATGGCTTTCGCGTAGTTTCCTTTCGACGAGAAAGTAGCCGCGGTTAATTCCAACTCCATGATCTCCTCGGTCGTCCTGCGGTGCGCGCGGTGAGCTTGCGACTTGGGGGACTGCTTCTGGCCGAGTGCTCGCAACGCAGCGAGGTGCTTGTCGGCCTCCGGCCGCCCAACCATGGCTGCGGCTAGGCCGCGGATAAAAATGGGAAGAGCCTTGGAGCGATCATGAAGCTTTAATCCAGGCACATCCCAGAGCGTCGCCGCCGAATCCCACCGTTGCGTTTCGACCACGAAGGCTCCAGCCATCTCGTCGTATAGCAGGCTCACCGGCCGCTCATAGCCGGATTCCGTGGCCCTCCGGTCCTCACCCGCTTCCCTCATGTCCTGTTGTTTCAGGGCCAGCACCTCCTCAGACTTCTTGTAGCGGGCTTGCTGCAGGGACACGTAGAGGAGCCAATGCAGGCTGTGGTAATCCCGGAGGTTGATGGGCAACCCCTTGCGCTTCGCCCATTCAACCGAGGTCGTCCACCCTGATTCGTTCGAGGCGTCGGCTTCCGGCCACATCCCAAGTTGGAGAAAGATATGCGCCGGCATGTGCCGCGCATGATGGGCTTCAGGGGCGATCTCCGCGTAGCGCCGCGCGGCCGGCAGCGCCAGAATGGCATGGTCCGGGTCGTCGAACGCATGGATGGTGTAATGCGCGGCGCCGGGATGATCCGGGTTCTTTCGGGACACCTCCAGCGCGATTGCGCCAGCCTGGATCTGGCGCCGGTGGCTTCGGTCGGACGGGCGGACGGTGCCGAGCAACGAGAGCGCGTAGAAGGAGGCCGCCTCTAAATCCTCCGGATAGTCTCGATAGAGTTGCTCCATGGCGTCGGCGTAGGCCCGATCGCGGGTCAGCTTGTCGCCTTCTCCATAGAGGAGTTTCACCGCGTTCAGGTAGGCTCGCTCTCGCGGGGTGACCTTCGCGTTCTCGCGAACCTGTTCGAGCACCTTCCTCGCCGCCTGGGAGTCTTGTTCTTCCCAGACTGGATGATTGTGCGCCATCGCCTCGCCCCAATATCCCATCATGAAGTCCGGATCGGCCTTGGTGGATTCCTGAAACGCCGTCAAGGCTTCCTCATACCAGAAAGAGTGCAGCGCGAGGACGCCTCGGAGGAAATGGCGTTGGGCGTGTTCCGAGCCGGACGTCGGAAACTCGATCTTGCCCAATTTGGATTGGGGCGTGTCGGCAACAGCAGGCAGTCCTGCGAGCAGAGACGCGCCCAAAAGCAGGAGAAGCGTTGCATGAGCAATGTGGCGAAGCACCATCACAGCGCGAAACCCTTTACCGGCGTCTCACCGAGCGGCGATCATTTGCTTTGGCTGAGCTGGTCGAGCCGCTCGCTCGCCTCTTTGGCGTATTCGCTGTTTGGGTAGTCCTTGATGA
Organism: Nitrospiraceae bacterium; assembly: GCA_050731155.1. Lineage (GTDB taxonomy): Bacteria > Nitrospirota > Nitrospiria > Nitrospirales > Nitrospiraceae > NS-7. The sequence goes on along the minus strand of JBOHOI010000028.1, from coordinate 5,548 downwards.
TCGCTTCGTAGAGCTGCTTGGCATGCGCCTGATTGTTCTGCTGCTCCTCGAATTGAGCGGTTTCAAACATTTCCTTCGCGCTGTCCCCCGTACACCCCAATAGCCCGAGCGCGATGACGAAGAGACACGCAAGGATGACGTGCTTCATCCTTTTCCTCCTCATTCGTGAACGAATCGACCGGCTGTCGCCAGTCCACCCTGCCGCCATTATAAGGAACATCCACCTTGAAACCGAAGCCCCTTCTTGACACGTGCCTACGGACCGTCTAGCCTTCCTGCATCTTGGGCCGGCACGGGCGGGAATCGAGGCGTTGATATGGAAGAGGACCTTGTCGGTCTCGGCGTGGCCGACAGGCCTGATCAGAAGAGTGGTGATGGCTTCAGACGGCTGGGTGTCTTGGTGGGAAGCCTCTGCGCCGTGGCCTGGGGACTGTTCGCGGTCTATGTCTTTTTTAAGGAGAAGGTCACCCTCAACAATATCGGCTTTTTCCTCTTCTTATTTTTAATCTGTCTTCCTGCGTATTTCTTGCCCTATGTGGTACTGAGGGCGATCGGGAGGGTGGTGGGGGAGACGCCGAAGAGGCAGGAGGACTAGCTGATGGAATTACGCAAGTTCCCGCGCTTTCGGGTGCAATTTCGAAGCACGTTCACAGGACACCAAATAGAGGGGGAGGGGAAAGCCATCGACCTCTCACAGGGAGGTTGTCGGATTGAAAGCGATCTCAGTATCCCAGCAAGCACCACGCTCGAGCTGCGCCTCTACGTGCCCGAGCTTGATTGGCCCCTGAGGGTTGAGCAGGCAGTCGTGAAGTGGGCACGTGGACGGGAGGTCGGGCTCGAATTTGTTCGCATACTGCCTGATGAGGAAAAGACGCTCCACCGAGTGGTCAAAGACCTCAACTCGGGTGAGCCCGAATGATGGCATGAGACGAAGCGGGGCCATATGTTCTCATGGCAATGGACGATCAGAGCGATGCCCCTGGGCCTCTTGTTACTCCAGCTCCAGGCCTGTAGCCACTATGCTCCCGCGGTCACTCTGGAGGAGAGCCCGCAGACCATCCCGGCGCGAGTCCAACTCCAGCCCCTCGTTGATGCCTCCACGGCTGAGAGCCAGCACTTGCCGCAGGCTGGGTCCAGTGGGGACGGCGCGATCACCGATCCGGCCTATCTGGACGAGCCGCTCGCCGAGCTGGTCACCAAGGCCATCCTGAAAGACTTTCGAAAAAACGGTGTCTTTGATGCCATCGGTCGTAATACCTCATCTCCAGATTTGGTGCTCCACGGCGAGATCCATCGGTTCCAAGAGCGAGTCCGCTCGCCACGCTGGCTGGCAATCCCCCTGGTGAATCTGCTGATCATGCTCTTCGCCGCTCCAGTCGAAAGCCATGCCGTGGACGTCGATTTGGAACTCGTGCTCGCCTATCCGGATGGGGCTCCCCTCGGGCAATATCGAGGGCAGAGTCAGTTTACGCAGAAGATCTCCGTCTACGATCCGGAAGTGTGGAATGCGGAGGGCCACCGCCTCAACCTGGCCTTCACAGAGGCCGTCCGCCAGATTCGAGAGCAGATGCTGGCGGATGAAAAGCTGGTGAATGCTCCGTGGCGTGCTGCAACTCACAGAATCCCAGCCCCTGAGCCTCAACCGGGAATGATGCGGTGAGCCTGTTAAATGGCGACGACTTTAGCGAGAATGGGTAACAGGACCTTTTCTTCTTATTTGCTGAAGAGTCCCTTGACGTCTTCTAAGGCTTTCGATGTGGCCTTCTCCGCTGACTGTCCGACCTGCTTTGACGACTCGCCGAGCATCTGAGCCCCCTTCTCCAGCGGTTTGTCGAGGCTTGTGACCATGCGAGTGGCCGAGTTGGCGATGGAGGTCAACAGGGTCGCGATCACTTCCTGGACCGACGCGCCACCCGACGCATTGCCGATATTCTTGAGCCTGATGTCCGGCAGAGTGACGCCCTGCGCCTTGGTCTCGAACCCGCCAGCCCGCACCCACATGTTCGCTCGCGCGTTCGTCATGGTGAACTGCTTGATCACCACTTTTTTCCCGGAGCCCTGCTGAGCGTCGCGTTTCGGTGCGGGGGCTTTCTCCGGCGAATCAGCGGGGGCGAAGGCCTTCGCGTTGTCGCGGATGGTCCCCAGGTTGCTGCTGGCAGAGGTTCCTTCGAAAGTGATTTCCGGGCCGTCGATGAGGATTTCCTCGATGACGACCGTGTCGGACAGCACCGACTTCCAGTCCAGACGCACGGTGGCGTTGTGCAGCCTGAATGCGCTGGGCGTCTGGAACCCTTTGGGATTGCCGACGGTCAGATCTTCCAGCTTGGCGCGTCCAGATAAAAGGGAAATGTCCACATCGCGCAAGGTCACGCTGGTCTGGGTGATCCTCGGCCCGACTTGTTCCACGCCGCGCTTAATCAAGGAGCCCAGCCACAGGTGGAGCGCTCCAACCAGAAGCAGCAGCGCGACGACCAGCGCGAGCAGCACTTTCATCAGAAGTTTCATTCGGCAGCGACCTCCACGCCTTCCACGAAGTAGTCGGTTTCGCCAAAGCAGTTGCCGGGAATGCCGCGGTACTCTCGATAATGCAGGGCCACCCTCTTCCCCAGCAACTCATTGACCTTGGTCGCGACCCCATCGTTCCACACAGTGAAGTTCCAGATTACTGGTGCGACTCCAGGGACGGTCGTCATGGCTAGCTCGCCTTCATATGTTTTGCAGAGCCATCCTTTTCGTGAAAACTTCTGGAGATAACCGGTACGGTCGCCGTCCGAATAGCTCCAGTTGAAGACAATGAGCAGGTAGAACGAGACAAGGAAGAGCGAGGCGACGAACAAGCCAACTAGAATCGCCTTGATTCTAGACCACCAGGTTCGCATCGCGTTGGTCAACGAGATGCTCATGGATGACAGTGTCATGGCGTCGCGCGAATGAGCCAGCCGTCACAGGTCCGGAAAGAGCCACGGGGCTTCGGTCTTGCGCCTATTTTCATATGCCGCGATGGCTGGTTCGTGCTGAAGACTGAGCCCGATCGGGTCGAGGCCTTTAAGGAGGCAGTCTTTGCGGAAGGGGTCCACGTCGAAGCGATAGCGCGTCCCTTCAGGGGCGGTGACGGTCTGCGCGGCGAGATCCACAGTGAGCTGGTAGCCTTCTCTGGCGAGAACTGCCTGGAAGAGCGCCTGGACCTCTTCGGCTTTCAGGACCACCGGCAGAATCCCGTTCAGGAAGCAATTGTTGTAGAAGATATCCGCAAAGCTGGTTGCAATGAGACAGCGGAAGCCGTGATCCAGCAGTGCCCACGGGGCATGTTCACGAGAAGACCCGCAGCCGAAGTTGTCACGGGTCAGCAAGATCGTCGCCCCGTTGTAACAGGGTTGGTTCAAGAAAAGTTCCGGGTCCGGCGTGCCGTCCTGCTTCGTGCGCCAGTCTAAAAACAGGCCCTCCCTGAGCCCGGTCCGTTCGATGGTTTTCAAGAACTGCTTCGGAATGATCTGATCGGTATCCACGTTGACCCGATCCAACGGAGCCACGAGACCGGTGAGTGTGGTGAATGGCTGCATGTAAGCTCCGCTTCAGGCGAGGGGCGCGAGGCTATGGGCGATAGTCAACACTTCATTCCCCCATTGCCTATAGCCTCTAGCCAATTTCGTATGTCCACAAAATGTCCCTCCACCGCCGCGGCGACCGCCATGGGAGGAGAGACCAGGTGGGTGCGCCCGCCTTTGCCCTGTCGCCCTTCGAAGTTCCGGTTGCTGGTGGAGGCACAGCGCTCGCCCGGCTGGAGCACATCGGCGTTCATGGCCAGGCACATGCTGCAGCCCGCCTCGCGCCACTCGAAACCCGCCTCTTTGAAAATCTGATCCAGCCCTTCCTGCTCCGCCTGCTGTTTGACCAGCCCGGACCCGGGGACGACCATCGCGTGGACGCCAGGGGCCACCTTCTTCCCGTTTGCGTATTGGGCCGCGAGGCGCAGGTCTTCGATCCTGGAATTGGTGCAGGAGCCGATGAACACCCGGTCGAGCTTGATCTCGGTCATGGGCGTGCCGGGAGTGAGGGCCATGTATTCCAAAGCATGCTCCGTGGCCTTGCGGGATTTTTCATCCGGCATTTCGCGAGGGTCGGGCACCTTGCCGTTCACGCCGGTCACCATGCCAGGGCTCGTGCCCCAGGTCACTTGCGGGGCGATCTCATCCGCACGCAGCTCCACGACCTGATCGAATTTCGCGCCCGGGTCGGTGGTCAACTGCTTCCAGGCCCTCACCGCGCGCTCGAACAGCTCTCCTTTCGGGGCGAGCGGTCGGTCCTTGATGTACAGGAAGGTGTGCGTGTCAGGAGCAATCATGCCGGCGCGGGCCCCGCCCTCGATGGACATGTTGCAAAGCGTCATCCGGCCTTCCATCGTCAGAGCGCGGATGGCGCCGCCGGTATATTCGATCACGTGCCCTGTGCCACCCGCCGTGCCGATCTTGCCGATGATGGCCAGAATGATGTCCTTAGCTGAGCAGTGCCGGGACAGTGCGCCCTCCACCCGCACCTCCATCGTCTTGGGCCGCTTCTGCAGCAGACATTGGGTGGACAGCACGTGCTCCACCTCGCTGGTGCCGATCCCGAAGGCGAGCGCCCCGAAGGCTCCATGGGTTGAGGTGTGTGAGTCGCCGCAGACAATGGTCATGCCGGGAAGGGTGAAGCCCTGCTCTGGCCCGATCACGTGCACGATGCCCTGCCGGACGTCAGTCATGCCAAAGAAGGTAATCCCGAAGTCTTTACAGTTCTGCTCCAGCGTTTTGACCTGTTTCGCGCTGACGGGATCAGCGATGCCGAACCGCCGGTCGGTGGTCGGAACGTTGTGGTCCGGCACCGCCAGAGTGACGCCGGGCCGCCTGGGCCGACGCCCGGCCAGCTTCAGCCCCTCGAAGGCCTGTGGGGAGGTCACTTCGTGCACGAGGTGCCGATCAATGTAGAGAAGGGTGGTGCCGTCCGCCTCTTCGCGCACGACGTGCGATTCCCAGATCTTGTCGAACATGGTTTTCGCTGCCACGGTGCGACTCCGAGACTATTCCGGCAAAGCCTAATAATCGCTTAGCCTTGTCCCCTTTTGCAACCCCGCC
>JBOHOI010000028.1:0-430 GCA_050731155.1 Nitrospiraceae bacterium | reverse complement strand
GCAGCTCCTTGCCAACTCAGGTTCATCTGCTACCTTTGTGATCGAGCATTCGGACGGGGACACAGCGTGACGTGACATGAGAAGAAGGAGGCACCTATGTTGAAACAACTCAGCGCCGCGGTGCTGTTGCTGGCTTGTGCTGTTCCGGAGAGCGGGTACGCTGCTGCCGACAAACCCTCTTCCCGTTTCTGCAAGCCCCAGGATCTGGTTGGGACGTGGCGGGTCATGAAGTGGACCTCGGAATTCCAGTTTAAGGACCCCAATGCGCCCTATCTGCTGCCCCATCAACTGTTTCAATTTTCTGCCGACGGGAGTATGAAGTCCGCCCATTCCGCCAAGGCGTTTACGGGGGACCCGAGGAAGGTGTTTCAAGCCATGCCTGCCGTCGTGACCTACTCCTTCAATCAGGAGGGGATGGTCACGATCCAAG
>JBOHOI010000027.1:0-17982 GCA_050731155.1 Nitrospiraceae bacterium | reverse complement strand
GTGTTTGGTCTTGCAGACGTTCACGTCCAAATCTTCGTCACGGTTGTTCTCCCCGACCACCATGCCCTGATAGACCTCCACGCCTGGCCCGATGAACAGGCTACCCCGTTCCTGGATCATGAAGAGGCCGTAGGCGTTGCTGGTCCCATCCTCGAATGCCACCAGCGATCCATGTGGTGCGACCACCAGCGCTCGTTCATCCACCGGCTCGTACCGCTGGAAGACGTGGTGCATGATGACCGTGCCACGGGTCTTCGCCAGAAGGACGTTCTTGAGGCCAATGACCCCGCGGGTTGGAATGTGGTATTCCAGATGCATCTCACTGGAGTTCCCTTCCGAATGCACCAGCTTCATGTGTCGGAGCTCGCCGCGTCGGCGTCCGACCTCCTCGATGACCGAGCCCTGGTATTCCGAGGGGATATCAATCGTCAACTCCTCGTACGGTTCCGTCACGATCCCGTGCTCATGGTGGAGGATGACCTCTGGTTGCGAGACCTGCAGCTCGTAGCCTTCGCGTCGCATCTGCTCGATGAGGACTGCCAGGTGCAATTCGCCGCGGCCCGCTACCAGGAACCGATCCGGGCTGTCGGTCTCCTGCACGCGCAGGGAGACGTTCGTCTCCAGTTCTTTGAACAGGCGCTCCCTGAGGTGACGTGACGTCAGGTATTTTCCTTCCCGGCCGGCGAAGGGGCTGGTGTTTACGGCAAAGGTCATCTGGACGGTCGGCTCGTCAATCGCCACCGGCGGCAGCGCGATCGGTTGCTCAGCATCGGCAATGGTCTCGCCGATGCCGAGTTCCTGTAGGCCTGCCACCGCGACGATTTCGCCTGCGTCAGCCCTGTCGACCTCCAGCCGATCCAACCCGGAAAAGACGGACAGGTCGGTCACCTTTCCGGAGAGCTGGATTCCGTCCTTCTTGATCTGGACCACGCTCTGGCGTCTGGCGATAGAGCCTGACTGTATTTTGCCGATCCCCATCCTGCCCTTATAGGGGTCGTAGGCGAGGGCCAGCACGAGTATCTGGAGCGGGTCCTCAGGATTGACCGCCGGAGCTGGGATCTGCTGAAGGATCGTGTCCAGCAGCGGCGCAATGTCCGTGCCGGGCTTGCTCACGTCCAGCGTGGCGGTTCCGTTGATCGCGGACGTATAGACGACGGGGAAGTCGAGCTGCTCGTTGGTCGCGCCCAGATGAGCGAACAGGTCGAAGGTACGGTTCAAGACGTCATCCACGATCGCATCCGGCCGATCAATCTTGTTGATCACCACGATGGCCCGGTGTTCCAGCGCGAGCGCCTTGCGCAGCACAAACGTCGTTTGAGGCATCGGACCTTCTTTGGCGTCCACCAGCAACAGAACGCCATCCACCATCCTCAGGGTGCGCTCGACTTCGCCGCCGAAGTCGGCGTGCCCCGGCGTGTCCACCAGGTTGATCTTCACGCCGTTGTACGTGACGCTGACGTTCTTGGCTCGAATCGTGATGCCTCGTTCACGCTCCTGGTCCATGGAATCCAGGATGCGCTCTCCCATCTCATTGATCTTCCGGTGCGCATGGGTCTGCCGCAGCATGGCGTCCACCAGTGTCGTCTTCCCGTGATCCACGTGGGCAATGATCGCAATATTCCGGATGTCGTTCCGACGGTCCGATGGTGGACGTCTGAGCAGATGGGGAGCGCCGGTGGTGGGCCGCTGGTCCATCGGGTGATCGGTCCTTTCAGTCAAAAAAAAGACGCCTCTCCGCGCAGGCGTCGGCCAGTACTATACCCGAAGTGTGGGGGAGAGCACAAGCGACGTGTTCGACGCACATCAAGGGACCGTCTGGAAGCCTCCTGACTCTTGAGTTTTGAGGGGTGGCGTTGTATGGTGTTCTCATGTCTCCCACCAGATAAGCCTCGTCGGAGTCCGCCTGTATGCCATCCAGTGACCGGTTTGTGGAGCTTCGCCCGGCTTCGCGGCAGTGGCCGTGGTGGAAAATCACGCTGCTTGCGCTGGGAGTCCTGACCGTCCTAGTTGTGGGGAGCGCGGTGGGGGCGTTTTGGTACCTTTCCGAGGACCTCCCATCGCTGGACTCGTTGCAGGAATACCAGCCTAGCCTGGTCAGCCGTGTCTATTCCGACGACCGCCAGGTCATCGGCCAGTATTATATCGAACGCCGGCTCCTAACGCCGCTGGCCGATATTCCGCAGAGTCTGACACAGGCGGTGATCGCAGTGGAGGATGCGCGCTTCTTCGAGCATCCGGGCCTGGACGTGATCGGGATCCTGCGGGCGACCTTAACCAACCTGCGACGGGGAGGGAGAGTCGAGGGCGCCAGCACCATCACCCAGCAACTCGCCCGTTCGCTGTTTCTGTCGCCGGAGCGGACGTTCGTCAGGAAATTCAAGGAGCTGATCCTGGCCTACAAGATCGAGGTGATCTTGAGCAAGGAGCAGATCCTGGAAATGTATCTCAATCAAATTTATTTCGGGCAGGGGGCCTATGGCGTTGCCGCTGCGTCCCAAACCTATTTCGGGAAAGATCCGGGAGCACTGAACTTGGCGGAGTCGGCCTTGCTGGCCGGACTGCCGAAGTCCCCCAACAATTATTCTCCGTACAAGTATCCTGAACGGGCCAAGAAGCGCCAGGAGCATGTGCTCGCCAGGATGGAGGAGGCCGCGTTCATCACCACGGCCGAACAGCAGGAGGCCGCCGCGCAGCTGCTATCCTTCCGCCGCCCAGGATCCGAGCAGATCGCCCCCTATTTCATTGAGAATGTGCGTCAGCATCTGGTCGCTAAATACGGCGAGACCATGGTGTACAAAGGGGGCCTTGAGGTGTTTACGACCTTGAACGTTGAGATGCAGAAAGCAGCGGAGCGAGCGATTCACAACGGACTGCATCAACTGGACAAGCGGCAAGGATGGCGTGGCCCCCTCGACACCAAGAATCTCACGACGCTGATAGACAAGACCACCCCTGCGCCGGCTGGCACGCTTCAAGAAGGCGACCTGCTGCAAGGCGTTGTCACCAAGGTGGGGAAGGATCATGTGCTGGTGCTGGCTGGCTCCACCGAGGGGCGACTGGCGTTCGACGACATGGCGTGGGCGCGCCGCCGGCTGAAGGGACGGGATCTGACCAAGGACGTCACGGTGCTTCCCAGTCCCAAACAGGTGCTCAAACCTGGGGACGTGATCGAGGTCGCGGTCAAAAAGGTGGGGCGTGACGGCGCGCAGTTTCGGCTTGAGCAGACTCCGGTTGTTGAAGGGGCGCTGGTGGCCATTGATCCGCGCACTGGCGCGATCCGGGCCATGGTGGGGGGGTACGATTTCGGGCGCAGCGAATACAATCGGGCCGTCATTGCCCATCGTCAGGCCGGGTCCGCGTTCAAGCCGATCATTTACGCGACGGCGCTCAATCAGGGTTCGAGCCCGTCCACTGTAGTGGTGGATGCCCCGGTCGTCTATGAAGAGGTGGACTCTGAGAAAATCTGGAAACCGGATAATTACGAAAAACGCTTCTTCGGCGTCATCAGCCTTCGCGAGGCGCTGATCCATTCCCGCAATCTGGCTACGGTCCGGTTGCTCGAACGGGTCGGCATCCGCCCCGTTATTGAGTTCTCGAAGTCGATTGGAATCACCAGTCCGCTCAATCAAGATCTGTCGCTGGCCTTGGGATCCTCCAGCGTCGGGTTGCTCGAGTTGACGTCTGCCTATGGAGTCTTCGCCAACCAGGGTATTAGGCTCGAACCCTACTCGATCGCGACTGTCCAGGATGCCAATGGCCACGCGCTGGAGCAGACGTTGTTCGAACCACGGCAGGTCCTGTCGAAGGAAACCACGTATCTGATCACCAATATATTGGAGGATGTGATTCAGAGAGGGACAGGTCAGTTGGCGAAATCCCTCGGCAGGCCGATCGCGGGCAAGACGGGCACAACCAACGATTACACGGATGCCTGGTTCATCGGCTATACGCCAAATCTGGCTGTCGGCGTCTGGGTGGGATTTGACGACATTCGGACATTAGGAGAGACGGAATCCGGCGCTCATGCGGCCTTGCCAATTTGGATTGAGTTCATGACCGAGGCACTGAAACAACTGCCGGTGATGCCGTTCGAGATTCCTGATGACATCCAGTTCGTGCGGGTTGATCCGAGTACCGGTCTCTTGACCTCGGATCAAGGGGATCGTGCGGTCGTGGAGCTTTTCTCGAAGGGGACCGAGCCGACTCAGTCTGCGCCTGTGCGGATCGATCCGACAGACTTCTACAAGCTTGATCAGGTGCAGGACGGTCAGGTTCCGGTGGCCGGTGTGCCGCGCTAGTGCTGGAGAGGAAACGCCTCAGGAATGTGAGTCCTGGTACTCCTGGTGCCAGGCCATCTGGATGGCCTCCAGGATCTTCTCGTTCGACTTCTTGGGATCGTCTCTAAATTCCGGCAGCGCCGTGATCCACGCATACATGTCGGTGAACCGCACGGTCAGCGGGTCAGTATCCGGGTGGGTCTCCAGCAACCGGATCGCGATGTCCTCCGCATCATGCCAGTAAAGATCCATCGCCAACTCCTCGTATCTCGTCGTTCGTCGCTCGTATCTCGGCAAAAAGGTTTTAACGAGATACGCTTCACGAGGCGCGCTTCACGGCAGCTCCGAGAGTTTTTTGTTCTGAAGCGCTTCCTTCAGAGTCGTGTCCATCAGAACTTCGGCCAGGTGGTGCGTGGCTTTCTCCACATCGTCGATGCGGGATCGGATGGCCCGGTGGTCCTCGCCTGACCTCGCGCTCTCCAGCGCGGCCAAGGATGCCCTGATCGCGGCAGTCTCTTCAGAACTGATCAAATGGCCACCCAGCCGGAAGGCTTTCTCGGTGGCCTTGAGAATGGCGTCTGCCTCTGTCCGCGCCTCAATGAGTTGGCGCGCCTTCAGGTCTTCAGCCGCGAACTTGAATGATTCGCCGATCATGCGTTCCACTTCTTCGTCGGACAGCCCGTAGGAGGGCTTGACCTCGATGGACTGGCTCTGGCCGGTTCTGACATCCTTCGCGGTCACGTTCAGGATGCCGTTCGCGTCGATCAGGAACATCACCTCGACGCGCGGAATCCCCGCGGGCAGCGGAGGCACCTTCAGTTGAAACCGCGCCAGGCTTCGGTTGTCTTTGGCCAGCTCGCGCTCGCCCTGCAGGATGTGGATGTCCACTGAGGTCTGGCCGTCCACGTAGGTGGTGAACATCTCCTTGGCGCTCGCAGGAATCGTGGTGTTCCGCCGGATGAGCGGACTCATCACACCTCCCATCGTTTCGATTCCCAACGAGAGCGGGGTGACGTCGAGCAGGAGCATGTCCTGGGTGCCGCCGCTCAGGATATCGGCCTGGACGGCTGCGCCGAGCGCGACCACCTCATCCGGGTTGAGCTCACTATGAGGAACCGTGCCAAATAGTTCCTGCACCCGCTGCCGGACCAGGGGCATCCGGGTGGATCCGCCCACCAGGACGACTTCGTCGATCTCCGAAGGCTTCAAGCCGGCATCCTTGAGTGCTTGGCGGCAGGGACCGATCGTGCGTTCCACCAGGTCCCGCGTCAAGGCTTCGAGCTGGTCTCTGGTCAACTCGAAGCGGAATTCGCCTTTTCCAGCTGGGAGCTCAATGACAGCGGTCGTCTTTTGTTCGTCCGACAGGCGGACCTTCGCCCGTTCAGCCTGCAAGCGGATGGCCTGCATCGTGTCCGGATACGGCTCCATATCCAGGCCATGCCGGGTCCTGATCTCCTTGAGGAAGAGGTCCACGATCTTCCGGTCGAAATCGTCACCACCCAAGTGGGTATTGCCATTCGTCGCTAGCACCTCAAAGATCCCGTTTTTGAGCTTGAGGATGGAAATATCGAACGTCCCGCCTCCAAGATCATACACGCCGATGATTCCCTGGGTTTTCTCCTGAAGGCCATAGGCAAGGGACGCGGCCGTCGGCTCATTGAGGATGCGGAGAACCTCAAGTCCGGCAATCATACCCGCGTCCTTTGTCGCTTGACGCTGGCTGTCGTTAAAGTAGGCAGGGACCGTGATCACTGCTTTCCTGACCTCCTCACCCAGGTGCGCCTCAGCTCGAAGTTTGAGCTCCTTGAGGATCATGGCTGAGATCTGGGGAGGAGAATAGGTTTTCTCGCCAATACGAATCCTGATGACCCCTCCCTGCTCGTGGAGTGTGTAGGGGAAGTACTTCAATTCCTCGGACACGTCCGCCAGGCCTTTCCCCATGAATCGTTTCACGGAGTAAATGGTGCGCTCCGGGTTGCGAACCAGGTGCTCTTTGGCTGAGTCCCCCACGATCAGGCCGTTGTCCGTCATGGCGACCACGGACGGGACCAACGTCCGGCCGCTACGCCCAGCGATGACCCGCGGGGTCTGGCCGTCCATGTAGGCGATCAAGGAGTTAGTCGTGCCGAGATCAATGCCGACGATTCGTGCCATGTGTAGGACGCCGCTCTCCTTACCCGATGGTGTCAACCAAGTCGTTGACAATGTTGCGGAGATAGGTCCGGTTCGAGAGGATCTCTCGCATTTCCTTCAAAAGGGCTTCTTTCTTGTCCCGGAGCTGACCCTCAGGATGCGCTTGGCTCTGTAGAGCATCCCAACTCTTAAATAACTGGAAAAGACGGGCTTCCATGTGCTTCTGGCGTTGCTCTAGCAGGTCGCGGTCTGCCTTGAGTTTGTCGCGTAATTGCTCCACATGGGCTGGATCTTGGTCGGGCGACGTTGACCGGAACTCCTCAAGGTCCTCCTGCAGGGCCAGGATCTCTTCGAACAGTTCGGCGGGCGGCGAGGTCCGGATGTCTTTCGCCGCGCCGGCCTCCAGTTGAACCAGGTATTCGGCCCGCCGGATCGGATCCTTCAGAGTGCGGTAGGCGGTGTTGAGCACTGCCGAATTCCCCAGACTGATGGCCTGCTCGGTTTCGGTCTTGTTCTGGAAGAAGTCCGGGTGAAAGGTTCGGCTCAGCTCATAGAACTTGGCCTCCAGGACTCCCAGATCGATATTCAGTAGCCGTGGCAGGCCCAGGCACGTGAAGTAATCCAGCTCTTTTGACACGGGTTGGACCTTCACGCACTGCACGCAGAAATACTCGCCATGAACCTCGGACTGGCAGTGCCAGCACATGCTCCGAGCCATCTGAAGCTCGGTACGCTTGGGCGGTGTTTTGTGAGTCTGCTCCATAAAGCCCTTCAGGCCCTTCTTAGACAAAGGGCATGGCCACGGCGCCATGCCTGTTCAGATCTTCGACGGATTGGAAAGGGAGTGCGCCTGGGGGAACGGTCAGGCCGAGAACGATTCGCCGCAGCCACAAGTCTTCTGCGCGTTGGGGTTGACGAACTTGAACGCCCCCCCGGTCAGGTCCTTGTGAAAGTCGAGCTGAGTGCCTTGCAGGTAGATGGCACTCTTGGCGTCCACGATCAACTTGATGCCGTCCACTTCGTACACGGTGTCGTACTGGCCGATCTTATCGTCAAAGTTGACGGTGTAGCTCAACCCTGAGCATCCGCCACCCTTGACCCCCAACCGAAGGCCACCTTCCGTGATGCCTTGCACATTCATGAGGCGCTTGACTTCCTTGAGCGCCGCCTCACTGATCGTGACCACAGGAGTGTTCGTCGTCTCCGTCGAATCCATAATTCGCTCCTCTGTTCTGGACAATGGCCGATTTACTTGGGCTGTTCGGCCTTCTTCTTATAGTCGGCCAGTGCCGCCTTGATCGCATCCTCGGCCAACACCGAGCAGTGGATCTTGACAGGAGGCAGGTTCAGCTCCTGCACGATATCCGTGTTCTTGATCTTGGCAGCTTCCTCGAGCGTCTTGCCCTTCATCCATTCGGTGGCCAAGCTTGAGCTCGCGATCGCCGAGCCGCACCCGAAGGTCTTAAACTTGGCGTCCACGATTCGCTCGCCCTGCACCTTGATCTGCAGCTTCATGACGTCGCCGCATTCGGGTGCTCCGACGATCCCGGTGCCCACCCCTTCTTCGTCCTTCTTAAAGCTCCCCATGTTGCGGGGGTTATTGTAATGTTCTACCACTTTTTCACTGTACGCCATGTTGCCCCTCCTCCATCAGTTTCCTAGTCTACGCTGTCCATGATTAGTGAGCGGCCCACTGAACAGACTTCAGATCGACCCCCTCTTTGGCCATCTCGTACAGGGGAGACATTTCCCTTAACCGCGTCACGGTCTCAATGATCCGCTTGATCGTGTAGTCCACTTCTTCGTCGGTGTTAAACCGACCCAACCCGAACCGAATTGAGGAATGGGCAAGGTCGGACCCCACGCCCAGTGCGCGGAGGACATAGGACGGTTCAAGTGTGGCCGAGGTACAGGCCGACCCTGAAGACAGCGCGATCTCCTTGACGCCCATCAGCAACGACTCGCCTTCGACATACGCAAACGAAATGTTGAGATTGTGAGGCAGCCCCTGGGTTGGATGGCCGTTGAGGTAGACCTCATCAAGCGTGTTCATGATGCCAGCCTGGAGGCGATCTCTCATAGCCGCCAGCCGGACTGACTCGGTCGGCATCTCCTTCTCGCACAGTTCACAGGCTTTCCCAAAGCCCACGATCAAGGGAACGGGAAGCGTGCCGGAACGCATCCCTCGCTCATGGCCGCCACCGTCGATGATCGGGACGATCCGGACGCGCGGCCCTTTCTTTCGGACATACAGCGCCCCGACTCCCTTGGGCCCATAAATCTTGTGGGCGGTGAATGACATCAAGTCGATCCCCATCTCTTGCACGTCCACGGGGATCTTGCCGACACCCTGCGTGGCGTCGCAGTGGAACAGGATACCTTTCTCCTTGGCGATTTTCCCGATCTCCTTGATGGGGTTGATGGTCCCGATTTCGTTGTTGGCCAGCATGATCGAGATCAGGATCGTCTTATCGGTGATCGCGTTTCGAACGTCATCGGGGCTGACCATCCCGGTCTTGTCAACCGGCAGGTAGGTCACTTTGAGACCCCGTTTCGTTTCAAGGGCCTTGGCGGTGTCCAGGACTGCGCGGTGCTCGGTCATGCTCGTGATGATATGATCGCCCTTTTCGCGATACATCTCGACCACGCCTTTGAGCGCCAGATTGTCAGATTCGGTTGCTCCGCTGGTGAAGACGAGTTCCTTGGGGTCGGCATGGATCAGCCGAGCGATCTGCTTCCGCGCGGTCTCGACCGCTTCCTCGGCCTCCCATCCGAAAGCATGGTTTCGGCTGGCCGCATTGCCGAACTTTTCCACGAAGTAGGGCAGCATGGTCTCCAAGACCCGTGGGTCCATCGGGGTCGTGGAATGATTGTCCAGATATATCGGAAATTTCATCGTTCGACTCCTTCTGCCGCTGTGATCGACTGCACGGTGATCAATGGTGTGCCACCCATCATGTCCTCGACGGTCATGCTGTTCAAGAGTTGATAAATGCTGTCTTGCACCTTGAGAAGGGGGGTCCGGATTGTGCAATGCTCGTGCTGCAAGCAGGACGAAGCATCCTTCTCATGGTAGCAATCCGTGATCCCGAGCGGGCCTTCAATGGCCTCGAGGACCTGCGCAATCGTAATGGCGCCCGCCTCTCTCGCCAGCAGGTATCCGCCCTTGGGCCCGTTATGGCTTTCAATGAATCCACTTTTTGCGAGCGTCTGTAAGACCTTGGCCAGGAGCTCCACGGGGATGTTGTACTCTTCGGCGATCTCTTTGGTGTTCACGATCCGAGCACGTGCGACATCTCCGAATTGCACCGACGCGATGTACTGCAGTGCCATTAATCCGTAGTCAGCTTTTTTTGAGAACTTCAACATACTCGTTCTCCGATTAAAATGATCGCCGACTGAAATAATCGCAGATCAAAATGGTCGGATTCACTGTACCATTGTCGTTTGAACACTGTCAACAACTAATAAAATATTTAAATACATATAGTTATGAAAGTAAATAGGGGGTGCACTTGGCCGGTCTAATGTGTTACAGTGTTTCCGTTTAGATAAGAAAGGGAGCCCTCTATGGGTGGAACGAATCCCTATATTGAAAAGGCGGAGTTTGAATTACCGACGAAGGCATACACGATCACCTTCGTAGCCACCGACAAAACAGTTAAGGTTCAGGTAGACCCGGACAAAATCCCTTATGGCCCGACCGGCCTGCCTGGGAGCATCCTGAATATCGCGTTGGGGAATGGAGTTGATTTGGAGCATGCCTGCGGGGGGGTCTGTGCCTGCTCCACCTGTCACGTCATTGTGAAAGAGGGCCTCAAGTCCTGCAACGAAGGCACGGATGACGAGTTCGATCAGCTCGACGAAGCCCCGGTCATTACCTTGCAGTCGCGGTTAGGGTGCCAGTGCGTGCCGAATGGAACTATGGATATCGTCGTCGAAATTCCAGCCGTGAACAAAAACCTGGTCAAGGAAGGCCACTGAGTGCATGATTCTCAATCGTAGGTTTCATGCTGTAGCTCCCGCCGCCCAAATCCACGCTCGGTAAAATGGGTCCGCAAGGGGCGGACGAACGCTTTGACCCCGCAGATCATGGGGAACACGTCTCGTCGGTCGCCGAAGAGTGAGGCAACAATCTCGGCCTCAGGCCGACACTCGCTACCAGCCTCCTGCCTATTGAGAATGGTCGCCACATAGTGAAAGTTCCGTTGGGTGGCTGCCAGCGCTGTGAACTCGTCATGGTAGATGAGTTCCGCGCGAGCGGGTGCGCCGCAGACCAGGGTCACCTCACGGGCCTGGGGGGCGGCAAAGAGGTGCTTGATGATGCAGCGGATCGGAACAATGCCGGTGTATCGTGCGACGAAGACCAGATCTTTGATCAGTGGATCGGGCACCACGAAATTGCCGTAAGGACCTGACAGCACGACATGGTCCCCCTCCTTCAGCGTGAACAGATACTCCGACCCCAGACCGTGTGAGACCCGGTCGAACGCTAGCACAAGATGGCCAGATGCGGTTTCCGGTTCGGCCATCGAGTAGGCGCGATTCAGCGGTTGGTGCTCGCCGACCGGGAGCTTCAGGGACACCCACTGGCCGGGCTTGAAGGAGAGCGTCCGTTCCAACGGCGAGAGAACCAACTCCCGCACTGTGGGACTCAGAGCTCGAACGCTTATCACCAGGGCTTGTTGCGTTGGCTGGGCCATGAATGCTGTCCATCACCTCTTCACAGACGGGCACTTATCCCTGCTTCTCTATAACAGAACGCTGAGCGCGTTGGGAAGTCTTTGCCTGCCTTTACACCCCTCAAAAGGCATGCTATAGATACGGCACCTCCCGCTGACGAAACTCATTATTTTTTTCTTAGTACGATCACTCCCCAACTTCTGAACGAGCAAGTATCATGACCGAAGTCAGAGTGCGATTTGCTCCCAGCCCAACCGGATTTCTACACATTGGCGGGGTCCGGACTGCCCTGTTCAATTGGCTGTTCGCGCGGCACGAGCGAGGTAAATTCATCCTTCGTATCGAGGACACGGACCAGAGCCGTTCGACGGAGGAATCCATCCAGGCTATTCTCGAGGGACTGCGGTGGGTTGGATTGGACTGGGACGAGGGCCCATTTCGGCAGACCGAGCGCATGGATCTCTACCGCCAGCACGCCATGAAGCTGTTTGAGCGGCGGCAGGCCTATTGGTGTGTGTGCAGTGCGGAAGAACTGGAGGCTCGGCGGAAGGAGGCTCAAGCCAAGGGGCTGCAACAAAAATACGATGGCCGGTGCCGTGAGCGTGGCATCACGAACCCAAGCGGCGAGGCTGCGCTGCGTTTCAAGACCCCGCAGGAAGGCCAGACGGTCATTGATGATCTGATCAAAGGACGGGTGGTCTTCGAGAACAACCTCCTGGACGACCTGATCATCCTGCGTTCCAACGGCTATCCGACCTACAATTTCTCGGTCGTGGTCGATGACGCGCTCATGGGCATCACCCATGTGATTAGAGGTGATGATCATCTCACGAACACGCCAAGACAAGTACCCATTTTTCAGGCGCTCGGCTTCGCCGTGCCTCGGTTCGGGCACCTGTCGATGATCATGGGCTCGGATAAGATGAGACTCTCCAAGCGACACGGGGCCACCTCGATACTGGCTTATCACGACATGGGCTATCTGCCGGAGGCGGTGGTCAACTATCTCGTGCGGCTCGGCTGGTCCTACGGCGACCAGGAGATTTTCTCGCGCCGGGAGCTGATCGAGAAGTTTTCCTTCGAACACGTGCAGAAGTCCTCCGCCGTGTTCAATCCGGAGAAGATGGTCTGGGTGAATGCGGAATACATTAAGTCCAGCGACCCGAAGCGGGTGGCCGAACTCCTGCAGCCCTTCCTGGTGCAGGCCGGTCTGGGCGACGAAGCCCGGGCCATGCCGGCCGGGTGGATGGAACAACTGGTCGTGGCCTTACGCGAGCGGTGCAAGACACTGGCCGAGATGGCAACCATGGCGGCGCCCTACGTGCAGCGGGACATCGTTATCGAAGAGGACGCGGCGAAAAAGCATCTCACACCGGACATCACGCCAGCTTTGTCCAAGTTCGCCGATCGCGTCGCGGCGCTCGCGGAGTTCTCGCACGCCGCGCTGGAGAAGGCCTTCAAGGAAGTGCTGGACGAGCACGGCCTCAGGATGGGGCAGTTGGCCCAGCCGGTCCGAGTCGCCTTGACCGGCCGGACGGCCAGCCCGGGATTGTTCGAAGTGATGGAGCTGCTGGGGCGGGAGCGGACGCTGGCCAGGCTACGGAGAGGAATTGAACGGGCCAAGGCCGCTCGACCTTGACTCCATGCAGGCGTTATATTAGGCTGCATCTGCGCTTGGGGGATCGTCTAGTGGTAGGACGTCAGACTCTGGATCTGACTACCTAGGTTCGAATCCTAGTCCCCCAGCCACGCACTGCATCCTATTATGCTATAAGAGAGGGCCGGCCCTAAAAAGCCGGCTCTCGTCATTTTTTTCCGTGGAAGCACTGAGGTCGTCACGATGAGTATTCCCGGGGCTCCCTCCGCTCCCTCGGACTTCATTCGCGCGATCGTTGCTCAAGACCTGAAGAACAATAAGCACGGTGGCCGAGTGGTGACCCGTTTTCCGCCTGAGCCCAACGGCTATCTCCATATCGGGCATGCCAAGTCCATTTGCCTCAATTTTGGGATTGCAAAAGAGAATCCCGGCGGCATCTGCCACCTGCGGTTCGACGACACCAATCCCAGCACGGAGAACGTCGAATATGTGGAGTCGATCCAGTCGGATGTCCGATGGCTGGGCTTCGATTGGCGGGATCGCCTCTTCCATGCCTCCGACTACTTTGAGCGGCTCTATCAGTTTGTGGTGCACTTGATCAAGAAGGGCAAGGCCTACGTGGACAGCCTGAGCGCCAATGAGATCAGGGAGTACCGGGGCACGTTGACGGAACCGGGCAAGGACAGTCCCTATCGGACGCGATCGGTGGAAGAAAACCTGGACCTGTTCCAGCGCATGCGAGCCGGGGAATTTCCGGACGGAGCCCACGTCCTGCGGGCCAAAATTGACATGGCCTCGCCCAATATCAACATGCGAGATCCGGTCCTCTACCGCATTCGGCGGGTCCCCCATTACCGGACGGGGAACATCTGGTGCATCTATCCGACATACGACTATGCCCATCCGCTCTCGGATTCCATCGAAGGGATCACCCACTCCATCTGCACCCTGGAGTTCGAAGATCACCGCCTGCTCTACGACTGGGTTGTAGAAGAAGCCGACGCGCCCTGCCATCCCCTGCAGATCGAATTCGCGCGGCTCAATCTTACGCACACGGTCATGAGCAAGCGGAAGCTCCTGCAATTGGTCGAGCAAGGACATGTCTCGGGATGGGATGATCCGCGGCTGCCGACGCTCAAGGGGCTGCGGCGACGGGGCTACACGCCGGAAGCGATTCGCGCCTTCTGTGAGCATATCGGCGTCGCGAAGCGGGATGCCATGGTCGAGATGGCCCTGCTCGAGCACTTCATCCGCGAAGATTTGAATAAGCGAGTACCGCGCGTGATGGGCGTCTTGCGGCCTCTGCGGCTGGTCCTTGACAACTATCCGGAAGGCCAGGTCGAGGAGTTGGAGGCAATCAACAATCCGGAAGATCCGAGCATGGGATCACGCAGGGTGCCGTTCTCCCGCGTGCTCTACATCGAGCGAGAAGATTTTCGGGAAGATCCTCCGAAACAGTTTTTCCGGTTGGCTCCAGGCCGGGAGGTGCGTCTTCGCTATGCCTACATCATCAAATGTGTGAGCGTCGTGAAAGACCAGCGCAGCGGCGAGGTGGTCGAGCTGCACTGCGCCTATGACCCGGAGACCAGGAGCGGCGGGTCGGGCGCCGCGCGCAAGGTCAAGAGCACCATCCACTGGGTCTCAGCGAAGCAGGCGCTCGACGCCGAAGTCCGTTTGTACGACCATCTCCTGGTCACAGCCACGGAGGAGAGCGGCCGCGACTTCACTGAACTGTTGAACCCGAACTCGCTGGAGGTCGTCTCTGGCTGCAAGGTGGAGCCGAGTCTGGCGGGCGCAGCGCCAGGGAGTCGGTATCAGTTCGAGCGACAGGGCTATTTCTGCGTGGACCCGGACTCAGCCAACGGCACACCTGTCTTCAATCGGACGGTTGCGCTTCGTGACTCCTGGGCCAAGATTGAGAAAACCCAGCAGGAAAGATAATTGTTACAGCCGGTATGGTTCAGATTTGCGTTACCGCGCTTGAGGACCTTCGTTCCACATCCTGCTGGTCGCCGTCACGCAGATCATGACAAGCTTTTCCTCGTTGGGTCCAATCGGGATCTTGACGGTCTGAGACACCTGCCCTCCCCCTGTCGGCTTCGTCGCCGGCACGTCCATCGTCTTGACGGGACCGCTCCCGAGGTCATAGTAGATGCTCGTCTTGTCCAGCGCGATGAGGGGGGTGCTATCCACGGTTGACGTCGGCTCCGTGTAGGAGACGGTCACGGTCGGTTTTGTGGACTTCACCAGCACCTTCGCTGAGGTGGCGCAGGTCATCGAGGATGTCTGAAGTTTTTGCCCAGTCTGTTGAGGCGGAGAGCCCGCACATCCCCATACGAACAGGACGAGACCGATCAGAATAGGTCGCCACACAGGCATGCTCCACCTCGCGCCCTGCTTGCCTACCAAATACACCATCACCCGGCAAATATCCAGCCTGCTAGGTGAGAGACCTCAGGCTTGGAATCTCGACAGCCAATTGCAATCCGATCAGCCCTGTGATACTGTTCCAGCCGCTTTGAAACGGAGTGGCGCCGCTTCGGCCCCTCCCTTGACTTCCTAATCTAACTCCATTCGCGCTTCAAGAAGACCGGCTGGTCCCATCGTCTAGCCTGGCCTAGGACGGAGCCCTCTCAAGGCTCAGACACGGGTTCGAATCCCGTTGGGACCACCAGCACTGACACACTTGACCCGCACCCAGCGTGACGCGACGAGTGGCACGTGCGTGCTTCGCCTCCACCACTCCTTCCGGCGAACGAACTGTGCGGCTGATGGGGGGATTGAGGGGCATGGCAATGCCGTCATCTACAACGTCCAGCTCCCTCGTTGGGACGAACGTTCAGATTCAAGGCTTCGGGTTCAGCACCACGACAGGCGACAATCAATTTGCGTTCGACGGTACAGCGGCGACGGTGGTCTCGGCGAAGGGTGAGGGGGCTGAGACCCTGCGGAAGCAAAGGTTAGAGAACAGGGGTCCTTGCGGGTCAGGCGTGATCTGGCAGGACGGGCGCGGCTGGAAGGATGTCCTTTGAAGGAGGCCGCGGTCGAGTAGCCGGAGTATCAGTGTTTTTCCGCGTAGTTCGCGTAAATGAGCATGGCTAAGCCGAAGACCACAAGCCCGGCAAGAATGAAGATCACAAACTCCATAGCGGCCTCCTTAGTCAGACGGGGTCAGGAACCAGGCAACGAGGAGCAGCACGATCGCCAGCAAGAACGCCAGAATGGCCGTCAGCCAAGTAATGACCTCTTTCGTGAAGAGACTCGCGGCAGCGACAGCGGTCAACAGATATTTCGCCAGATCAAACAGGACGGCTGCCAGCTTTTCCCGCCGCCGCGCATGCTTCACGAGGCAATTATGCCGTTGAGACACAAAGGGAGTCAATTGCGATCGCCCAGAAGCCCAACAATCTGCGCAGCTGACCACTTTGGCCAAACAAGACTGAGTGGGTCAGAATGCATCGGCTGGCTGGTCAAGGGTCTGTCACGTGTACCACGGAATTGACGCAAATTTGACGGTTGTGTATAAGTAAAGCGCGCGGGCCGCATTTACAGGAGCGACGTTCTATGCAGCCACGTGAATATCACGATGGAGCCCAGGACGGACTGGAAGCGCTGGAGCCGCTCGATCCAGAAAAGGTGCGATCCTTTTCCGACCTGCTGGTCGCCATGCGCAAGACCGCTTTCGGCGCGAGACGGTTGGGGGAGGCGTACGAAGTGTTGACGACCATGATCGGGGATCCTGACTGCTTCGTCGTGCTCACCATGTCCGGCGCAATGACCATCGCGAAGATGGGGAAGATCATCAGCAGTATGATCGATCACGGCATGGTGCAAGTTATGGTATCCACCGGCGCGCTGATTGCGCATGGCCTGACTGAGTCGGTCGGTAAGACGCATTATCGCCATCAGCCCTCCATGCGCGACGAGGAGTTATTCAGGAAAGGGTACAACCGCATCTATGACACGCTGGAGATGGAGGCGAACCTGAACTATGTGGAGCACGTTGTCACGCAAACGCTCAAACGGCTTGATCCTGAGGTCCCGCTGTCCTCTGAGATCTTGACTCGGGAGCTGGGGAAGACCCTGGCAGATGAATTTGAAGGGACCGGGATTCTGAAGAGCGCATACCTGAAAGGGGTGCCTGTCTACATCCCGGCCTTTACGGATTCCGAGATGGGGCTTGATGTAGCGACATGGACGATGAGACAAAACGTCGATCGGGCGCGCGGGCAAGCGCAGCCACGAGACGGAGATCTCGGCGTGCTGCGCGCCCTTCATCAAACCCAACCTGCCTTTAACCCGTACCTGGATTTAAACAGCTACACGAATCGATTGCTCTCAGCCAAGCGGCTGGGTATTTTCACGATTGGAGGAGGCGTGCCGAGAAACTGGGCTCAACAGGTGCCACCCTACATCGAGATCGGCAATCTGCGCTTGGGGTTGAACGTGAAGCCCCCGCGGTTTCAGTACGGCGTCCGCATTTGTCCGGAGCCTGACTACTGGGGCGGACTCAGCGGCTGCACGTATAACGAGGGGATTTCTTGGGGCAAGTTCGTTCCTCCCGAGGAAGGCGGTCGCTATGCCGAGGTGTTGAGCGATGCGACGGTGGTCTGGCCGCTTCTCATGGTTGGGCTTCTGGAGAGGTTTGGAACGAAACGCTAGCCGTCCCGATGGTGCTAATCGCGCTTCCCGTGGCTGACCCTGAATCTGGAGGATGAAACCCACGCCACGGTCCTCCCAGCCTCCGTACAGCTTAGACCGCGCAGTCCTGGAACGTGAGGTGGTAGTCGAGACCTTCCGAACCGGTGGACCGGGCGGGCAGCATCGCAATGTGACGGACTCAGCGGTTCGCTTGGTGCACCTGCCCTCCGGAGTCCGGGTCGTGGCGGTGGATTCGCGATCGCAGCACCGGAACCGCGACACGGCCTTCGCTCGCTTGATCGCGCGGCTCCGCCTGTTGAACCGGGTGCCGCGCCCGCGTGTGCCGACCCGAGCGTCGAAGCAGGCCGTCGAGCGCCGACTGGCCGAGAAAAAGCATCGCCAGTCAGTCAAACGGCGTCGCTCGGTGGGTCAAGGTGACGAATAATGCCATGAAGCCAACTCTGTTGGATCTAGATCATGGTGGGGACCTGTCGTGCGGCGCCTCATCTGGATAGCAGTGATCCTCGGGTGCGTGCTCCCGATGGCCCTGTCATGGGGAAGCGGACAGGCCTCCGATTTCCTGGTCCGGGATGACGGGCGGACGAGGGGCAATCCCCAGGCGCCGATCACGCTTGTCGAATATTCCGATTT
>JBOHOI010000026.1:0-18202 GCA_050731155.1 Nitrospiraceae bacterium | reverse complement strand
GCAGACGATCAGCGTCCAGCCGGGCCAGTTTTCAACTGCGCGAGCAGGTCTCCCCCCGTCGCCGCCAGCCTCGGCTGCGGAGAATGCTCCCCCCAACGTCAGGCAGGCTATTGAAGGGACTGCACTTAAGGGATACCCTTCGAGGTGCAAGCGCCCTAGACACCGTCCGTGCAACGGTCGGGCAGTCGTTAGGAAACCTCCAGGCAGTGATTACCCAAAGTAGTGGGACATCTGCGAGTGCAATCCAAACCACCTCGACCCCACCAGCGGTCATCTCAGGAGCGGTCACTGTACGGATTGACGGAACAGACGGCATCAGCGGGGGTTCCGGAACAGGTGGGGGCAGCACCGGCGGAGGTAGTGGCAGTGGTAGTACTGGCGGTGGTCCGGGAGGGGGCGGTGCCGGTGGACACTTCGGGGTCGGACAAGGAGGGAATCCGCCACAGATGTCCGTCGGCGGCGGCCGGAATCTTCCAGGCGGGACACCCCCAGGTCAAGTCAAAAAGTGAACCTCCTCAGTTTACCCATCGTCTTAGCAGCGTCGCTGATCCATCCATCCGCTAAGGAACCATTAACCAGGAAAATCCCACCCGATAGTTGTGGATCAGGTGTCGCGAGAGGTGCGGAAACGAAAGGCTGCAGGCCACCTGCTGTTTCCCGTTGAGTGGATTGGGGAAGAGGGGGATAGGGTTAGAAGACTGAGAACTTAAAGTATTTCGTTGGGTTCTTCTTCACATCTGCCAGAAACTCTTCCATCTCAGTCAGCAGTTTGTCAGCCCGAGCATAGAGTTCATCTTTGGTGACCAGCTTGCCGATCGTTCCTTCACCCTTTTCCACCTTGCTCAGCAGTTGTTCTCCACGGTTGGTCAAGGCCTCCAGGCGTTGGTATAGGGTTGGGTCCGTCAGTTTCACCAGCGTGCCGTTCTGGTTGTTCAGCCGGCTCGCGAGGTCGTTGAGCTCCTTCACGGCCTGGCTGGCTCGGTTGTAAAGATCTTTGTCAGACACCAGTTGGCCGATCGTCCCTTCGCCACGATTGACCTTGTCCAGAAGCGCGATGCTCTTGTCGGACGCGACCTCCAGCTTCTCGAGCACTTTTGCGGAGCGGTCGTAGAGCGCTGGGTCGGTGAGCAGTTTGCCAGCCGTGCCCTCACCCTGGCTGATGGTCAGTAAGATACGCTGGATATCCCTGATCGCGGCATTCACGTTTTCGATGGTCGTCGTGGCACCGGATGCAATGCCGCCGATATCCGCTTCAGCCTGTCCGACGAGGATGCCGCCGGGAGCCAGCGGCGGCTTCGACGGCGTGCCGGGGAGAATTTCGACGAACTTATCGCCCAGCAGCCCCATGGGGCGGATGACGACCGACGCGTCTTCCCGAATGTGAGGGGCCACGTTGGTCTTCACGGAGAAGGTGATCTCCACTCGCAGGGAATCTCCTGCGATCGCGATGCGATGGACATTGCCGATGTCCACGCCATTCATGCGAACTGGCCCACCCACCTTCAGACCCTGCGTGTGGTTGACCACAGCCCGGAACTTCGTTTGCCTGCTGAGCAAGCCAAGGCCCTCTTCGAGGTTCATGATCATGGCCACCAGAATGCTCAGAGCAACCAGAACCAGGAGCCCGATCTTGACCTGGGACCAACTGAGCTGTGTCTGTCTGGTCATCGCCATCTCCTCTGAAGCAGGATGTTGAAAAAGTTCTCCAGCTTTGCTTGGGCACCCATTGCATTCTTGGAGCAATGGGTACCCGCGCTCAGAGGCTTAACGTCTTGGGTACCCGTTGCTCTCCAATGCAACGGGTCAACGCCTCCTCGCTCGCTGCGGCCGCGCTGGAAGGCCCTTTTGAACATCCTGTTAGTCATGCCACGGTTGCACGTTTGCCTATCTCATCCTGCGTTGCGACTCGACAAGGCCTCCCACGCCTCAGGAGGCAAGCTGCTGGGGTCCAGGAATCCGCGGATGGCCGGATCCTGGCACCCACCGAGTTCTTGCGGTGTCCCCTCGAAGATGATGCTGCCATCTTGGATTATCACGATTCGATCCGCGACCCGGAAGGCGATGTCCAGGTCATGGGTGACGACCACCTGGGTCACCCCTTTCGTCTTCAGTCTCTGGATCAGGTGACAGATCGCGAAGGAGTTGACCGGGTCCAGGCCGGCGGTCGGCTCATCATAGAGCAGGATTTTCGCCCCGCTGGCCAGCGCCCGTGCAATGCCGACCCGCTTCCTCATGCCTCCGCTCAAATCGGCCGGCATCTTATCAATCGCGTCCTCGAGCCCCACGAACTGAAGGCTCTCGCGCACCACCTGCTCGATGACCTCGTCGGACAAACGCCCTTGTTCCCAGAGACGATACCCCACGTTTTCGCGGACCGTGAGCGAGTCGAACAGAGCCGCCCCCTGGAACACCATCGCCATGTTCTGTCGAATCTGAGGAAGATCTCGCTCAGGCAAGCCTGTGATCTCCCGCCCGGCGACGCGGATCGAACCCTGGTGAGGCCGGTACAGCCCAAGAATCAGCCTGAGAATCGTGGTCTTGCCTGATCCGCTCCCGCCCAAGATCACTTTGGTTTCGCCTGGCTGCACCTCGAACGAAATCCCTTGCAGGACTTGCCGATCCCCCAGCGTTAACCGGACACCTTCAAGCGCGATCATCCGAGTCCCCAACAGCTCCTATGGAAACGCCATGAACAGCTTGGTCAGCAAGAAATCACTCGCGAGAATCAGGATGGATGACGACACCATGGACTGCGTCGTTGACACGCCCACCCCCACCGTTCCGCCCTTGGTATAAAAGCCAGCATAACATCCCACCATTGCAATGATAAACCCGAAGACGGCGGGTTTGACCAGACCCAGCACAATGTCACGTTCCCGAATCGCCTCAAACGCCCAGGTCCAGTAAAAATAGGAGTCAATGCCAAGATACAGTCGGGCCACTAGCCATCCCCCGAAGATCGCAATGCCATTTGTGATAATGGTCAGGACGGGAATCATGAGGACGCAGGCCACCAGCCGAGTCGTAGCCAGCTTCTGAATTGGATCCGTCCCCTCGGCTCGAAGCGCGTCGATCTGCTCCGTCACCTGCATTGACGCGATTTCCGAGGCAATTCCCGATCCCACACGGCCCGCAATCATCAGAGCCGCCAGAACCGGACCAAGTTCTCGCACCACTGAGGTGCTGATCAGACGCGACACGTACATGCTCGCGCCGTATGGCTCGAGCTGGACCGCCCCCTGGAGCGCCAGCACCATGCCGGTGAACATCCCGGTCAGCACGACGATAAAGAGCGATCCGACTCCGATCCGGTCAATCTGGAGCACCATCTCGCGGACATACCACGGCCGACGGACAAGGCCCGCAATCGCCCGGCCGCAGAGGAAGGTAAACTCCTGCACGACCAGCACATAGCCGATCAACGTGTTCTTGAGATCGAATGATCCTGTCATATCCTCAACGGTTCCGCGCGGTCTCTACTATCTTAATTCATTTTACTGGAATTATAGGTCAACCGATGCAAGGGAACAATGGACGTAAACAATTTCAGCTCAGGTGGCCTGCGCGGGGAGGGGACTGTATCTCCGAATCACGCGAGGGCCGATGGCACAGAGCACTTCGTACGGGATCGTGCCCAGCCACGCGGCCAGGTCGGCTGCAGTGATCTGCATGTTGCCCTGCCGCCCGATCAGGACCACTTCATGACCAGGCCTGACCGAAGGAATGTCCGTCACATCCACCATGGTCATGTCCATACAGACGCGCCCGACCACCGGGGCGCGATAGCCATCAATGAGAACCGCGCCGCGATTGGAAAGTGCTCGACTGTATCCATCGGCATACCCGATGGGCAGAACGGCAATCCGCGAGGGGCGGGAGGCAATGAATGTCCTGTTGTAGCTGACGCTCTCGCCCGGTGCTACTCTGCGAACCTGCACCACATTCGTGGTCAGCGTCAGAACCGGTTTGAGCTCCAGCGCGTCGTCGCGAAGGGAAGTCGTGTGATACCCGTAGAGCATGATTCCGGGACGGACGACCGTAAAATGAGCCGAGGGATGGCAGAGGATTGCGGCACTATTGGCGGCGTGGATCAGCGGAGCCTGAAGCCCGGCCGCTTCCAGTTGACTGATGACTGAGCTGAACCGTGTGATCTGGGTCCGGGTATAGGAAGAATCCTGACTGTCCGCATCGGCGAGGTGGGTCATCAGACCTTCGACTCGCAGAGGCCCCTTGAACGATGGTGACTGGAGCAGGGACAGGACCTCTTCCGGCGAAAGGCCTAGACGACCCATACCGGTATCTACCTTCACGTGCACCGGGTAGGGCTCCGACTTCGATCCCGCGCACGCGGCGAACCCGGCTGCCGTCTCGCGATCATACACCACCGGCGTGAGCCGATGGACGATCATGTCAGAGAACTGATTCGCGAACAAGGCACCCATCACAAGGATAGGCGCGCGAATGCCGGCCTCCCGCAGGGCGATCCCTTCTTGAAGGGTCGCAACTCCCAGTCGAGGAATGCCCAACTGCACAAGAGTCCGGGAGACAGCCACGCCTCCGTGGCCATAGGCATCGGCTTTGACAACGGCAAGGATCTCGCAGGGTGAGCGGAGGCGCTGACGCACTTGCGCGACATTGTGCGCGAGTGCAGACAGATCAACCGTGGCAACGGGTGTGGGCGGGTCGGCTGGGAAAGGCGTGGGGTTCGTCAAGATCTGTCGGGCACAGCGGCCACCTCAGACTTCCAGAATCTCGTCCTCCTTTTTCTTGAGGATCTGGTCCACCTGATGGACATACTGATCGGTCAGTTTCTGGATCTCTGCTTCCGCCTTACGCAGGTCATCCTCTGTGATTTTGGACTCCTTCTGCAGCCGTTTCAACTCTTCATTCCCATCTCGGCGGACCGCCCGGATATGGACCTTGGTCTCTTCCCCGTGCTTTTTGCAGATCTTGATGAGCTCCTTCCGCCGTTCCTCGCTCAGAGGGGGGAGGGGAACCCGGATGACCTTCCCGTCGTTCGAAGGCGTCAGGCCTAAGTCGGAGGCCAGCAATGCCTTCTCGATCTCCTTGATGAGCGGCGGCTCCCAGGGCTGAACCGTGATGAGGCGACTCTCGGGAATCCCCAGCGTCGCGACCTGTTTCAGCGGGGTCGGCGTCCCGTAATAGTCCACCTTGATGCCATCCAGCAAGGCCAGCGACGCGCGACCGGTTCGAAGGCCGGCCAAGTCTCGCTTCAGATGTTCAACCGCGTCCTCCATCCGTTGGATCACGTTCTGCTTTGTCGCGTGCGCCATTGGTACGTTCCTTCATTGCTCAGGTGCTAGCGGCCGTGACCAACGTGCCGATTTTGTCGCCCTGCACGACCCGTTTGAGATTGCCGCTCTCCTTGAGGTTGAACACGATCAGTGGCAGGTTGTTGTCCATGCACAGGGTGATCGCGGTCGAATCCATGACCTTCAGATTCTTGTTGAGGATCGAGAGAAACGCCAACTCGCCGAACATCTTGGCCTTCGGGTGGGTCACGGGGTCGGCTTCATAGATCCCATCCACCTTGGTGCCTTTCATAATCACCTGCGCGCCGATCTCCATGGCTCGGAGTGCCGCAGCAGTATCGGTCGAAAAATAGGGATTGCCGGTGCCGCCCGCAAAGATGACCACCCGCTTCTTCTCAAGGTGGCGAATGGCCCGCCGCCGTATGTACCCTTCGGCCAGTTGGCGCATCTCAATCGCCGACTGCACACGGGTGCTGACCCCCCTTCGCTCCAACGCGTTTTGGAGAGCCAAGGCGTTGAGCACGGTGGCCAACATGCCCATATAGTCAGCCGACGCCCGCTCCATGCCGGTGGCGCTGGCGGCAATGCCTCGAAAAATGTTGCCGCCGCCGATGACGATGGCCACTTCCACGCCCAACGAGACAACAGCCGCGATCTCGTCCGCGAGGCTGTCCAACACCGCGGGTTGGATCCCGTACCCCTGCTCCCCGGCAAGGATCTCTCCGCTAATCTTCAGGAGGATCCGCCGGTACTTCGCAGAAGTCATGCTTGGCCCAACTGGTAACGCGTGAAACGCCGGATACTGATATTCTCGCCGATCTTCGCGATCTTTTGCGCCACCAAGTCCTTGATGGACACAGCGGGGTCTTTGATAAAGGCCTGCTCCAACAGGCAGCTCTCCTGGTAAAACTTTTCGAGCTTGCCCTCCACGATCTTCGGCCAGGCCGCCTCCGGCTTCCCCATCTCCTTCGCCTGGGCTAGATAGATCATCTTCTCCTTCTCGATCAGTTCGGGCGGGACCTCCTCACGTTTGACGAAGGAAGGGCTCGAGGCGGCGATCTGGAGGGCGAGATCCTTCACGAAAGCCTGGAATTCCTCGTTGCGCGCGACAAAGTCGGTTTCACAGTTCACTTCCACGAGAACCCCGATGCGATTGCCGGGATGAATATAGGCTGAGATGGTTCCCTCGTTCGTCTCTCTCCCGGCCTTCTTCTGTGCGGCAGCCAGCCCTTTCTGCCGCAGATAGTCAATGGCCCTGTCAATGTTGTTTGCGGACTCCCGCAGCGCCTTTTGGCAGTCGAGAATGCCGGCGCCGGTCTTCTGGCGAAGCTCCTTTACTAACGTGCTCTGACCTGCCATTCCTGTGGTTCTCCCGCGTTCAGCCTGTTCTGGACTTCAATGGATGGCCCATGCTCCCCCTTGCGCCGGAGCGGCTCAGGTGGCCGGGATGCTTTCCAGCCCAATCCCCACCGACTGGACTGATCGCAGGTCCGCCGCCGTGACGGCCTCTGACTTCCCGCCTTCTTCCCGTTGCGTGCGCAGATGGGCTCCTTCAAGACAGGCATCGGCAATTCGTGCGGTGATCAGCTTGATCGATCGGATGGCATCGTCGTTCCCGGGGATAGGGTAGTCGATGCCGTCCGGGTCGCAATTGGTGTCCACGATCGCGACAATGGGGATGCTTAGCCGGTTGGCCTCCTGAACCGCAATACGCTCAACGCGGGTGTCGAGAACAAACACGCATCCGGGAAGGCTATTCATGTTTTTGATCCCGCTGAGATTCTTCTCGAGCTTGACCCGCTCCTTCTCCATCTGGCTGAGCTCCTTCTTGGTCAGACCGTGGTGGGTGCTGTCGGTTAAGATCGCCTCAAACTTCTTCAGCTTGTCAACGCTCCGGCGGATGGTCCGAAAATTGGTCAACATGCCGCCGAGCCACCGTTGGTTCACATAAAACATGCCGCATCGTTTGGCTTCTTCTTCGAGGATATCGACGGCTTGGCGCTTCGTGCCCACGAACAAGACGCATTCCCCCGACGCCACGGTGTCACAGGCGAAGGCATAGGCCGTCTGAAACCGCTGGAGGGTCTGCTGAAGATCAATGATATAGATCCCGTTGCGCTCGCCGAAGATGTATCGTTTCATTTTCGGATTCCAGCGGTTGGTTTGGTGTCCGAAATGCACCCCCGCCTCAAGCAGTTCCTTAATTGTGATCGTTCCCATGCCTTCACCTCCCTTCTTCGCTTGCGGAGCGCCTACGACAGCTAGGCGAGAGGTCTCTCTCCCCTTATTCCCAAGCAGAGCGGCGTGCCCATCACGCCGACGCGAAATTGGATTCATGAGCCTGTTGAAAACAGGCCGTCGTCCTTTAAGACTCAACCCGACCGAAACGTGCTCTAAAGCGTCGGAACGCTAGCATAAACTCCCTTGCTTTTCAAGTGCGGAGCGGGCCGGCGACATGGCTCTAGCAGGCTGTTCAATAACCCATTCGACCTTAGGAAAGGCATCGACGTCGAGAGCTATTAGGACACACAAGCCCTCCAGGATGTTCAAAAAGGCCGCCCAGCGAGGCCACAGCTCACTCTCCTTCAAAGGAGCGGCTGGGATGGTCCCAACTGCGCGCATCGAGCGAGCACCTTCCGAGCGTGCGCGCTCTGCGAGCACCGGGATCATCCCAGCCGCCCCATCCCTTTTTCAACATCCTGCTAGGATCGGTAGGTTGCATTGATCCTCACATAGTCATAGGACAGGTCCGTGGTCCACAGCCGCGCGGTGGCCTGACCTTGACTGAGATGCGCCGTGACGGTGAACTCCTTCCGGCGCACGATCCGTGCAATCCGTCGCTCGGCCAACGGACCCAGTCCCGTCCCTTCCTTGACGATCGAGCTCCCGTCGAACGCGAGATTGATCCTGTTCGGATCGACAGGGACACCGGAGCGCCCAATGGCAGCCATGATCCGCCCCCAGTTTGCATCTTCCCCAAACAGCGCGGTCTTTACCAGATTGGACGTGGCGACGGTCTTGGCTACCTGCCTCGCATCGGCCTGAGTCCTGGCGCCGGTGATCACCACCTGGACGACCTTCGTCACTCCTTCTCCATCCCGACAAACCTGCATCGCCAACGAGAAACACGCATGATCCAGGAGCCGTTGGAACAGAGCGAACGCGGGTGAACTTGCCCGCAGCACCGAGGTGCCAGCCATCCCGTTCGCTAAACAGAGGACGGTGTCGTTTGTGCTGGTGTCGCCGTCAACCGAAATACAGTTGAAAGACCGGGCAACCGCGGCGAGCAGCGCTCGCTGGAGCGTCCGCTGTTCGATCGCCGCGTCCGTCGTGAGGTAGGCGAGCATCGTGGCCATATCGGGATGGATCATCCCGGAGCCCTTCGCCATTCCACCTACTGTGACGAGACGACCCGCGATGCGACTCCTGACCGCGACCTGCTTCGCCTTGGTGTCGGTCGTCAGAATCGCCCTGGCAGCCTCCGCCCCGCCACTGCGCCTCAGCCGTTTCACCAGCGTGGGGATCCCTCGCCTGATGCAGGCCATCGGCAAGGCTTGACCGATCACGCCGGTGGACCCGACGAACACGGAATGAGGGGCAGTGCCGACCCGTCTGGCGACCAGGCCAGCCATTTCCTCAGCGTCGGTGAGGCCCCGGGCGCCGGTGCAGGCATTGGCGTTCCCGCTGTTCATGATGATCGCCCGACCGGCGCCGTGTCGGAGATGAAGCCGGTCCAGCAGGACCGGAGCGGCTGCGACCCGATTCTTCGTAAAGACCCCGGCGATGGGTCCTTCCTGCACCGACACCACGAGCGCCAGATCCGGAACGGACGCTTTCTTAATGCCGGCGTGGATGCCGGCCGCCAGGAAACCTAGCGGAGCTGTAATCCCGCCACTGATTTCTTTCATGATTGAGCGTCTTGGGTTGGCAAGGTGTGGGAGGTAATCCGCAAAAGGCAGCGGGTCACGGATAGGCTCCAGGAGCAGTCAGACCCATTTCTTCGGGGAATCCCAACATTAGATTCATGGCTTGGAGCGCCTGACCGGCCGCTCCTTTCACCAAATTGTCTAGCGCAGCGACGGTGATCACCCAGCCCGCTCTTGCGTCGGTGAACACAGCCAGATCACAGAAGTTGGATCCCCGGACATACCGGGGATTTGCAGAGGCGTCGCCCTCCTGAAGCCGGACAAACCGTTCACCTTTATAGTAGTCACGGTAGATGGCCCGTAGCTCCTCAAGTCCGACCGTGGCTTGCAAGCGGCAGTACGCCGTGCTGAGAATGCCGCGATTCATGGGGACAAGATGAGGCGTAAAGACGATCTTCACGGTCGTCGTGTCATCCCTCGCCGAAGGTCCAGGGGTTCGGACGGTTCCGCTCGAGGCAAGCGCGCCGAGCTCCTGCTCAATCTCCGGGACGTGGCGATGCTGTCCGATCTTATAGGCCTCGACGGATTCGTGCGCCTCCGGGAAGTGATAGGGGAGGGCGGGGCTCCTGCCTGCCCCTGAAATACCGGACTTGGCATCGATGATGATGGCATCCGAGTGGACGAGTCCCTTGGCTACCAACGGAGCGAGTTGCAAGATGGCTGCGGTCGGGTAGCAACCAGGAGAAGCGACAAGTCGAGCCGTGCGAATATTCGCCCGGTGGAGTTCAGGCAGGCCATAGACAGCTTCCTCCAGCAGCTTCGGGTATGGATGAACCGTCTGATACCAGGTCTCGTAGGAACCTGGGTCCTTGAGGCGATAATCTGCGCTGAGATCCACGACCGGTTTGCCCGCCGCCAGGCACGCCGCAACAGGCGCGAATGATTGCGTGTGGGGGAGGGCAAAAAACACAGCCTCCGCCCGCTCGGCGATGGCCTCTGGCGCAAGAGCCTCAAACGAGAACGGGACAAGGGAGGCCAGATGAGGGAACACCGCGGAGACAGGACTCCCCGCAGACTTTTCCGATGTGACGGCAGCGAGCGTCATCTTGGGATGCCCCGCGATCAGCCGCAAGAGTTCCCCGCCCGTATAGCCGCTGGCGCCCACCACCGCAACCTTGACCGATCTTGTCTGGGTCACTGCACCATCTCCATATTCACGTGCATTTCTTTAGCGAAAGACATGAAAAAAGGGAAGGCCAGGGGGCCTTCCCTTGGTATTCACAAACCCCCAGCCGTCAGCGCTTGGAGTACTGGAAGCGTTTCCGCGCGCCTTTCTGTCCGTACTTTTTACGCTCCTTGACGCGGGAGTCCCGCGTTAAGAGGCCTTCCTTCTTGAGCGGCTCTCTGAGAGACGGGTTCATAGTCACCAAGGCTTTGGCAATCGCGTGTCTGAGTGCGCCGGCTTGTCCGGTGGTGCCGCCTCCGCAGACTGTCGCCCGCACATTGTATTTTCCAGCCGTCCCTGTCACGTCGAGCGGAAACTGAATCAGGCTCCTGAGCGAAGGTCTGGGGAAATAGTGCTCCAACGACCGCTCGTTCACGACCATTTCGCCGGGCCCCGGCGAGACCCACGCCCTGGCAATCGCGTTTTTCCGCTTGCCGGTTGCGTACTGCACTGCTCCTGTCATGCGTCGCATGCCTCCTTGCTGTCTGCTCTGGTTCAAAGCGCGAGCGGTTCAGGACGTTGAGCCTCATGAGGGTGCGCCGTCCCGGCATACACCTTCAACTTTCTGGCCATCCGCTTTCCGAGCGGATTCTTGGGCAGCATCCCCTTGATGGCCCGTGTCACGAGGCCTGTGGGATTCTTCGCGTGAAGATGCTCGGCTGTGACGGACTTGAGACCACCGGGGTAGCCTGTATGATGGATATAGGTCTTGGTCTTGAGCTTGTCCCCGGTCAGGCGGATTTTGTCCGCATTGATAATGACGACATGATCGCCGGTGTCAATATGCGGGGTGAAGGTCGGTTTATGTTTTCCCCTCAGCAGGATGGCAACCCGGGAAGCCAACCGTCCTAAGGTTTTCCCATTGGCATCAACCAGATGCCACTTCCTGATCACGTCCGTCTGTCTCGCGAAGTACGTTCCCATCATCCGTTCCTGTCCTTTTGAAGATTGTCGGTCACTCCTTCCTAGACCTCATGCGTACCGAAGTTTTTCGCATCCAGCTTTTCAAGCCATGCATCAAGATTCCAAGCGCCCCGGCGCTTCAACACATCCTGGGTCACATAAATCGGACTGTTTGTTCGCAGAGCCAGCGCGATCGCGTCGCTCGGCCGCGCATCGACGGAATGTTCCGTCCCTCGAGAGAGCAGGTGGATGGCAGCATAGTACGTGCTGTTTTTGACATTCGTGACCACCACACGCACGATTTGCACGTTCAGATGGTCCGCCATGCTGCGGATCAGATCGTGGCTCATCGGTCGTGGGGTGACGATGCCTTCCAGCGCCATTTTGATCGCAACCCCTTCCGCCGCGCCGACCCAGATCGGCAGAAGCTCGGAGTTCTGCGCGTCTCGAAGAATCACAATGCGGGTGTCGGTGTCAGGATCATGCACGACCCCTTGCACTTTCAGTTGGACGAGATCAGTGGATTCCTTCTGCTCCATGGACTTGCCGCACGCTTTCCTGACTTCAGCCTCTCAAGCCTTCAGCCTCTGCCCGCCGATGCATACTGTCCCTTCCGGTTACGAGTCAAGTTTGCCGAAATCTTCAGGTTTCAGATCCTCGAGCCACTGCTCTAATTCCGCGGACGTCTGTTTGCGGAGAACCGACTCGTTCGCAAACACGGGGGCGTTCGTGCGCAAGGCCAAGGCAATGGCATCGCTGGGTCGCGAGTCAATTGAGTATTCAGAGTCCTCGTAACTGAGATGAATCTTGGCATAATAGGTGTTGTCGTTCAGGTCAGTGATGACGACGCTGATGACTTTGGCGTCGACTACGTCGAGAACTGACTTCATGAGATCATGGGTCATCGGCCGCGGCGCTGCGACACCTTCCAGGGCAAAACTGATCGCGCTCGCTTCGGATTTTCCTACCCAAATCGGCAACATGTCCGCATTGTCCTCAACGCGAAGCATCACGATGTAGGCGTTGTTGTAAGGATCAAACATCAATCCCCGTACCTTCATCTCTGTAATCATACGGAGCGTTCCCCCCAACCTTCTACGCGAGTTGATCCTTCCTGAAAGGGGCGCCTTACTGTAACACTTATCTTTCAGCACTGTCAACGAAACGAGCGAGAGGTTCCGTGCCGTTCACGGGAGATTTTCCAGGTTAAAGGCCTTTCCGGACACAGCCGGTGACGCGTGGGTTGCGAGATGCAGCAAGGCTCTTGCGGAGACGGAAGGGTGGCGGAGCCGGTCGCGGTCCTCACTCGGGTAGGCCTGGGCCCGCATAGCGGTTCGCGTCCCCCCGGGGTTGAAGGTCATGGCACAGACGCCGACGGATTGCAGCTCATCAGCCAGCACCTGCATGAGCCCCTCAACGCCGAATTTTGAAACCGCGTAGGCCCCCCATCCGGCACGCCCCGCCCGGCCGACCGCGGATGACAGCATGATCATGCATCCATGGCCCTGAGCTGCCATGACCCTGGCGGCTTCCCGTGACAAGTAGAACGTGCCGCTGAGGTTGATCCGGAGCACCCGCTGCCAATCGCGTAACGGATAGTCTGAAATCGGCACGCGCGGTCCTAAAATTCCGGCGTTATTGATCAACAGATCAAGCCGGCCATAGCGGTGGACTGCAAAGCGCACGAGGGCGCGTGCTTGCAGAGGAGATCCGATATCGGTCACGCGCGCGACAGCCTCCCCCCCAGCCGCCTTGATGGTGGAAAGCGCCGCTCTGAGTTCCCTGCTCGTCCTGGAGCACAGGACAACGTTCGCCCCTTCCCGGGCGAACAGTTCGGCTGTGGCGCGGCCGATCCCGCGTCCTGCACCCGTGACGATCGCAACCACGTTCGCGAGGCGGCCGTCCATTTTTTCTAAGGAGGGCTGACAAGCCGCAGCCTGTTGATCACGTTCACTGGGAGGAGGCACAGTCTGTTGGAGAGGCACCAGAAAGCGACTCACCGCTCCTGTCGAGCGGGTCACCCCGGAAAGGCTGACAGGCTATTGCACCGGTCTATAACTTTGCTGCAACTTGGAGTCGTCCACTGCTTCGCCGAGCTTGAGGAAGGCCCGCATATGTTTCTTGACGAGCTCCCGACCACTCTCTTCACCAAGGTTGACCTGATATTCGTTGATCACCATCACCTTCATCCCCTCCCATTCTCTCCAGCAGCTCTTGCAGACATTGGCCTTAATCTCTGACTCAAGCCGCCCCATGAACAGAGGATCGGTGATTACTTCTCCCGCTTTTCCACATTTGACGCACTGCATTGCTGCCATCTCGGTCGCCCTCCTCTTGGGATATCCCCGAGTCTGACGGCTCGGATCCCGTTGCTGCTCAGAACGGTAGCAGCATTGTAGCACTCGGTTCCTGCGAAAGAAAAGGGGCCATCGTGGACATTGACGGTCTGAGACGATCGTGCTAGGAAGGAAGCCCGAAGAGAACCCGTGACGGGAGCCCGTGGCCCGGATGGCGGAACTGGCAGACGCGCCAGACTCAAAATCTTCAACTTCAGATATTCTGCTGCTGCAACTTTCCTACCCTTGTTTTGCAAAATTCGGATACACTGGAATGCCCTCGACACATAAGTCATTGATCCATAATGGGATTAAAACGACCATGTTGCGGGATTTGTTGCGGCGAGTGTTTCAGGCAGACGTGCCAGATTTGCAGTCTGGTGAACAATTCTAAAGAGAGGAGAAAATCATGGCGAACAGTCCATTAACAGAAGCGATAGATAAATTTGGATTAAAACTTAGGGGTGTGGATGGCAAGCAACGTAGCCTAACAGATCAAAATCTCGTGGAGTTGGTCGGATATGTGGAGCAACTAGCTCGTCGCGTTGACAAGCTAGAGCAAGGAGACTGACATGGCTAACTCTACACAAGTTGCCTTTTGCATTGACTGTTACCAGAAGTTGACCACTGCCAATCATGCGAAACTTTCACAGGTCGAAAGAGATTTTTTAGCCTCCGAACGAACGGCATGGGCAACAGGAAAATATATGAAGTTTGCACCAGGAAAATGCAGCAAATGCGGAGAGGATAAAGAAGTTATATATCACTAACCAAACGAGTACATCGGTGGGAGACTGCTTGCAGACAATGCATTTTGTTAGTCTAAAGTTCAACTTTGTTGCGGGAGTTGTTGTAGGGATGTTGCGGGAAATGCAACTGAACGATGCTGGTGTGGCGGAACTGGCAGACGCGCCAGACTCAAAATGAACCCGAAGGGGGTTGCTCAAGTCGTTGATGACCTCTGGGTAATCCCCTTGTCCTTCCTACGCAGAAGCGCGGTTGATCTGTTGGTTCAGTCTGTCTCTCTTTGTTGCACTCCTGCCCGTTTTGTCGCTCCCTCTAACACCTATTTAACACCTGCCCCCACTGGGCACATCCCCCACCTGAGGGCTCGCGCAGATGGGACCCTCAGGCGCACGCCGAGCGCCCCCCAAAAAAGCATGAGTGCTCAATGGGTGGTAACGGATGGATCACAGGCTTTAACACGGGCAGGCGAGCCCTTAACTACGGCTTGGAAGGAGCGCATAATGCAGGCGGTTCAGATATACGTCCCCATTAAGCAGCTTGCCAGCATTTCGGCAGGGTCACGACCGGCGGTCACCGTGCTTCGCGCGTACATGGACGAAAGCGGGCATTCAGCCGATCCTCATGCCCTGGACGTGACGATCGGTGGAGCGGTAGCTTCGATTGAGCAATGGGAGGCCTTCGAACCGAGCTGGAGAGCTGTTCTGGACGAGTTTAGCGTGTCGCAGCTCCACATGAAGGACTTCGCCCATTTTCAAGGCGAGT
The DNA here is from genome assembly GCA_050731155.1 of Nitrospiraceae bacterium. Lineage (GTDB taxonomy): Bacteria > Nitrospirota > Nitrospiria > Nitrospirales > Nitrospiraceae > NS-7. Next base: position 3,090 of record JBOHOI010000026.1, on the reverse strand, counting down.
ACGAAGGCTGGACTGAGCCTCGACGGCGAGAGTTTTTGCAGCGATTGTTCGACGTGATCAACGCCCATGTTGAAGGGTACGTCGGAGGAACCATGCCGGTGGACCTCTTCTCCGGCCTAACCCCGGACCAGCAAGCCCTGCTTGGCAACGATCCCTATTACCCGTGTTTTATAGCATGTGTGATAGCCGCGGCGACGTGTGCGGCACACGCTAGCACCGAGGAGCAAGTTCACCTATTTTTCGCGGAGCTAAGTGGATTCCAAGGCAAGGCGTTGCAGTATTACGAGCGATGCAAGAGTGAACAAGCCCCACCTGGTCTCCCGGAAAAATTGGCGGGCATCACGTTCGCGTCACCCAAATCCGTCCTCCCGCTGCAGGTCGGGGATCTTGTGGCCTATGAGGTTAACTTGCACTTCCGCCATGCTAAACAGCTAGGCACATGGACAGAGCGCTGGCCTTTCTCGCAAATCAAGGGGAAGATGCTAGCCGGTGAGTACTTTGATTTGTCAGCGTTAAAACTTCACTTCGGGTTAGAATTCGTTAGCAGTTCTGGCGACAACCTCTGACGAGAACTTGTATCCCGGTTATGATCTGCGCTAGTGATTCCCGCTCCCTCGGCGTCGGCCTCCCTTAGGCCTGAACAGATTACTTTTTTCTGCATCCGCCCTCGCTCCAGCTTCCCGGTTCTACCCATTCAAAGCCTTCTTCCACTGGGCAGAGTGCTCGGGCGATAGCCGACTGTGCTAGGTACACTGCACCTTGGTCGGGATTGGTGACGGGACCGGGGTAATAGGCCGTGCCACTCCAGCGGACCTCTCCAGTTTCAACATTCACAGCACGTACCGACACATTGAGATGATAGACGGTCCCGGATCGGCTGCCGCCCCCATAAGGCCCAACATAGGCCTGACTCACAGCTTCTGGCCTGATTGTCACATCTGCAAAGATCACCCTGTCAGCACCTACAAGTCTGCCAACCCGTAGCACGTCAGCGTTATCGTCAGGAGTGTGGGTGAGCCTGAGCTTCTGCTCATTGAACACTTCCATCAATCGTGCTCGTTCAACGACCGTGTGTCCTACCTGTTGAGTCCAGGCTGCTATCGCATTCGCAACCCCTGCATGGTCACTCCAAACGACAAAGCGCCACTTCTTGTCCTTAGCAGCAGGATCAATTGGGGCATGAGACCCGTTTGTAACTGGATAGAGAGTTCTGGCGCAGCCAAACAGAGAGACAGCGAACCCGCACGCCAGCAGGTAGGCAATAACATGACCCGTCTTCATAAAGCCTCTAAACGTAACTGTGGTGGCCCGGAACTGTCTAACCGCTGAATTATCCATAGATGTTTCTCCGATGGCAAGGATGGTTGATGTTGACCTGATTTGGAGACTGCCTAGCTGAGAAATTGCGGCAATCCCTAAGTGGATCGCAGGCCGTTGTCCGTGCGCAGGTGTTCACGTTAGCGGCGTACAACTTACTCAAATCTTAAGTGGGGCAAGGCACCTAGAACGCTCCGTGGCCTTTCACAGGACAGTCGTCACGCTTTCCCATTAGGCATAACTCCATCTGTGAGACATCAGCGCAAGCCACATCCTGAGACACACACTCGTACAGTCCATTGCATCGCCCATCACAACAACGTTGGGCTTGCTTTAACACAGGCAGAATCCGTTCGGGGTTGGTTTCGACACTGTCTCCGCACTCCATCAAGACAACCAAAAAATGCTCAGCGAGGTGAGGGTAGCGGTTTCTTTGTGGTCGAGTGTTTCAGCCATCTAGACGGGAATCCAAGTATACTCTTCGCGATCAAGACGCTGGATTTCCTCGTCTAATTTATCTCGAACGAGGAGCTTACGCACCTTCGCCACCGAATGATTTTCATCTTCTATGAGTGGGCGGGATATATTGACGCGACGCTGATGATGGGGCGTCTTTACGATCAGAATATAGACCGGGGATGCTTCCAGTAATGGTTGAATTGTGACACTTGAATTAGAAATATGCTCGGTGAGATATGATGCGATTGCTTCAAGCTTCTCCTGAGCGAGACTCATGGATCTCCCCTTACTGGCGTACGAAAGGCTAGGCCGACTTTGGGGAGGTGTCAAGGGTAGTGTCGCTGCTTGTCACTTACGAGCACGGAGTGTGGGGAGTATGCCTCGTAGCACTCGGTTCCTGCGAAAGAAAAGGGGCGCCTCGTGGAAGTTGACGGTCCGAGACGATCGTGCTAGGAAGGAGCCCGACGCGACACCACGACGGGAGACTGTGGCCCGGATGGCGGAACTGGCAGACGCGCCAGACTCAAAATCTGGTTCTCGCAAGAGAGTGGGAGTTCGATCCTCCCTCCGGGCACCACCGCGAGGTCTTCAGGGCGTGCCCCCTTAGCTGGGGGACCCCTGCCCAGCCAGGGGGTTGTGGGTGGCAGCACTGCCTGTGGTCTAGCCAGGAAGGCTAAGATTTTTCCTGGGTTTTGAGGCAGGCGAGCCCAAGCGGCAGAACCGGTTTCGGTCTGTGACCCGACAGGAATTCCTCTTGACACGGCATGCAAAGTTGACCTATATTTCTGTTTGTCTCCGTCATCCATCTGCGAGTGAGGCAGCAAGTAACGAATCTGTCGTTTTTTCATTCTTACGTACCTCATATTCTAACTTACAAGGAGGCAGCACATGCGTAATGTAGTCTTAATGGGAGTAGTGATCCTGTTGGCGGGCTCCGTGGGTATAGCAGCCGCCCAGGAGCGCCTGCCGCAGCACTCCGGGTTCGGCACAGGCGTTGGTGAATCGGCTGGCACCGGGACGCGTTCCCAAACCTGGGATACGCAGGCGTTCAAGGAAAGGCTCTCACAAGCTGCGACGATCTACGGCCGCGTCCTCGCCATTGATGTTCCTGGCCGTAAGATCCACCTCGAGACAGGGGGAAGCTCGCACGATGAAGGCAGAGCCGGCAGTGGTGCGCTGTCCGAAGTGAGAGCCTACCTCGACGAGACCTCGAACATGGAGCAGCTCAAAAATGTTCAGACCGGTGATGACGTCATTGTGACGGTTGTGGAAGCAACGTCAGCCCAGCAGCCATATGGCACCGGCAGGTATGTG
>JBOHOI010000025.1:0-18331 GCA_050731155.1 Nitrospiraceae bacterium | reverse complement strand
GAGGCGTCCTTTCCCGGCAAGGGTGGCCGCGCCCACAGCCCCGATGAGCTGACCCGGTTACGGCGCGAGAATGCGCGGCTGCGGGAGGAGCGCGACATTTTAAAAAAAGCCGCGGCGTTCTTTGCGCGGGAGTCGGGCTGAGATATGCGTTTATCCGTGCGCACACCGGGGCGTTCTCGATTCTGCGAATGTGTGGGGTGCTGCAGGTGAGCCGGAGCGGCTACTATGCCTGGCGACGACGACGGGCCAGTCGTCGTGCCCAGGCGAATCAGACCTTGGTGGCACAGATGCAGCGGCTGCATCGTCAGACCAAGGAGCGGTACGGGGCCGTGAAGCTGTGGCACGCCCTGACCGCCCTGGGGGTCGCGTGTGGGCGGCATCGTGTCGCCCGCCTGCGCCGGGCGCACGGCCTGATCGCGCGGCGCGTCCGGCGGGTCCGGCTGCTGGTCGAACACCATCAGTTCGCCCCGCCGGCGCCCAACCGGCTGCAACAAATCTTCGTCGCCCCCGCGGCCAATCGGATCTGGGCCGGGGATCTCACGGCCATCGCGACCCGGGCGGGCTGGTTGTACCTGGCCGTGCTCCTCGATCTGTATTCCCGCCGCGTCATTGGCTGGGCGATGAGTGCGACGCCGGACAAGCACGTGGCCGTGGCGGCACTCCGCATGGCCGTGGACCAGCGGCAGCCCGCCCCGGGCCTGATCCATCACACGGATCAAGGCGCGCTGTACACCAGTGGGGCATACCAGCAGGTTCTGACTCAGCAGGGGCTCGTGGCCAGCATGAGCCGCAAAGGGAACTGTTACGACAACGCCGTCGTGGAGAGCTTCTTCAGCACGCTCAAGAACGAGTTGGTGCATGACCGGGACTACCACACCCGGGACGAAGCCCAAGCGGAGGTGTTCGAGTTCATCGAGGTGTTCTATAATCGGCAGCGGCTGCATCAGACCTTGGGCTATGTCAGCCCGGTGCAGTTCGAAACCCATCACTCTGTCCCCCTTCGAGGGTGTCTACGGAATCGGGGGTAGCTCATTCTGCTTTTCGTCGTTCCGCGCACTGTGGAACATTTGCTCCGGACTCACCGGCGAGGGCGCGCGGGCAGCTCTTGGGATGCTGGCTTGAATCACTCCGACACGCAATGGGCTGGCAATAACTCCCTGTCATGGAGCTGGGATTTGTGCGTCTACCGTCGCAGCACGTCGTGGATGTCGAACGGACGAAACCACGCGCTCGCGAGTTCGAACACCTAGCTTACAACGCTGGCTTCTGGACACCTAGCACGCTGTTGCAGGAGATCGGCATCAATTCGCCGCCGTGGAAATACGACTTGTGTGTCCACTGCCGGAGCACGCCGGTCTTATCGAACGTGAGCGTATATTCATCGCACCAGGACCCGGCCGTCGCCCACGTATTCTGTGCCCCCGGCTCGATTTCCCGTACCTCATAGACCCACCGCGATTCACCCGCCGGGGTGGTCGTCATCAGTTTGGGCGCACCAAGCTGCTGTTGAACCTCCTCTTGGGTCGCCTGATCCTGGGCCGATCGGAGGTAGCGGGTTTCTTTAGGCACGAAGAGCGTACAGCCGGTAAGCATCAGCACGAGACCGATTCCAAGGAGAGACCGAATCAGGATCATGGAGACCTCCTTTGTTCTCACGACGTCGGCTTATAGCCATCCGCTACGCAATAGGTCGACATGACCTCGCCACCGTGGAAATAGGACCGGTGCGTCCAGCGTCGCAGAACCGCCTGGCTGTCGAATGTGAGGACGTACTCGTCGCACCACAGGCCCGGAGCATTGATTCTGCTCCCTGGCTGCTGTTGTCGTACCTGATACACCCAGACCGATTCAGCCGACTGAGTAGATGTCGCGAGCTGGGGCGGGCCCAGCCGCTGCCTCACCTCTTCTTGAGTCGCGCGATCCTGGGCTGAGCGTAGGAAGGTCGTCTCTTTGCCTTCGAACAGCGCGCAACCGCTGACCGCCAGCACCAGCCCCACCCAGAGGAGGTGACGGAACAGCCTCATAGCGCACCTTCCGCATGACCGATTGGTTACCTACAGCATATCTGGTAAAGACACGCGCGGCAACTAGCGGGATCACCAAGCCTGGTGCGGGCTTCAGCCCCTGTCGAGCGAAGAGAAACCGAAGCGAACGGCTCGACGGCAAAGCCGGGAGCCTACTCGATCTTGTCCAGCTTGATGTGGAGGTCCTTCAGTTGCTGAGGATCGACCGGTGAGGGGGCGTCGGTCATGGGGCACTGGGCCTTCTGAGTTTTCGGAAACGCGATGACGTCGCGGATCGAGTCGGCGCCGCCCAGAAGCATCACCAGGCGGTCCAGGCCGAAGGCGATGCCTCCGTGGGGAGGCGCGCCATACTCGAGCGCTTCCAGCAGAAACCCGAACTTCGCCGAGGCTTCTTCCTTGCCGATGCCGAGCAGGTCAAAGACCTTGCTCTGGATCTCACGGCGATGGATTCGGATACTGCCACCGCCGAGCTCGTTGCCGTTCAGAACCAGATCATAGGCCTTGGCCCTGACCCGTAGCGGGTCTGAATCCAGCAGCGGCAGATCTTCATCGAACGGGGCGGTGAACGGATGATGAAGGGTTACGTAGCGGCGCGTCTGTTCATCATATTCCAGCAGCGGGAAATCAATCACCCAGAGCGGTCGCCAGAGTTTGTGATCAATCAGGCCAAGTTCCTCACCAAGCAGCAGACGGAGGCGACCGAGCACATCGTGCACGATTTTCGGTTGATCCGCGACGAAGAGGAGCAAATCGCCAGGAGTCGCCTCCGGCACGGCAGCACGGAGCTTGCCGGCATCCAGAAACTTTGCGATGACCGACTCAAGCTGGCCATCCGCCCCGATCTTGACCCACGCTAATCCCTTCGCACCAAAACTCTTCGCCGTCTCCCCTAACGCATCGATGCGGGTCCTGGAAATCGCAGCCCCACCCTTGACAATGAGCGCCTTCACCATCCCGCCCTTCGCGATCGCCTCTCGGAAGACTTTGAACTCCGTTTTTGCGGCGAACTCTTTCACATCATGGAGCGCCATGCCGAAGCGGAGGTCAGGTTTGTCAGACCCATATCGGCCCATCGCCTCGTCATACGTCATTCGCTGAAAGGGCGTCTGGCGTGGAATGCCGGCTGTGTCCTTGAACACAAGACTGATCATGTGTTCAGCGAGCGACAGCACCTGTTCTCGATCGACGAACGACAGCTCCATATCAATCTGCGTGAATTCCGGCTGGCGATCGAAGCGAAGGTCCTCGTCTCGGAAACACCGGGCAATCTGATAGTAGCGGTCTGCTCCACTCACCATGAGAATCTGTTTGAAGAGTTGTGGTGACTGAGGAAGCGCGTAGAAACTCCCGGGATTCACACGGCTCGGGACCAGGTAATCGCGGGCGCCTTCCGGCGTGCTCTTGGTCAGCACAGGCGTTTCAATTTCAAGGAAGCCCTGTCCGTTCAGGAAGGTTCGGACCTGTTGCGTGACATCGTGCCGCAACTGCAGCAATCGCTGCATCTTGGGTCGCCGCAGATCGAGGTATCGGTATTTCAACCGCAGCGCCTCGGTGACGTCCGCCTCATCCTCGATCACGAACGGTGGAGTCTCTGCATCATTGAGGATCTCCACCGCTTGGGCCATCACTTCGATCTCGCCGGTGCCGAGGTCTGGATTGGCTGAGCCCTCAGGCCGCAACATCACCTTGCCGTTGACTGATACGACAAATTCACTCCGAAGCTCATGCGCCCGCTTGTGGGCCGGCGCGTTCATCTCCTGATTGAACACGATCTGGGTGATGCCGAACCGGTCACGGAGGTCAATAAAAATGACGTTGCCGTGATCTCGCCGCCGATGCACCCAGCCGTCTAAGACCACAGTCTGGCCAACATGGGCCTTCGTCAGCTCACCACAGCGATGTGTTCGGATCTTCATGCGCTTCTCCTGCGAACGAGGCGCTTTGATTCATCACCCCTTGCCTCTAGCCTCTCACCCCTAGCCACTCGATCGCGAACTAGATCACGCAACGCATTAGCCTCTCGGTCCATGAGATAGCGGTACTCTCCTGGAGCCAGATCCCCCAGGGTCAAGGGACCAAACCGAACCCGGATCAGCTTCAAAACAGGATGCCCCACCGCTTCCAGCATGCGCTTGACTTGATGTTTCCGCCCCTCATGGATCGTGATCTCCAGCCAGGAGTTCTGTGCAGCCTTTCTGACTTTTTTCACCGTCGCCGGGCTGGTCACGCCGTCCTCTAACTCCACGCCCCGTTCTAAGGATTTGATCTCTTGGTCCGTCAACACGCCTTTCACTTTAATCAGATACGTTTTGGGAACATGGTACCGGGGGTGCGACAGCGCTTGGGCCAGATCGCCGTGGTTGGTCAGCAGCATCAGCCCCTCACTATCAAAGTCCAACCGTCCCACCAGGAAGACTCGGACACTGACTCCCGGCAGAAGGTGTTTCACTGTTGGCCGGCCACCAGGATCATCCAAAGTGGACATGACATTCTTGGGCTTATTGAGGATGAGGTAGGCATACGGCTGCACAGCCTTTAGATGCCGGCCATTCACTTTCACGTGGTCACGCTCCGGATCAACACGAGTGCCGAACTCGCGAACCACCTTCCCGTTCACGGTCACGCGGCCCGCGGCGATCATCTCCTCTGCCTTCCGCCGCGATGCGAGCCCCGTTCCAGCGATCAACTTTTGTAGTCTGATTTCCATGGCGATCCGCGTTAAGCGTATCTCGTCACTCGTCGCTCGTAGGAAGAAAAGGGATCCTTTTGGACGCTTCACGCTTCACGAGTAACGTTACTCCCATTCAATCGTACTAGGCGGCTTCGAGCTGACGTCATAGACCACTCGATTGACCCCTTTCACCTCGTTGATGATCCGATTCGAGATCGTACCCATCAGCTCGTATGGTAGCCTCGCCCAATCGGCCGTCATCCCATCCAGGCTGGTGACCGCCCGGATCGCGACGACATGCTCATAGGTTCGCTGATCCCCCATCACGCCCACGGTTCGAACGGGGAGCAACACGGCAAAGGCCTGCCAGAGCTCCCGGTAGAGGCCGGAGTTCCTGATTTCCTGCTCCACGATGGCCTCGGCCTCTCGAAGCATCGCCAACCGTTCCTTGCCGACTGGTCCCAGCACGCGAATAGCCAACCCAGGGCCGGGAAACGGCTGCCGCCAAATGATTTCATCGGGCAGGCCGAGCTCTTTGCCCAACAGCCGAACCTCGTCCTTAAACAGCTCGCGCAGTGGCTCGATCAGCTTGAGCCTCATCCGGGTCGGCAGTCCGCCCACATTATGGTGGGTCTTGATGGTCGCGGACGGGCCCTTGAAACTGACGCTTTCGATGACATCCGGGTACAAGGTGCCCTGCACCAGATAGTCCACCTTGCCGAGGCGGCTTGCTTCCTTCTCAAAGTTCTTGATGAAGAGACGTCCGATGATCTTCCGCTTCCGCTCCGGGTGCGTGACACCCTTCAGGGCGGCGTGGAACTGCGTTGAACAGTCAAGATACTTGAGATTGAGTCTGAGGTGGGAGGCAAAGGTCCGCCGGACCTTCGGTCCTTCCTCTTTCCGCAGCAGGCCGTTGTCCACAAAGACACAAGTCAGTTGCTTGCCGATGGCCCGGTGGGCCAGGACCGCCGCTACGGAGGAATCGACGCCACCGCTCAAGGCGCAAATCACCTGGCTGCGCCCCACTGTCTCACGGATCTGACCGACCGCCGTGTCCACATAGGAGCTCATGGTCCAGGTAGGCTGACAGCCGCAAATGTCATAGACGAAATTGCGGAGGATACGTGCTCCCTCGACTGTGTGGGCGACTTCAGGGTGAAATTGGAGACAATAGATTCTCCGGCCGCCCGCCACCATCTTCATCGCAGCCACTGGAGAGTTCGCCGTGTGCGCGATCGAGCAGAATCCCTTCGGCATGCGTTCGATCCGGTCGCCATGCGACATCCACACGATGGTCGAGTGTTCGTCCCCCACCCCTTTGAAGAGATCGGACCGATCGTCGATGCTGAGCTCCGCACGTCCGTACTCCCGTCGTGTCGCCTTCGCCACTGCCCCGTCCAACAGATGCGTCACCAGCTGCATGCCATAGCAAATACCGAGGATCGGGACGCCTTGGTCCAGCAGTTGCGTGGAGAGCAGCGGAGCCTTCCGGTCATAGACGCTCGCCGGTCCTCCAGAGAGGATAATGCCTTTCGGGCGGTATGCAAGAACGGTCGCGAGGGAAGCGGTACAAGGCAGGATCTGGGAATAGACCTGCGCTTCGCGGATTCGACGAGCGATGAGCTGTGTGTACTGAGAACCGAAGTCGAGAACGAGGATTCTATCGTGCCAGAGTTCCATGCCGAACGTCATCCAGTCTGAACGTCGTCAAGTCTGAAAGTCTATCAGCGCACGGACTTTAGGACGTTCGGACGTTCGACTTTCAAAACTTTACTCCCAGTCGGTCCGGTAATTCGGCGCTTCTTTCGTGATGATCACATCGTGGACGTGACCCTCCCGGAGGCCGGCGAGCGTCTGCCTGATGAAGACCGCCTTCTGCTGCAGTTCCGGGATAGTTCGACAACCGCAGTAGCCCATACCGGACTTGACCCCGCCGACGAGCTGGTAGATCACGCCCGACAGGGTACCTTTGTAGGGTACGCGCCCCTCAATCCCTTCAGGAACCAGCTTCGACTCAGGACGCCCAGCCTGGAAGTAGCGGTCCTTTCCGCCCTTTTCCATCGCGCCGATCGAGCCCATCCCGCGATACACTTTGTAGGTGCGCCCCTGGAACAAGATGGTTTCGCCCGGCGACTCCTCGGTTCCAGCCAGAAGGCCTCCGACCATCACGGCGGAAGCTCCCGCAGCCAAGGCCTTCGTAATGTCGCCGGAGTACTTGATCCCACCATCCGCGATGATGGGGATGCCGCTCCCGGCCAACGCCTCGGCACAGTCGGAGATCGCGGTCAACTGCGGCATGCCCGCCCCGGACACCATGCGGGTAGTGCAAATCGAACCGGGACCAACCCCCACCTTCACCGCGTCTACCCCAGCCTTCACCAGATCCTTCGCGGCTGCGGCGGTCACGATATTGCCCGCGATCACCTCCATGCCCGGATACCGTTGCTTGACGAACTTTACCGTGTCCAGCACGCTCCGCGCATGGCCGTGAGCCGTGTCCACCACAACCACATCCACCCCTGCCTTCGCCAGCAGCTCCACGCGCTGCTCGGCATCCGCGCCAACGCCGACGGCAGCTCCTACCCGCAGGCGTCCATGGGAATCCTTGCAGGCGTGGGGATACTTGATGCGCTTCTCGATATCCTTGATCGTGATCAACCCCTTCAGTTCGAAGCGCTTGTTGACCACCGGCAGTTTCTCAATCCGATACTCATGCAGAATTTCCCGCGCTTTCTCCAGGCTGGTGCCTTCCGGAGCGGTCACCAGTTTTTCCCGCGTCATGACCTGCGAGACTTTCAGGTCCATCCGGGTTTCAAAGCGCAGATCCCGGTTGGTCAGAATGCCCACGAGCTTCCTGTGCTTGGTCACGGGAATCCCGGAAATTCTGTACTTCGACATGAGCTGATGCGCGTCCCGAATCGTCTGGTCGGGCGAAATCGTGATGGGGTCCAGAATCATCCCGCTCTCGGACTTCTTGACCTTATCCACTTCGGCCGCCTGATCGGCGGGCGCCAGCACGCGATGGATCATGCCCATCCCGCCCTCACGGGCCAGCGCAATGGCCAACCGGGCCTCGGTCACGGTATCCATCGCCGCGCTCACGATCGGAATGTTGATCGTCACGTTCCGCGACACGCGCGTCCGGGTGTCGGTCTCGCTGGGAAGCACCTCCGACTTAGCCGGCACCAAGACCACGTCGTCGTATGTCAGGCCCACTCTGATGTCTTTCTCGCGCATCAATCTGCCTATTACGGGCGTTGCCCTTCGGTTGTCTGGTCCGTCAGGGCGGCCGCAGCCTCAGCCTCGTCCTTCAACCGTTCTCCACCCTCCTCAGCCGCCAAGAACTGTTGAACGCGCGTGTTGCTACTGTCCACCACAAAGATGCTGCCGCGCCCATCCACGGCGATGCCGTATGGGAAGTTGAATTGCCCGTCCCCGTTGCCGAACCCTCCCCATTGCGTCATGAAGTTCCCCTCACGGTCGAACTTTTGCACTCGGTGGTTGCCGGTATCCGTAACATAGACATCCCCGTTTCCATCCACCGCGATGCCCCACGGAGAACGGAGCTGACCCGCTTCCTGGGATTGCGCGCTGCTGGCGTGGCCGGGACCGCCACCTCCCCATTTCGTGATCAATTGCGGCAGAACGTTGGTGCTGGTATCGAACTTCTGCACACGGTGATTGCCCATATCCACGACATACACGGCACCGTCCGACGGATCAACGGCAATCCCACGCGCAAAATAAAACTGCCCGTCGTTGCTGCCGAAGCTGCCCCACTGCATGACAAACTCGCCGGTGTGATCAAACTTTTGCATCCGGAAATTCGCGCTATCCACGACGTAGATGTATCCTCTCACCCGATCCACCGTGATACCCCAGGGCGAATTGAACTGCCCCTCCCCGTTCCCGCGCGAGCCGAACTTCATCAGGTACTGGCCCAATTTGCCGTCGAACTTCTGGACGCGATGGTTGTTCGTATCCACCACGAACACATTCCCCTGCGCGTCACACGCGATCCCGGTCGGGTTGTGGAAATTGGCGTTAGCTGACCCGAAGTTTCCCCACAGGATAATAAAGTTGCCGGTGTTGTCGAATTTCTGGACACGGTTGTTGCCGTTGTCCACCACGAACAGCGATCCCTGCTGGTCCATGGCAACGCCGTACATCGGACTCATGAACTCGCCACCGTGCAACAGAGAGGCCCCGCGACCAGGCTTTCCCCATTTCGACACGCATAGGTAGCCTGACGTGTTGACCAGGATACTGGCGGTCGCCGGCATCGAGACGTTGTTGCCAACGTCTTTGAACCAGACATACATGGTTTTATGGCCATCCCCGGGGGAGAGGGTGAAAGGAATTGTCCCCCCGAACTTGTGCGCAGGGAGCACATCCACCCACCCTGGCACGCCGGCCATCGGCGTCATCGGACTTTCGGAAATAAAATAGGCCCCCACGCCCGTATCCACGTCAGTGGCTGAAATCGTCACCACCACGTCAGGCGCGTTCGTCATGAACGCCCCATGGTTGATGATCGCATTGGGATTCTGCGGGGCCGTCATGTCGATGAGCACCGGCGTCGCCATCACCTCCTCGCACAGGCCGCTTTCGAGCCCGTCCTGATAGACGGCGGTCAGGGCGTAATAGTAGGGGATATTGTTGGTCAAACCGGAATGCGTGTAGGGCATCGTCACGCCCTCGATGCGGGTCGCCGTCTGAGTGGTCACGCCGGGCGTGGTGTGGAAGTATAGGTTATAGAAGACAGCCCCTGGCACATCCAGCCAGCTCAGGATCACTTCGGTATCGCCTGCTTTCGCCACTAAACTCCGCGGTGCCGGCAAGGCCGTGTCTTCCTGCTTTGCGGTCTGCGCAGCCCTCTGCAACTCCTCCTCGGTCGGCGCATACTTCAGCACGCGCGCGTTGCCGCTGTCCACCACATACACGTACCCTTCTTTATCCACCGCGATGCCGGACGGGAAATTCAGTTGTCCTTCCGTCTGGCCGCGGTTGCCCCAGGCACAGAGAAAGGTGCCGTTCCCATCGAATTTCTGGATGCGATGGTTGCCGCTGTCCACCACGTACACATTTCCCAACGCGTCGCAGGCAACGCCCCAGGGGGCTTTGAATTGACCGGGACCACTGCCTTCCCGTCCCCATTTGGTGAGGAAACTGCCTCTCGTATCGAATTTCTGGACGCGATGGTTGCCCTCATCCGCAACATATATGTTTCCCACGAAGTCTATGGCTATCCCGCGCGGGAAAAAGAAGGCTCCGTCAAAGCTGCCGTCCCGTCCCCATTTCAGGAGCGGGGTCCCGTCCGACTGGAACTTCTGAATCCGCGCGTTGCTGCTATCCGAGACGTACAAGTTGCCTTGGGTGTCGGTCGCTACGCCCCACGGCACATCAAACTTCCCCATGTCCGCGCCCCGCCAGGCGAACCCGAACTTTCCCCAGGCGCGCAATGGAGTGCCTGCGGAATCGAACTTCTGGACCCGGTTGTTGCCGCTGTCAGCGACATGGACGACGCCATCCTGACCGGTCGCCAGCCCGCGCGGATAGTAAAACTCCCCTTCCTGTGAACTCGCCTCACTGCCCCATCGAGCCAGGAACTTTCCTTCCTTGTCGAACTTTTGAATGGAATGATTATCCGTGTCAGCGACGAAAATATTCCCCTCGCTGTCCAAGGCGATCCCGGTCGGTGATTTGAACTCCCCGTCATCCACTCCCTCTTGGCCGATCTTCATCACCACGAGATAGGGGGACGGGATCGCCATCACCTCCGCCGACCCGGGGCTTTCTCCGTCCGGGGTCACCACGGTCACCACATAGTGGTAACAGGTCCCGGCCGCCAGGTCGTCGTGGACATACGGAGAGGCGGCACCCTCGATACAGTTGCCCTTCTCTTTCGTCACCCCGAGAACCGGGTTGAAATCCGCCGCGCTGGCAATCGGGCGGGTGAGCTCGGAGAACTTGATTTGCACGCCTTTGGAGGTCAGGAAGTAGAGGTTGTAGTACATCGAATCGGGAACCGGATCCCAGAAAATCGTGATTCGACCGTTCCCTGGTTTGGCCACGACTCCGGTCGGGGCAGGCGGGAGTTTTTCCTCCTCAATCGCCTCTCCAGCACCCCATTCACCGGAGTTCCCTTCGACCTGGAGCTTTTGACGAGCAGTCAGGGGCACCTCCTGCAACAGCCACTCCTTCATCATGTTCCTCGCCTCATGCATCCGGCTTGGAAACAGAGCCGGAAATCCAGAAAGAATCTAACGTGTTTCAAACACTTAGAAGAGGCAGTTTAGCAAACGGAAAATGCTCTCGTCAAGATAGCGTGGCCCTCCGCGAGCTGCGCGCACTTACGAGAGAATTAGAGGGAAGGAGTGGAGCAAGCCATCAACAGCAAGGCACGAAACCGGGCGAAGTCAGACTCGCTCGGCCGGCTCAGGAGTCAAGAACAGGGAATCGTCTTCAACCGGCAATGAAGCCTGCTCAGACTCGCCCAGTTCCTTGAATTCACGCAAGGGAGGCAGTTCAGAGAGATCGCGCAGGCCGAAGTGCTCCAAGAAATACTTGGTGGTCCCGTACAGAATCGGCCGACCAGGCATATCCTTTCGACCCATCATCCGCACAAGCTTACGCTCTAAGAGGGTCCGAAGCACACTGGACGTCTCGACACCGCGGATCTCCTCGATCTCGGCCCGGACGATCGGTTGCTTGTACGCAATAATGGCAAGCGATTCGAGCGCGGACCGTGACAGTTTCGGCGCCGATTTGACCTTGTCGAGACGTTTGACCCAGGGTGCAATATCCGGCCTGGTCACGATCCGAAAGCCGCCGGCCACCTCGACGAGCTGCAAACTGCGTCCCTCTCGGTTGTAATCCTCCGTGAGGCATCGCAACGCCTCCACAACCTCGGCCTTTGAGACCTTCCCCAGCACCGTCACCAAACGATCCACGGACAACGGCTCGTGGGAGACGAACAACAGCGCTTCGAGAATACCCTTCAGCACCCGTTCGTCCAACGTCTCCCACAATGCCTCCTGATGATCTGCGCCGTTCCCGTTCCCATTGCCGACGCCGTGCCCATTCGTCTCGCTCTTCGTGAGCACCATTTCACCGCCGTCACGCGTGGGGACGTCGTCATCTTTCGGCCTGTCCATCGGTGTGCTCATGGTATTCCTCCTCGCAGGTTGCTAGGCTTCAATCGGCTCCTCGCCGGTCATCAACGAGAAGGCCCGCGTGACCAGAATGGGACCAAACATCTCACCCTGGAACACACGCACCACCTTGATCCGTATCAACTCCAGCAGTGCAAGAAAGGTGACAATGACGAGCAGCCGATGGCTCTCGCCTTCAAAAATCGACAGGAACGTGATGGACTCTTGGCCATCGAGCAATTCCAGAATGATGGTCATCCGGTCCCTGACCGTCAGGTTTTCCGGAACGATTTCAAGGAGCTGATGACTCGGCGTCCTGGCCAGAAGGCCCTGCAACGCGTCAACCAGGTCAAACAGGGTCGCATCTTCCAGCAATGGCCCGTTGGACTGGACCATCATGGATGGCGGCTGCTGTCGAGAGAAGATCTCCCGCCACAACCGCTCCTGGCCGTCAAGCTCACGCGCGGCCTCTTTGAACTGCTTGTACTCCAACAGCCGTCGAACCAGCTCCTCCCGAGGATCCGGCCCCTCATCCTCGTCGGCCTCCGCCTCATCGGCCGGCAGCAACATTCGTGACTTGATCTGCACCAACGTCGCCGCCATGACCAGAAACTCACCGGCCACTCCCAAGTTCAGCGACTTCATCACGCTCAGATAGTCGAGATACTGCCGAGTGATGAGCGCAATCGGGATGTCATAGATATTGATCTCGTTCTTCTTGATCAGATGCAACAGCAAATCGAGCGGCCCCTCAAACTGCTCGATTCGAATCTGATAGGGAAGTTCAACCTGTTCCACGCTGACGACCCATGACCCTGAAAAAAGCTGGCCCCTTATACCAGCTTATGGGGCTAGAGGCAAGCGAAATTCTATATATAGTGGACATGGGCGATTTAGCCACCTAGCCCTTGCGGAGCAAGAGGACAAAGAGGATCGTAAAAATCAGCAGAGCGGCGGCAATTCCGTACAGAAACCGGGGGTCGTGCAGTCCTCCTGGAGACTGGGTGGTCCCACTCATCTTCGTTCGGATGAAGCGTGGCTCGATCTGAAAGAATACCTTCGCGAAGTCATTCACACCCTTAAACTCGGCATCCGTAAAGTCCGCAAGGGCTCGAAACGTCGTGCGACGGAAATAGGCATCTCCCTCAAAGACCGTGAACAGGAAGAAGGCCTCCCGTTCGAACATTGCCTCAGAAAAGTCCAGCACGCCCCGGAAACGGCTGCCGGAAAACCCGGTGCCCAGCTTGAAGTAGGTCCGTGAGAAACTGGCATCTTTCTCAAACGTCACTTCCAGAAACTCGGCCACTCCGTTGAATCCGGCCCGCAGAAAGGTCACCGTCTCGCTGAAGACCGCCTTGTGAAAACGCGAATGGACGCCGAAGGCAGTTTTTTCGAACCGTGCTGCGTGGCTGAAGAGCGTCCGGATGAAGAACCCCTCGCGGAGAAGAACCGCTTCCGAGAAATCCACGGACTCCACAAACGCAGCATGTGAAAAATCTACCGAACGCTCGAACGTCGTGCCGGTCATGGTCACCGGCCCTTTCACCACCAGATACCCCTCCTTCAAATTCGTGGCGATGCGGCCTCGCACGAGGGAATTCCGGATCAGGATCGGCCCCGAGATGACCCTGACTTGCTGGAGGCGTTGCTTCAGTATTGCATCCTGTACCCTGGGCGTCAGAACGTCGAGCGTCGTCACCGAGGCAAGCGGTAACTCATCCAGCATCAGGTCTCCAGTGATCACCACCCCGCTCAGATCAACCCCCTTACCGCTCCCGAAGGCTGCCAACAGCTCCGCGGCGGTCACCGCCTGAGCTTCACGCTCTTGCGCAGTACAGTCTTTCCCCAGATGTCTCGTGAGTGGAGCGGCTGCCTCTGATGGCATGCGCTCGACTACACATTCCGCGAGCACGGGTGCAGTGAAAGAAAGGCTGAGCGCAAAAACAGAGATGAAAGATACGACAACGACGGCCGAGAAACGCACGGGGGTCGCCTCACCCTAACGCCTTCACGATGGCCTCATAGTGCTCCTGAGTCAGCCGGTGCATCCCCAGATTAAGCCTCCGGGTGAGTTCGGCCCGGTCAGGAACTTCCAGCACCCGGTGCAACAACACAAGACTGTCTTCCGGAGAGGACGCCCACCGCTGAATCAGCTTGATCTGCACAAACCCGTAGCGGGCCTCCGTCCGGAGCTCGTCCCGCAGAAACTCGTCCAGACTGTCAAGCGGCAACACCCCTGATAGGATCTGAACGCGCGCGTAGAGCCCGGCTTTGAGCACATACACCAACCCGCAGGACTGGTTGGTCAGGTACTGACGAAGATTCTCGCGGATCAGTGCGCTTGGAAGGCCCCAGACTTGATGCATCAGTTGCAGGTCGGCGCTGTCCTGCGAGCTTCGCTCCCGGAGAGCGCCAGCGACAAACAGGAAGTGACTCATCATCGTGTAAAGGGGGAACGGATGGCTGGGCTGCGAGGCCTGGCTGTGGCCAGGCCTCGTCACGTGGTCTTACTTGGGTAGATCGTTCAGGCTCAGATCAGAATCGCGTATTGCGCGGTCAGTGCAGCGCATGATGGCGCGACAGCCGCTCAGGGCCGGGGATACTCATCATTGTCGTCCGGAACGTCTTCGGACTTTTCAAGGTAGTCCGCATCGTCCTCTTCGTCGTCCAGAGCTATCTCCTCTCGCACATCCTCTCCCATGTCCTCGGAGAGCGTGATATCTTCCGGCAGTTCTTCCCTCGTGGCGTGAGGCTTTCGTCCGACGACGGACGGCGCCGCCTTATGGCTCACGACCTTCGCTTTTTTCACCTTGGCCCTGGGCTTAGATTTGGGCTTGGATTTCTTGACCGCCACCTTCCTCGTGGATGCCCGCTTGGCTCGAACCTTGGTCTTCTTCCGCCTGGCTTTCGGCCTCGTTCTCCTCGACGCCGATGCCTTTGATTTCCGTTTCGTCGCCTTTCTCCGTTTCTTCACCATTCCTCTCTCCTCCTCAGTAATGAGCGGCAGCTTTCTGTGGCCGACGCTAACGGACTCCATCTAGCATGATTTGGTTCCCTCTTGCAACCGCCCTCGCGAAGGAGGGAATCGGCCCAACCTCAGGGTTCGACCCACACATTCACGAAAGACGGAAGGCTGTCCCCGCCCTTCACGGTGTCGGGCCCCTTCATGTCCGTCACCCGGAGCTTGAACTTCAACAACCGCTTGGCTGAAACCTTGGGCGCGACGAACGTGGGCTTTGCCGTATTGGGATCCAACAGGGGGACTTTATTGCCTCGAATCTGCGCCCACTCATACTGCAAGGGATCGCCATCCGGATCGGTACTCCGGAGCCCGTTCAGCACAACGGTGGTGCCGGCCTTGACCGTCAGATCCGAGCCTGCATGGGCGGTCGGTAGCCGATTGGGTTCCGCGTCCGCCTTGACCACGACATCGAGGGTTCCCTGCTTCCCCCTATTCGTCACGGTGATTGTCGCCTTTCCGTTCCCCGCCACGCGCAGGAGTCCATCCGGATGGACGGTGATCACCTGGTCGTTGGAGGAATGATACGTGCTTCCCGCGGTCCCTCCCCCGATCCGGCGCATGACGCCGTCAGCAAACTGTCCGACGACCGGCGTCTCAAGAATTTTCCCGATCGTGTCGAGCCTCCACGGCTTCTCCACCTCGAACTCGATGCCGGTCAGCTCAGCAGTCGGCTCCACCTGAACCAGGATCTCATCAAACTCATCCCAGCTTGGCAACCGACCCCTCGCGACTTCCCCGACGGCGAGCAGCCGCATGGAGCCAACGGCCTCAATCGGCACCGTGAGCATCCCACCAAATGGCGGGGTCGTGGAGGCCGTCGCCACCAGGGACGCAGAGGCCTGCTGAGCCGTGACCGGCTCCGCCCCATGACGATACCAATAATACTGGACGTGACGGATTCCGATCTCAGTGCCGAGATCCACCGTCACGGCGACTTGCTGACCGGATGTCAGGGCAGACTTCTCATCGGGCGACGTGATCGTGAGGGCCAGGGTCTGACATGGAAACCAGCCCACGCCGAGTGCCATTATTGGCAGAACCAACAAGTGATCGCGGAACAGCATCATGATGCTCCAAGCCGAAATGAGTATAGCAAGGCTGTGTCGGAGGGTCTACCAGCCACGGGCTCGAGCGATCAATGCAGAACGGCGGCCAGGAACCGCTCGATCGCGTAGGTGCTGATCTGCCCGCAGGGTCCGCTGAAGTTCACATCACAGCCGTGGGTCGCCCAAGGCAGGCGCAGAAAGAGATGAGGCCGTCCGGCCTGCGTCAAGCTGACGGCCAGCCGCTCACTCTGAGCGGGAAAAATCAACTCGTCACGCCCACCGTGAACAAGCAAGGTCGGCGGAGTGCCACGCGCCACAAAGTTCAAAGGTGAGGCGGCATCGTACAGAGGAGACACCTCGTCAGGACTCCCTCCAAGATAGGTCTTGAGTATGCCTCTCGAGTCGATCACGGCCGGCCTACTAGGATTCGCATACCCGAAGCGCATATCAGCAGGCGTGTAAAACGCCACTACGCCGCGGATGGCTGGGTCATTGGTCTCGTAGGCAACCAACAGCGCGAGTTGCCCACCTGCCGAGCGCCCCAACAGCACGAGTCGCTGCGGATCAAGGCCAAGGCCTACGGCCTTGGCCTTCAGATAGGCAATGGCCTCCCTGACGTCATCACGCGCCGCGGGAAAGGGCCAACGAGGCGCGAGCCGGTAGCTGATGGCCGCAACCACATAGCCTCGAGCTGCAAGATAGGTATTCAGCGCGGCAAGCTCCGTGCGAGCACCGTCTTGCCAGGATCCTCCATGGATCACCAAAATACCGGGGGCACCGGCCTTCGCAGTGGGAGCTTCAGAAGGCGGAGGCTGGTATTGGTAGAGGTCAAGCCACAACTGCTGCCCGTTTTTGGTGGCATAGGCCACAGTCTGGACGCTCACCTGTGGGGAGCCGACGCCTCTCCACAGATCAAGAAACACCAATGGAGCAGGCCGCGGTGGAGCTTCGGCCGAAGAGCGAGGAGTACTTTGGCCAAAGGCCGCAACAAGCTGGCCAGGGACTCGGCCGGCAACAGGCACTGCCCGCAGCAGGGGGCTCAGCGCCAGGATCGCTGCCGCCAGACCCAACGCCGCTCCAACGCGCCGGCCCCACGAATCCCGCCAGCCTGGGAAAAATACCAAGAGCGACGGTAGAGCCAGCCAATGACCCCACTCGGTTGCCCCGAGCGCGAGCAGCCACAGGCGGTGATTCGGAGCCTCGACGACGCTCAGCAGCGCAATTCCGGCGCACAAGGCCCCGAATAACAAGCGGATCATAGGGTGAATCCTTGCCAGATTTTTCGTGTCTAAGGAGCTAACATAGCATTATGCGTCTCATCTGAGAAGGAGTCCCAGGTGAGCTGGTTCACAATCGCTCTGACGGCCGGGCTGCTGATGCTGGGCGTACTCCCTGGCGGCGCATCGCCGCCACGGTTACACATCACGATCGAGAGCGGATCTCCCTACTTTCAGCCTGCTATGGCCACTGCCATCGCAGGAACCGCGATCCGATGGGAGAACCCTACCGCTTCACACCACACGATCACGCATGACGGCTGCATCACCGACGGTCCCTGCGCCTTTGATTCCGGCTCAATCGCGCCGAACGAAACCTACACGCTGCCAGGCCTTCCACCAGGAAACTATTCTTACCACTGTCGGCTGCATCCCATCATGCGAGGTATGCTGACGGTGAGTGATCCGGGGAACTTGCCCTCTCAGACCTAACGGCGAACCGACCATTTTCCTTGTCCGTAGCGAGCTCGCACGGTACTCCTCTCTGACCAGGCCCCAATCCTGAGAGGCGGAACCTGAGCTTGCCGAACGGTGGCTCCTTCGGGTACGCTTCCCCTGCGGCACCTGTCGCCCACCTACATTCGGCCTAGTAAAGAGGCCATGAAACCAACCGCTGCGATCCAGAAACCGCTTGAGCTGACCGACGATCTGCTGAAGCTCCGGGCCTGGAGAATGCCCGACATAGTCGCCTATCAGCACGTCCCCGACGAGTGGTGGCTGACACCATTGGACGATAATCTGCCTTTGCTCCGCTTGAACCCCCTCGGGTTGGAACTGCTCACCTCCATGGACGGCCAGACGACCGTGGCCGCCTTGCTTCACAAGTACGGCAAGTGGGTCTGCGGTCCAGATGGACAGACTGGCCGCTGGCACCTGGAGCGATGGTCGTTGCCCGGCTATTCCCTCTGCTATTTCGGCACCGAGCCTCCGGCCGGCGATCGGCATGGCGCTAAATGGGACCTCCTCCTGCAACAGATCCGGGAGGGTTGGTCCGGTCAAGAGGGTTTCGAAGGCGAGGAGCATCTGTCGGAATTTCATCTCCACGAGATCACGAAACGGGATGGCCACTTCGACCAGATTGAAACAACGGTGTCGCATCTGTTCCGCGAACCGAGCGAGGCGCTGCAGGGCTTGACC
>JBOHOI010000024.1:0-18545 GCA_050731155.1 Nitrospiraceae bacterium | reverse complement strand
TCCGGGCCTCGGCAGATGTCCCCCACGCTCGTGAATTCCGTGAAGGTCACATCCGGGGCACCCTGCATGGCCGCCACCAGCCGAAAGGCGGCATCGGTGACCCCGTCCATCGGTGAAAGCCCGATAATGGGTTGGGGAAGATGTTCCCAGAAGCCCGCGATAGGAACGTTAACCGTTATTCGTGAATCGTTATTCGCTAGCATATTCATTTCCTGCGTTCAACGTTGAACGATTAACGTCCCAATCTGTTCACAGGCCGCCTGAAACGCCGCCCGTAGCTCCGCTGCTTCACGGACCGCAACCTCAGCCGCGTGCGGCATCATCTCGCCGATAAATTCACAGAAACAATCCAGCTTGAGCAGGAAGAAGTCGTAGGGCCCTTCGACCGTCCTCGGCTCCCTGAACCAGTACTCGAGGAACGAAGCGAGCGTCATCTCATGGCGGTCCAACAAGCGGCAGGTCTGCGGAAACATATCTCGCAGATCGCCTCCCCATTCCAGAATCTCGCGCGGCAGGTATGACCGGCAATACACCGGCAAGGCCTCCGGCTCCAACCCTGGTGACGGAAGTCCGGCCGCAGACGCATCAATGGCGCCGGTCACGACACGGGCATAGAGATCGTACTGCCGAAGCAGTTCGTTCGCTCCCGCTTGATCGGTGCCACAAGCCGAAGCAGGCTGCTCGGCCAAGCCCACGCGAAATTCTTCAGGAGAACGGTCCGGGTTACGATGCCCTTCCCACCGCTCGGACCATCGGCCGAACCGTTCGCAAAACCGATCGAACTCCAGGACGATTTGGGGCACCGACTTCGTGCCTACCTCCAGCGCCATACCTTTGAGATGTGTCAGCCCGGGGTGGGAGAGGACTTGCGCCAGCATGTCGAAGAGCAGCTCCGGAATCGGGGCGCTGTGCGCGTCAAGCCACCAGGGAAGGCTCCCGGCCGGCATGCCTGCTCCCTGTTCAGCAAGGCCGGCCACGTGGATCTGCACTACCCGCTCCAGCGGAAAGGTATCCAGGAATTCGGAGAGAAATTCCGTGACAGGACGATGTCTCTCGCCTGAGTACCGATAGACCGTCCAAAGATGGCCGATGTCTAGCACCACTCCGCATGGCACCACCTCCGCGATGCGGCGAAAAAACTCCGCCATGGAAAGCTGGCCGAATCCAAAATAGGTCAGCGGCGGCGTTTCGAGCAACAGCAAGGGACCAGGATCCGAGGGCGCGCCGCAGTGCCGGTCGAGCGCGCTCTGCACCAGCCCAATGTTCCGGGCCGTGACGTCGGCGCTCAGCGGCGTGAATAGGGGCGGCAAGTACGTCCCAAACGAGTAGCCCGCCATCTGCTTGGTCGCGCACTCATGATTCATCCAATAACTGCCCAGCGAACGGAGGTGAGTTGACGCGGCGGCCAGCTCTGTCACCAACGGATAGGTCGCCTCCAGGTCCGGTTGGGTCATCCACAGCCCTTCGGCATGGTAGGCCAGGAGCACGTCGGGAAGCCGCTGCTGCACCAGGGTCAAGGCCGGCTGCGCCGCCTTAAAAATTTCCAAATATCCGTAGCGGAGCTCCCGTGCCTCCAGGGCATCGAGCAACTCAAACAGATCAGGCGAATAGACGTCCACAGACAGGCCGAGGCCATGGGACGGAATCCGGGACCAGCGCCAAAGAAACTCTCGGTCGGCAGGGGTCATATCAGGGCCACGGGAAAACCAGATCGAGAACCTGCGGCGACAGTGTAATCGTGAAGGGCGCTGTTTGACAAGGGAATCATCGAGCCTGACCAAGCCGCCAAGCAATCTGCTATACTTGAAGATACGCCGCTTTCGTCGACGCACAACACGACCAGAACCTGCTGCAGGCGGAAGGGCCCCGCGAACGATGACTCGGGCCAAGGACAGGGTTCGCAAGGCAGCAGGTCATGATTCATCTCTTGTGGTGATCCACGTGATAACCCCTGGCGTGATCCAAATTCCCGGAGACGTGACGGTCAGCGAGGCAGCTCTGCTCATGCATAAGGAGCGGGTCCCCTGCCTGTTGATCAAGGACACCGAGAGCAACATCGGCATCATGACCCCCGCCGACATCGTCCATAAAGTCGTGGCGCAGGGGCTCAATCCCGATGACGTAGAGGCCCGCACGATCATGTCCCGACCGGTGCAATCCATTGAATTCGACCGACCAGTCGAGGATGCCACCACCGCCATGGTGTCCACAGGGGTTCCCCTGCTCATCGTCACGAAACAAAGCCAGCCCATCGGAGTCCTGACCGCTCGTGACTTGGTCCTCTCGCCGAAGCGGTGCAAGTCCCGCATTCCGACCTCGTTGAAGGTTCATGACGGAAAGCCCCATGAGGCCGAGCCGACTGCGACCATCACTCAGTTGAGCCATCTGGGAGCTCTGGTCGAAACCTCCGCCTCCGTTCCGTCCGGTACCAGTCTGAGCCTCAACTTTTCCCTGCCCGGCTCCGATCGTCCCATCACGGCTCACGCGACGGTCCTGAAAAGCGATGACCAGGCGCACAGAGGGAAGACCGGCCAGGCCCCTCTCAAGCACAGCGTGGAAATGCTGTTCACTCACCTGTCGGTGTCAGACCAGTCCCAGATCAAAGCCTGGGTGATGCGGACCCTCTCGAAAAAGTCCGGCGAGCCATGATGGTCTGTGGAACGACACAGGTCTTTTGACCGGCCCGCCCGCGGCTTGATAGAATGCACACACGAGAGACAAGATAGCTGTCGAGGAAACAGGTAACGGTACGTGAAAGCAGTCAGCGCATCAGGCCGATCGACTCTCAGCAACGAGGAGATCCTGACACAGGTCCAGGCTCTGTTGGAGGGACCGCAGGACGACCTGCAGAGGGTCCTGTTGAAGGAGATTCTCGCGGGAGTTCTGAAATTGAGCGAGACCCCGCTCGATACGCTCGACCTCAAGATCTTGAATCGGACCCTCAAGGAGCTTCGCTACGCCTTCAGGGTGTTCTATCGCTATCGCGATCGGCCCAAGGTGAGCGTGTTCGGATCGGCCAGGACGAAACCGGACGACCCCAACTATCAGTTGGCTTACCGGTTCTCGCGTCAGGTGGTCCAGCGCGGGTATATGGTGATCACGGGCGGGGCTGACGGGATCATGAAGGCCGCCCAGGAAGGCGCCGGACGGGAGAATAGTTTCGGCGTCAATATCATGCTGCCGTTCGAGCAGGGAGCCAATGCTGTCATCGCGGATGATCCGAAACTGATCACCTTCAAATACTTCTTCACGCGAAAGCTGATGTTCCAGAAAGAAGCGAACGCGATCGCGCTCTTTCCCGGCGGATTCGGCACGCATGACGAAGGGTTCGAGGTGCTGACGCTCGCCCAGACCGGCAAGAGCAACCCGCAGCCAATCGTCTGCCTCCAGGCTCCGGGCTGTGATTATTGGAACCGTTGGCACGAGTTCATCACGGACCAGCTCCTGTCGCGACGACTGATCAACGAGGAGGATCTCAGCCTGGTGAAGATCTTGGACTCGGAGGAGGCGGCGGTCGAGGAGATCGAGACCTTCTACCGCAATTACCATTCGCTTCGGTTCGTGGATCGGCAACTGGCCATGCGGATCAAGCATCGGCTCTCGGACGATCAGCTCTCAGCGATCAAGCAGGAGTTCAGTGACTTGCTGGTGGAGGGATCGTTCGAACAACGAGGCCCGCTGCCTGAAGAGCTGGACGAACCGGCACTGAAGGACCTTCCTCGTCTGGTCTTTCTCTTTAACCGGCGGAGCGCCGGTCGGCTCCGGCAGCTCATCGACCGGATCAATTCCTTCCCGACCCTTGGCAATGGAACGTCACGCGCCGAAGGGCTCCCGTCGAACTAACTGCCGACGTTTTCACGCTCCGTAACCGACGACCTTCCCGTTCCCAGTCACACAAATATTTGGCCCGACCATCCAATCATGATATAGTGGAGTCCCGTCATGATGAACCGTTCTCACCCGCAGAAGGGTCCAGCCCAGCCTCCAGATGTCGTGTTGTACCACGCAGAGTGTTCCGACGGCTTCGGCGCGGCCTGGGCCCTCTGGAAGAAGTTTCCGTCGGCCCGGTTTATACCGGTGAAGCACGGAATCTCCCCGCCTGCCGGCCTCGCCGGGCGCCATGTTGTCATCGTGGACTTCAGCTACTCACGTGAGACGCTGGAAGCCATGGCGAAGCAAGCCGCCAGTTTACAAGTCCTGGATCACCACATCACCGCCGAGAAGGCCCTGGCTGGTCTTCCCTTCGCCTACTTTGATCAGAAGAAATCCGGCGCGGTGCTGGCCTGGGAATGGGCGCACCCTGAGCCAGCGCCTTGGCTGCTCCTATACATCCAGGACAAAGACCTGTGGCACTGGGCCCTGCCGGGCAGCCGCGAGATCAACGCCGCCCTCGCATCCTATCCGTACGACCTGCACATCTGGAACGAGCTGCGCCAGGGAACACTGGAAGCTGAAGGCCGGGCGATCTTGCGGTACGAGAACGAGTTGGTCGGCAAGATCGCGGCGGAAGCTACGCTGGTCTCCTTCCACAACGAGACCGTGCCGGCGGTCCAGAGCGCTACGCTCACTAGCCAACTCGGCGAACGACTGTCAGTCGGCTACCCTTTCTGCGTCATCTGGCACGATCGGGACGGCCGCCGCTACTACAGTCTGCGGTCGCGCGAAGACGGGGCGGACGTCGCCGCCATTGCCACTTCATACGGAGGGGGCGGTCACACGCACGCCGCCGGTTTCTCGGTTCCGCTGCCGACGGGCCATCCGTCGCCCATCGACCTGATCATGCCGATCGGCAAGGTATCTGGTCATCAATCCCGCCCAGTTCAATCACAGACTCGGAAGAGGCGCGCCAACCGGCCGCCCCGATGAGGGCCATCCGGTGATTCCCCTCCACGATGACAACCCGACTGAGATCACACCGATCCTGACCATCGCCTTCATCGTCGCCTGCACGCTGGTCTTTCTGTACCAGGTCTCGCTCCCTTCGGAGCCGGCAGAATTGTTCGTTTTTCGATACGGCGCCATCCCAGCGGCGGTGTTCGGGCAGGCGGCCATTCCGCCCGAGATCGTAAGCCTCCCCGCAGTGACCACCTTGTTCACGAGTATGTTTCTCCACGGAGGCTGGATGCATCTCATCGGGAACATGCTGTACCTCTGGATCTTCGGCAATAATATCGAGGACGTCATGGGCCACACCAGGTTCGTGGTCTTTTATCTGACCTGCGGAGTCATGGCCGCTCTCAGTCATGCGCTGACCGATCCGGCCTCCACGGTGCCGATGGTGGGCGCAAGCGGGGCCATCTCCGGCGTGCTCGGCGCATACCTGTTACTCTTTCCGCGCGCTCAGGTGCTGGTGCTCATTCCACTCGGGTTGTTCACCAGGATGATGTACGTGCCGGCCGGTCTCGTGTTGGGTTTGTGGTTCGTTCTGCAATTGGTCAGCGGCGGGATGAGTCTAGGGAGACAAGGGGGCGGGGTCGCGTTTTTCGCCCACGTGGGAGGGTTCGTCGCAGGCATGGCGCTGATCGGCCTCTTTAAGCGTCCCGATGTTCGCCTTTTCGCCCCGCGCCGGCATGCCTCCTGGCGAAATTTGGAATGGTAGGAGAACGTGCAGAATCTTGGAAAGAAGGTAATATGAGCAGGATGAAAAAGATCATAGTAACGCTCGTGCTGTTCGGTGTCGGGCTGTCGCCGGCCACTGCGCCTGCTAACCCTGACGTCGTTGAAACCGGACGGCTTCTGGCTGTCCTCCTGGATTCCGGTCGAGTCACGATCGGGGCGAACCAGCCGCTCATCAACGATCCGACCAAGGGGGACAAAGGGTTCATCCCAGAGGTCTTCGAGCAGCAGCTGATTGCCACATACAAGCAGCGAACAGGCATTGACCTGGCCGATCTGAAGAACGCACAGGTGCCGGAGATGGCGAGACCTATGTTGGCTCAGCTCGTCGAGGAGAGTAAGAAGACCGTCGCCAGCTATCAGGCGACCATCAATATTCCGGGCATAAAGTACAAAGGGTTGATTCCCGCAACCTTTGGGACTGAGGCAGCAGCCAGATTCCAACGGTGGTCAGGCATCTACCTCAAACAGACAGCGCCGGATCCGCTCTTGCGGAACCCGAAGAACAAGGCTGACGACTTTGAAGCAGCCGCGTTTCAAAAGTTTGCCGATCCCTCCTACCCCCCGTGTTGGCGAGAAAATTTTGAGCGAGACTGTAGAGGATGGGAAGGCGGTGCGGGTCCTCTTGCCGCTCTTCTTCGGTAAGAACTGTCTGAACTGCCACGGGGGACCCAAGGGTGAGAGGGACATCTCGGGCTATCCCAAGGAAGGAGGAAAAGAAGGGGACCTCGGCGGAGCGATCAGCGTCAAACTCAATCTGAAAGAACGCTGATTCCTACCATCACACTACTTCTTCGTCCAACGCCATCACGACTCGTATCGGTCAACGTCTTGGTTTAGGAGTAGCTTCTAGCACTTTCAAGTTGCCAAGCGTTCGTTTCAGCGTCAGCGCTGATTCCCAAGCCGTATCGGATTTCTCGGCCAGAAAGGTCACGTGGCCCATTTTACGTCCGGGACGAATGGACTTTTCCCCGTTGAGATGCAGTTTGGCGCCCGGCGTGCGGAGCAGACCCTCTACTTAGGAACCCCCACCATGGCGCCGGGTTCAATCCCGCCTGGCATGACTATCTCGGCTTCGTTGGCTTCTTCTTGGACCCAAACGACGACTCAAGGACCGCCCGGGTCTGCTCAGCCCGAAACCGTTTGAGCCGGTCACGGAGAACTGGATACCGACCAGCCAGGATTTGGGCCGCCAGTAATCCGGCATTCTCCGCTCCCCCGATGGCCACGGTGGCCACCGGCACTCCGCGCGGCATCTGCACCATCGAGAGGAGCGAATCAAGGCCCCTCAGGTTCTCGGTCGGGATTGGCAGGCCGATGACCGGGAGATGCGTCTTCGCCGCCAGTATGCCCGGCAGGGCCGCTGCGCCTCCCGCGCCGGCCACGATGACCTCGATGCCACGCTCGGCCGCCTGCTCGGCATACTGAAACAGGCGATCCGGCGTCCGGTGGGCTGACAGTACCAGCAATTCGCTCGGCACGCCCAGGTGCGTCAGCACCGACACCGCTTTTTCGAGCACCGGGAAATCGCTCTTGCTTCCTCCCAGCACCCCGACCAGCGGAGAGGCTCCGCGTCCCTCCTCCGGCGCGCAGGGCCACGACAGGGCAATGTGCAATTCGCCCGAGACCAGGCTCTGAGAGGCCTTGAGTTCGACAACTATCGGATGCCGCACGGAGATGGCTTGCCCGTTCACCCGCACCACTCCCCCGCGCTCTACGTCGGCCAGTATCCGTTTCAGTTCCTGTAACCCACCCTCTGCTTTTCCTCCACGTCGAGTTGCCATCTCATACCCCGCTAAGAGCGAGTAGCCGGTAGCGAATAGCCACTCGCTAAAAGAAGCTGCTCGCTGCGCGCTACCTTAACGTTCTGGAACCCACGGGTCAAGGTGAAAGACGCACAAACCAAATCCCACTTTGGGGGCGTGGGGCGTGCTTGGCCAACGATTGACCGAACACCGCAAAATCCTATATGATGATGTTGTTGTCTCACAGATGAGGCGCCGCGGTGCAGCGGATCAGAGACAGCCTGAAAGGGAGGGTGAAATCGCTCGTCGAGCAGCCGACGGGGTTGGACGATATTCAAGTTGACAACCTGGCCACCTCGGCCGAGCTGCAATCCTGGGAAGCCGTTCAGATCCCGGAACGGCTGCGCTTCTCCGCCAGGCTCGCGATCAAGCTCGTACTCCTCTTTACCCTCGTCATTGCCTTCGTCCCCTGGACCCAGACCATCACGGCCACTGGTCAGCTCTCAGCCTATACTCCGTATGAACGGCCCCAGGACATCGAGGCTCAGATCACCGGCCGCATTAATAAGTGGCACGTTTTCGAGGGCGTGCGGGTGAAGCAGGGGGATCTGATCCTGGAGCTCAATGATATCGATCCTCTTTTTATGGCGCCCGATCTGCTGCCTCTGCTCGAACAAAGAAGGGTAGCGCTGGAGCAGAACCGCAAGGCGGCGTTCGAGCGCGCCGACCAGTTGGAAAAGCGAATTAAGGAGATGCAGAACTTGGTCAAGGCGGCGGTTCCATCCGCCGAAGCCCGGGTGGTCGAGGCCGAAAACAAAGTGCGGGAAGCCGAGCAAAACGTCGCGGCCGCCAAGATCGCCGTGGACACGGCCGAGTTGAACGTGGTCCGGCATCAGCAACTGGCGGAACAGGGCTTGGTCTCCCAGCGCGAACTTGAACTGACGATCCAGGCCGCGATCGCCAGCAAGGCCGAGCTGCAGGGTGCCCAGGCGGCGCTCAGAGCGGCCAAACAGGGGATGCGGGCCCTGAGCTTCGGCCGCGACCAGATCAGCGCGGATGTGTTGCAGCGCCTCTTGGATGCAGAAGCAGCGCGGGCCGGGGCGTTCGCCGATGCCGCGAGGGCGACAGACCAGTTGGCAGACGTCTCGCTTCGCCTGTCTAACCTCACACAGCGGAGAATCGCCAGCCGTATTCTCGCGCCAGCTGACGGGACCGTGGTGCGCATGGCTGAGGTCGGCCCCGGCGAGACGGTCAGACCTGGTGACAAGCTAATTCGGATCTCCCCCTTGAGCGCGGACAAGGCGGCGGAGCTGTGGGCCGACGGCATCGACTCTCCGCTGCTGAACGTGGGCCGCAAGGTGCGGTTGCTCTTCTACGGAATCCCGGCTATTCCCCTGCCAGCATGGCCTGAGCTGATGGCCGGCACCTATGGAGGCGTGATCAAGGTGGTGGACCAGGTGGACGACGGGAAAGGCAACTTCCGCTTTTGGGTTGTCCCGGACCCTCAGGACAGGCCCTGGCCCGAGCAGAGTCATGTGCGGCAAGGGACCAAGGTCATGGGGTGGGTCATCCTCA
Source organism: Nitrospiraceae bacterium (assembly GCA_050731155.1). Lineage (GTDB taxonomy): Bacteria > Nitrospirota > Nitrospiria > Nitrospirales > Nitrospiraceae > NS-7. Next base: position 9,609 of record JBOHOI010000024.1, on the reverse strand, counting down.
ATCGGGTGCCCCTGTGGTACGAAATGTGGCGGCGGTTTAACCTCTTCCCACCCGATTATCAGGAGGGACCACCAAGCTTCATTGATACGCTCTTACCCAAGGCCGGCAGAGGTGCCAAGTAGACACGCTCACAGGGCTCAATCACCGCTCTGGCCAGTTTTCCTCCCCCGCGCTGTTTCCCGGCGCATCACCAGGTTGTGCAACGAAACTCCCCTGCACAACGGGCCCTAAGAAAGGAGACGACCCCATGATCCGGACGCTTCTGTTCGCCCTGTTAGGAGTGTTGCTGCTGTTCTCCGTCGCGAATCTGCCTTCGGCAGTCGCTGCCGAGAACGCGAAGGCGAAAGCCTTGCCGCCAATCCCTCTGACGATCGAGGAGGTCCTCGCATGGGTGGACCGATCCCATCCGTTGCTGAAAGGATCAGGCACCGAAAAGATCGTGGCCAGGGGCAGACTGCTGAGGGCCCTGGGCGCCTTCGAGCCGACCTTGGTCAACGATGCCGAGGTTGAGAGGCTTGTCAAGAGCGGCCAAACCGTCAGCGTCGGGTTTAACGACAGTTTCCTGGATGTGCGGCATCCCTCGGGGGTCAGGGCTATCGGGGGCTGGCGCCGCGGTATCGGCCCTGTGGAGTTTGCAGATTTGGAAGTCGGCAAGGGCAATCAACCGATCATGGGATTTTTCATGCCACTATTGCGTGGATTGATGGTGAACCCGGAGAACGCCGAACTGCAGCGGTCGGGACTGGCTGACCCTCGCGCTGATATCCAGATCGCGCAGACCCGGCAGGACCTGTTTCTGGCCGCGGCAGGACAATTTTGGGATTGGGTTGCCGCCTGGAAGCTGGCTGATGTGCAGCGACGAGCGCTCAAGGTGGCAGAAGACCGGTTTAGCCAAGTCGAGCAGCGGGCCAAGGCCGGCGCCGTGGCTCCGCTTGATGTGGTGGAGGCCAACCAGGAAGTGCAGCGTCGGAAGGAGATTCTGATCGCGGCCCAGCGGATGATCGAACAGGAGCAATACCGGCTGTCGATGTTTCTCTGGGACAAAGACGCGCCGACCACCCCAGACGCGGAACGAGTCCCCGAATTCCCGAAGCAAATCGAGTTGCCGTCAGCCGAGGTGGTACAGACAGACAAGGTGAGCGCAAGATCGATACGCCCGGAAGTCCGAGAGGTCGGGATTGAAGCCAAGATCAATAATATTGACTTGGAACTGGCCAAAAACAATCTCCTGCCCATTCTGAATGCCGAGGCGGAGCCCTCCAGGAAACCAGGAGAGTTTGTTCTTGGGTTGGGCTACCGGTTTGGAGTGGAGATGCGGATCCCGTTCCTCCAGCGGCGGGCGCGAGGCGAGGTTCTCGAAGCGCAGGGGAAAGCGGACCGATTTGTCCTTGTCCAGAAGTTCCGCGAGCAGCAGGTCATCGTGGACGTGGATAACGCCCTCTCGGCGATCGAACGAGCTAAACAACGGACCTCGGTCGCGTTCCAATCACTGCAACTGGCCAGAACGCTGGAACAGGGGGAGCGGTTCCGGTTCAGCATGGGTGCCACCAGCGTGTTGTTTGTTAACCTCCGCGAGCGGAACGCCGTGGATTCCGAGAATCAGTGGATCAGAGCGCTGGCGGACTACCAGAAAGCGCTGGCGTTCTATCAGTGGGCCATTGGTGCCTGGGGCAAGAGCCCGGCTTCGGTGATACCTGTGAGCTACCGGCCGACCCAGTAGATGATTGAGACGGTGGCATTTTCTTGTGTCCTTTGCTACGCTAGATAACTATTGGCTATCCCACAAGTAGCCATCGGTCCGTAGTGGGACAGAGCGGGGACCGTTTTCCGGACACGGAACGGCAGGGTTCAGGCTCACGCCTGCCATAGAGAAACGGCATGAGTGCTGACGGCTCCGACAACCAGCAGAAGACCATCTCGTTCCGGGACATGATCGCCCGGCTCAGCCTGCTTTTCCGGCTTGAACGGCGCGTGTTCGGCCTGATCGTCTCCTATGCGCTCGCGATCGGTCTTTTCTCCCTGATCATTCCCTTAACGGTCCAGGAACTGGTCAACACCTTTGCCTTTGCCATCCAACCGATCATGATCGTCACCCTGGCTGGAATCATGGTCCTGACTCTGCTGTTTGTCGGCGCCTTCCGTGCCCTGCAGTTTTATGCCATTGAGATCTTTGAGCGACGGATCTTCGCGCGGGTCGCCCTTGCGCTGACCCAGCAACTTCCCCGCTTTCAAGCTCAGGGCTTCAGACCCAAGTATGCGAACTATTTCGAGGAGGCCGTGCTGATGCAGCGAGCCATCGCGACGCTGATGGTGGACATCATTAACGTGGTGGTGGGCGGCATCGTCGGGATGACCATTCTGGTCTTTTACCACCCTTACTTCCTCGCGTTTAACTTCGTCCTGCTCGGAGGATTTACCGTTGTCGTCCTGGTGCTGAGCCATGGGGGCCTGAGAGAAACCCTGCGCATGTCTCACGCCAAGTATGAAACCCTCTACTGGATGCAGGAAATGGCTTACAACCTGCTCCATTTTAAGGCGACCGTGAGCGAGCCGCTGCTGCTCAGGAAAACCGACCAGTTGGTCAATACTTACCTGACGGCCAGGCAGAGCCGCTTCCGTGTCTTGATGCGTCAATACCTGGGCTCCGTCGGATGGCAAGCCTTGGGACATAGCGGGCTCATCGCCACTGCTGGATGGCTGCTGGCCATTGGCCAGCTCACGCTCGGGCAGTTAGTCGCGGCGGAAGTGATTGTCGGCACCCTGCTATTGAACTTCGATTCTGTCGTCAAGCAGATGGAGCAGGTGTTTTATTTCTTCACCTCGCTCACCGAGTTGGACTTCCTGTTCTCGCTTCCCAAGGATGCTGCGCCGACGACTGTGGCCGTTCCGCTGCCGGACCCGACCATTCACGGTGTCAGGCTGACCTGCAAAGACCTGTCGTTTAGCTACCCTGACTCGACACCAGTATTTGAGAACTTTAACTTGGAGGTCACCCCCGGCGAGAAAATTGCGATCTTCTCCGAGACCATCACAGGCAAAACCACACTGGCAAGGGTCTTGGCCGGCCTCACGGCACCAACGTCTGGGGTCATCCGGTACAACGGGGTAGACCTCCGTGATCTGGACATGGAGTCCCTGAATACCTGCCGCGGGCTGGTCCTGGACTCGCAGCTCTCGCTGTTCGCAGGGACCCTTGAAGAGAACATTACGCTCGGTCGCCCCGCAATCCCTTACAGTGACATCCTCTGGGCCCTTCGCTTCGTCGAAATGGAGGAAGAAGTGGAGGCGCTCCCGCTGGGTCTGAGAACACCTGTCAGGGTCCACGGGAAAGTCTTCACGACCAGTCAAGTCCTGAGGATTCTCGTCGCGCGCGTGGTCGTCATACGTCCGCAAATCCTTATCTTCGACGGGACCCTGCATGCCCTAGTGCCGATCATTCGTGAAACCATCCTCCGACGGCTGTGCTCCAAAGAAGAGACTTGGTCAGTGATTTTTGTCTCCAACGACCCGACCCTCACGGCCCACGTGGATCGTCGCCTGGTCCTGGACTGACCACGCTCGCATCGGTCACTCTCCCTCCGCACTCGCGGGGCTTCTCTGTACGTCGCCGATCTGTTAGACTACGCGTAAGCAGTGGAGACGGCGCCCCTGCACAACAGCATGAGCCCGAAGGGACAGCGCCTCACGAGGAGACAGGCGAGTGAGAACACCGTTTCGATTCCAGATTGTTCGGCCAGCCTGGAGCCAGATCCTCATCAGCCTGTTAATTGCCGGGCTTGGGCTGATGGGTGCCCGCGCTTTGAGCCAGGTGGACCAGGACCTCCGCATCATGTACACAGAGTACACCCTGGGCGCCACGGATCTGGCCCACATCTCAGCCGACATCATGCGGTTCCGGACCACGATCATCCGCGCCCTTGAGGCTCCGACCAAGAAAGACTTCGAACGCATCACCGCCTCTTTGCCGGATCAGCGCGCCCGCATTCAGCACGCCATTGACCGATACGCCGCAGCCAGCCTGCGCGTGTCGCTCAGCGGCCGGAGCGAGCCGGAAGATTTGCAAGCGGTCAGGGAAAGTCTTGACCAGTATTTCTCGGCGGCCAGCCACACGGTCAATCTCCTCGTCCAATTGTGGATAGCCCGCTCACCGCAAGAAGCCGCGGAGCTGCGGAGCAAGGCCGAGTTGTATGCCGCCGATAACTCGGGGCCGAAGCTGATCCAGGTCAGTCTTGCCCTGGACCATCTCTTGGAAACCGTGGCCGACGTCGCGAAAGACATGCGCGACGACGGAACCAAGACGATCCGAGAAACCAGCGCCGCTCTGATCGTCGGCAGCGTTTTGATCGCGTTTCTGAACCTGTTCGTGAAACGAACGCCTACCTCACCTGGTTCTGCCTCCGACGCACCCTCCAGTCAGCCGACCCGCAGGGAATCTCCATCGTTTTCGACCAGGGTGGAGAACGTCGATCCCGTCCTCCGCGGTGACTGAGCCGTTTCATGTGAGCCCCAATCCGAATTGATACTTGCTTCAGCGCTGCCCCTTGTCAGGCGCAACGCGGTGAAGGGCCGCGAGTAGCTGGGTGCGTTCCTGATCGGACAGGTATTTCCATCGTCCGATCGGCAGCCCTCCGATGGTGATGTTCATGATGCGAATCCGGTGCAGCGCGATCACCCGGTAGCCCAGCGCCTGGCACATCCGCCGGATCTGCCGGTTGCGACCCTCCGTCAGGACAATGCGGAACTCCCGCGGTCCGCGCCGGTTGACGACGCAGGGTCTCGTGCGCTTCCCGAGGATCACTACGCCGCGACCCATGCGGTCGAGAAAGGCCTGCTCAAACGGCCGGTCGAGCTGCACGAGGTACTCCTTCTCATGGCCATGTTCGGCTCGTAGGATCTGATTGACGATCTCGCCGTCGTTGGTCAGCAGAATCAGACCGGAGGAATCCTTGTCGAGTCGGCCAATGGGAAAGATTCGCTCCGGATAGCCGATATAGGCGATGATATTCCGGGGGACGTGGGGCTCGCTGGTGGTCGTGATCCCGACCGGCTTATGAAACTTGAGATAGACCGGCGCGTTTCCCCACGGCACCACAACGCCATCCCTGGCGATCACGTCGGTTGGACCGACCTGATCGCCGAGCACAGCGACACGGCCGTTGATCGTAATCCGGCCTTCTTCGATGAGTCGGTCCGCTTCCCTCCTCGAACAGACGCCCTGCTGGGTGAAGAACCTGTTGACTCTGATCGAACGATCCTCGTGCTGTCCGGAAGCGCGTTTTTGAAGCCGTGCGGGTTGCATGGGCACAGACACGAACCAAGAGTCGAACGACGAATGCCGTTGAAGAGTCGGGTGGAGGACAGGCAAGATCAGTGGAGGCGCCGACCAGCCCGCACACGCCCGAGGATTCGATAGAGGAGCCGCGCAACAGAAAATTGAGGGGCCACGAACCCCTCGATCGGCGTAATCTCGCTGACATCCATGCCGACAATGCCAGGGCCATTCGCCAGGGCCGTCACCAAGGCAAGGGTGTCGTACCAGCCGAGCCCTCCCGGCTCCGGGGTTCCTAGAGCCGGCACCAACGAGGCGTCGAGCCCGTCGCAATCAAAGGTCAGATAGACCGGCCCAGTGCAGACTTTCACAACCTCCGGCACCCACGCAGCGGCGCGTCCCTCATAGGGGCCCGAAGGATCCAAAATCTGCGAGGCAAAAAATGTCGCGATGGTCTTGGTCCTGTGGATCAACGCGACTTCTTCTGGAGAAATAGACCGGATGCCCACCTGAACGAGCGGGAGACCGTCCTCCACCACGCGGGCCATGACGCTCGCGTGGCTGAACGGATTACCTTGGTAGGCCTGGCGCAGGTCTCCGTGGGCGTCCACCTGGACGACGCAGAGGTCTGGCCACCGTCTCGCATGAGCTCTGATGGCACCCAGCGCTCCGGTGTGTTCCCCGGTCAGCGTCACGAGGAACCGACCGTGTTTGACGTGAGGACGGACAAACTCCTCGATCGCCTCGACCGCCTCCTGATCGACCTTCCCACCCAGTTGCAACGGGGCAGCCGTCGCCACGCCGTTCCAGTCTTGGTACGTTTCGGACCCCAGCGTTTCGTCGTAGAGCTCGACTTGGTGGGAGGCTTCGAGAATCGCCGATGGTCCTCGATCGGAGCCCAGCACATAGCTGGACGTATGTTCGTACGGAGCCGGGAGCACATAGACGCCGGCTCGGTCGGGGCGGCACCAGGGCTCATTGAGCCCGAGAAAATTCTGGTCCGGGCCGAGCCAGCCTTCCGGAATCGTCATGACCTCACCCTGCCGCCTCCGGCTACCCCTTTTTCACAATGGACAAGGGAGGGGCCAGTGCCCATTACGTCGTTGTCCGCCCACGTCGGATCCGCAACTTTTTCGGGAGATTCTCGAGCGGAATGAAGACAGCCAAGGCCACGACGGTCGTCCAGCGATTGGCCTTGCCGATGGCAGACTGGGTAATATTGTGCGTCCGGACGATCTTGCCGCCCATCTTGAAGACCTGTTCCCGTTCTTTCCATGCTAAATTGGGATCGAATTCGATGCCCAACGTCGTGGCCAGCATCTGGGCTGCGATGTCCTCTGTGTATTCCCCCGATTCTTCATCCGTTTCTCCATACGCGTGATGCTCGGAGAGATACCCGTAGGTTCGCCGATCCGTTGGAATGGCAAGCCCAATCGAGGCCGAGACCAAGCGATTGCGTTCGTTGGTCTCCGACCGGGCCATCACACAATTGGTAATCTCACCGGGATTCAGCAGACCTTCTCCTATCTTTCGTGGAATAATTTTGCAACCGGGGGGAAGGATCGATGAGACACTCACCAGATTGCAATAGGCGACCCCCGCGCTTCGCAGCGCTTCCTCAAACGAAGCCAGTTTCTCTCTGTGGACCCCGACACCTCTGGTCAGAAACATATGAGTCGGAACCATCGTTTCTCCCTTCCTCCTCTGTTGGGCCCCAGCTCAGTCCAACAGGAGACGACTATCTCCCACTGCCCACTGCACACGCGTGTTCTGCTCGAGGCTCATGCCTCGTTTGCACAGGGTCGCATTTGTACCAATTTCTGGGAAGGTCCGCAATATGGATGAGAGGTTTTTTTGAAGGATATGGTCTTGGAGCAGCACCAGCGTTCAGGCGTTCCCCGAATCGTTAAGATTGAGCACCAGCAGCTTGAGCTCAGTCATCTCCTCAATGGCATACCGCACGCCTTCCCGACCAAGCCCTGAGTCCTTGACTCCTCCATAGGGCATGTGATCGGCGCGGAACGTCGGGATTTCATTGACCAGCACCGTGCCTACCTCAAGATCACGATAGGCGCGGAATACCCGTTCCACGTCTTGGGTGAAAACCCCGGCTTGCAGGCCAAACTCGGAATCATTCAGGGCACCCAGCGCCTCCTCGAACTGTTTGTACCGCGTGACCGTAACCACGGGACCAAACACCTCGCGGCACGAGACCTTCATCTCCGGCGTGACATCTGCCAGCACGGTGGCCTCGACCAGCGAGCCGGATCGTTTTCCGCCCGCGAGTAGCCGGGCTCCCTGGGCGACCGCCTCACCGATCCAGTCTTCGACGCGACGCGCGGCCGCCTCGTTGACCAGGGGGCCAACCACCGTCGCCTCGTCAAATGGATCGCCTGATTTGAGCGCCCCGACGCGAGCCAGGAACCGCTCGACGAAGCGATCATACACCGTGTCGTGCGCGAAGACTCGTTGTACCGAAATACAGCTCTGGCCTGAATAGCCATAGCCTCCCGCCGCACACCGCTGGGCCGCCAGGTCCAGATCCGCATCCGGCTCCACGATCACGCCGGCGTTGCCGCCCAATTCAAGCAGCACGCGCTTTTTCCCGCACTTGGCTTTCAGCATCCAGCCGATCGCCGCGCTACCGGTGAAACTCAGGACCTTGAAGCGTGGATCCATCACCATCTGCTCCGCCACCGTGTTGTCGCAGGGCAGGACGCTGAAGGCGCCAACCGGCAACCCCGCCTCCAGCACAATCTCGCCTAGCATCAGAGCGGTCAACGGCGTTTGGGGAGCCGGCTTCAACACGATGGGGTTCCCGCAGGCCAGACAGGGTGCAACCTTGTGTGCGACAAGGTTGAGGGGAAAATTGAAGGGCGTGATGCCGAGCACCGGCCCGGCCGGAAACCGGCGCACAATCCCGAGCGAACCATCCATCCCGGGAGAGAGATCCATTGGAACCACCTCTCCGGGAATCCGTTTGGCTTCTTCCGCCGCCACTGTGAAGGTCTGGATCGCCCGACTGACCTCACGGCGCGCATCGGAGATCGGCTTCCCTGCCTCGGCTGTGATCGTGCGGGCCAGCTCCTCGCGACGAGCGGTGACCCTCCCGGCAATGGTGCCGAGCGCGGCCGCCCTCGCATGAGCTGGCAGACATCGCATGGCTGAAAAGGCCGTGACTGAGGCCTTGATCGCTTCTTCCGCCTCCGTTTTCCCGGCTTGGCAGACGTCCGCGACCCTGTCCCCATTGAACGGGTTGATGACAGGTACCGTCGTGGCACTGTGCTGCCACCGGTTGCCGATCAGGAATGGACGCGCCGATCCCATGAAGAACGCTCTCTTACCGGTTGAGCCTCACTCGGCCAGTTCACTCGCCGAAATCCCCGCGGACTCAATCGGCATCTGCTCGACCTCAGCCTCAGCCCTCAGCGCTTTGGCGATTAAGTCTTCCGTGCCCCAGTCCCGAATGGATTCCAGCGTAAAGGCCTCATAGGTCGATACGCCGTGGCAGGTCGGGCATTCCGGCATGGGTACCTTCCGTCTGAAGACTTCGCTCAGGCAGGACATGCAGACGAGCATATCAGGCTCACCCTCTCCGCACTCGACCGGCCAAAATGCTTGTTCGCGTGACATGGTTCACCTTTGATGATGAGTTCTAGAATCTAGAAATTGGATCCGCCACCGCTGGAAGGATAGGCTCCTCCTCGCAGAAATTCAACCCTTCCCCTTGGCGTCCGACGCCCCGAGCAGGCGGTCGATCTGCTCTTCGAACACCTCGAACGGAAACGCACCGGGAATCACGATGGGAGGCTCCTTCTCCCGCTCCTCATCCTTCGTCCGCAGCAACACGAACCCTGGAGTGCCCCTGAAGCCAAGACTGACGCCTTCGCTGCGATCCTGGAAGACCGGACCCGTATGACGAGCCTCCTCCAGACACGTCACGAACAGGGGCTGATCCAGGCCGATCGCCTTGGCATGGCGCTGCAACGCGTCCTCGTCCAATCGTCCGCCAATTGTAAACAGCCGGTCATGCATCTGCCAGTACCGGCCCTGATCACCGGCACAGCGCGCCGCAACGGCGGCATCCACGCCAGGCCCCTGCAAGGCTCGCGGAAAGTCCCGATAGAGAAACCGGACCTTCCCCGTCTCGATATATTTGTCCCGGATTCGTGGCCAGGTTTCCCGGAAGAACTTGAGGCAAAATCCGCAGGTGAAATCGGAATATTCGACAAGCGTGATCGGCGCCTGGGGATTGCCCCTCGTCCGCCCGTCATCCCGGACCAGGAAATCGGAGGCCTGTCCGCTTCCCCATGACAGGGCCATCGGGAGCACGCACCCGA
>JBOHOI010000023.1:0-18978 GCA_050731155.1 Nitrospiraceae bacterium | reverse complement strand
CAGGACCCCGGCCGAGGCGAACAGGAGGGCCAGGTAGAGCAGGCCCATGCCGCCCTCGGCGGCGGCACCCAGGATCATGGACTTGCTGACAAAGCCGTTGAGGAGAGGGAAGCCCGAGATCGACAAGGCGCCGACAATACAGAACAGGGTGGTCCGTGGCATGGTCTTGTATAATCCGCCCAGATCCGTGGCGTTGATCTTTCCCGTCTGGTGTAGAACAGCACCCATCGACATAAAAAGGAGGGACTTAAACAAGATATTGTTAAAGACATGGGCCACGGCACCATTTAAGGCCAGGGGGGTTCCTATTCCGATGCCAGTGACCATGAAGCCGACCTGGTTGATCAGGCTATAGGAGAGGACTCTCCTTAGGTCATTCTCAAGAACCGCATAAAAGATCGGGAATACCGTCATCGCCGCCCCGATCCAGATCAAGATCCCCGTGCCTGGAAAGGAGCGGGCCAAGGCGTAGACCGCCACCTTGGTGGTGAAGGCGCCCAAAAAAACGGTACCGGTGATCGTGGCTTCCGGATAGGCGTCGGGCAGCCAGGCATGGAGCAAGGGGAAGCCGCAATTGATACCCAGCCCCAGCAACATGAGATAGGAGGCTAGGCCGCCGACCGCGAACTTCTCGAACGCGATCGATCCCGTCTGATGCACATGAATGAGGATGCCCGCCAGCAGGCACAGCCCAGCAAAAAGATGGACCAGCAGATACCTGAACCCGGCTCCATAAGACTCTTCCGTCCTTCTCGCCCAGATCAGGTAGGTCTGCGCGATCGTCATGATTTCCAGGAAGCTAAAGAACGTCAGAAGATCGCCGGCAAAGGTGGCGCCCAGCGCGCTCCCCGCGGCAACGAAGGCCGCCACATGCTGTCCATCCTCTTTTTCCAGGTGCAGGGCGTACAGGGTTCCGATGAAGGAGATGATCGTGAAGATGTATCCGAAGACCCGGCTCAGCCGGTCGACCCTGCCGAAGATGAGATTGTAATCCAGGAAACCGACCGACCAGTGGACGCCTTGAGGGATGCTCACCACGCCCACGAAGGCCATGAACGGCAGCAGTAAGAGATAGGCGGACTTTACCCGGCCCTTGAGAAAGGGGACGAGAAGGGCCCCGAGGATCAATATGGCGGCCGGGGGAACGCCCCTAATCATAATAATCCTCTCTTCGCTTTACGATCAGGCGCAGGAGATATTTCGCGCCCAACACGAGAACGACGCACCCCACAAATCCATAGGTCGCATAGAACGCGGGGAATCGCTCCCATGAAAAATGCGGATCTTTCGGGATAAACAGCTCCACGACAATGAGGACGACGAGCGCGACATAAAACACGCGCAACAGCTTTTTGACGTTTTCCGGCTTGTCAAACAGGTATCCCTGGCTCATCGGCGCGCGTCCCTTTCGGGCACTAGAAGGCCCCCCACAGCATGACCACGAGATAGACGGCCGTGATCCCAAACACGAGAATGAATATGGTTCGATACCCCGGTTCCGGCTCGTGAGTGAGTTCTGTTTTCCTGTCCTTGCCTTGTTTCACTTCACCTCTCCCACGATCATCTTGGCAAGATCGAGGAAAATCGATGGCATAAAGAAGGAGATCAGTATTCCTATGGCTGTCAGCGCCAATGGCACGACCATCACGGTCGGGGCCTCGTGCCGGTCAGCGCGCTCGCCCGTCGGCAACTCTCTGAAAAAGGCCGCGTAGACGATCGGCAAAAAATAACAGGCGTTCAGGATGGTGCTCGTGACGAGGACGATCACGATGGGGTACAGCCCCGCCTCTATGGAACCGAGCGTCAAATACCACTTGCTGATGAATCCGCCGAGGAGCGGAAAGCCGATGAGGGACAGCGCCCCTAACGCGAAGGCGGTCATGGTGTACGGCATCCGTTTGGCGATGCCGTTGAGTTCACTCACCTTGGTCTTATGAGCGGCAACATAGATCGAGCCTGCGCACAGGAACAGGGTGATCTTTCCCAGCGCATGATTGGCAATGTGGATGATGCCGCTCGCCATGCCGGCGGGGGTCAAGAGCGCGCCGCCCAACACCATGTACGAGAGCTGGCTGATGGTGGAATAGGCCAGCAGCGCCTTGAGGTTGTCCCGGGTCAAGGCGTACAGCGAGGCCATGATAATCGTGATGGACGCGATGATCGCCGTCATGACGCCCAGGTTCAACGCCTTCATCAACTCCACACCAAAGACATCGAACATGATCCGGAGAATACAGAAGATCCCGGTGTTCACCACCGCGACCGCGTGCAGCAGCGCGCTCACCGGCGTGGGAGCGATCATCGCGGCAGGCAGCCAGGCATGAAACGGCATGATCGCCGCCTTCCCGATCCCGATCAGGAACAGGAAATAGGTGAGCGTGAGCAGGGTGCGGTTGGCGTCGGAAGGGAAGACGCCGTTGGGTTTAAAATCGAAGGTCCCGGACAGCGCGTAGGCCAAAAAGGAGGCGAGCAACAGGGCTTTCGATGTCATCAAGAGATAAAAGACATACTTGTTCCCCTTGTCAAACGCCTCGTCAGTCTCTTTATGCGCCACCAAGGGATAGGTGGCGAAGCTGATCAGCTCGTAAAAGAGGTACAGAGTCACCAAATTGGACGAAAAGGCTACCCCCAGCGTGGCCGACATCGTGATCGCAAAACAGAAATAGTAGCGGGTCTGTGCGTGCTCGTGGAGCGACCGCATGTAGCCGATGGAGTAAACGGTGGTCAGGATCCACAAAAACGAGGCGGTGGCGGCAAATAACAGCCCAAGGGCGTCTACTCGAAAGTCGAGAATGGGGACCCCAGGAGTCAGAGACCAGAGGGTGTAGCGGAGGGTCTTGCCGTCAAGGACGGCGGGGACCATGGTGAGCACGAGGAGAAACTTCACGATCCCCGCCACCACCGACCAGCCCTCACGGATATTGGGCCACCGGCGGGTGACGACGATGAGCAGGGCCGCAACGGAAGAAACGGCCACCGCCAAAACCGGCGTGATGGATTCCAGTTCCATCAGAGAGCTCCCGCCGCAACGGTGGTCGGCATCGCGGCCTTCAGTTCCTCGGGCCGTACCGTGACTTCTCCACCCAAGCTCTGCACGAAAGCGATGACGGCCAGCAACTCAGGCTCGGTCAGACCGACAGGGGGCTTGTTGATAGCCGGCATCTTGGCTGGAAAGGCCCTCGGAGGCCCTTCGTGATCATAGGCAAGGTAGGTATACGCCTGTGGCTGGGTGAGGGACTCATAGAGGAATTCCTTCGTGAGCTTGGCGCCGATGCCCTTCAAATCCGGACAGCGGGCCGCTTCGCTGGGCCCGATGGAATGGCACAGCGCGCACTGGCCCTTGCTGAAGAAGAGTTTTTGCCCCACCCTGACCAGATCGGCCTGGGTCTTGATCTGCGAGGGATCGAACTCTTCGTGCTTGGGCGGAAGAGAGGCCATCTGCGGGACCTGAAAGGCCAGAAACGAGAACGCGATGAGAAACCCGCAGGCGGTCGCCATGGTTTTGCGAAAATATTGTGGCCGTTTCGAAACCTGGGCAGCCCGTGCAGCGGGCTTGTCAAACGTAGACGTCACCCACCATAAAAAGGGCGCGATAAAGAAGTACTGCAAGGAAAACGCAGGGCGGCGCACCGCGCTGGAGACCACCCAGAAGATGAAGGCGACCAGGATGAGCACGATAAAGGTGCTCAGCGACATAAAAGCGCCGGCGTGTGCCAGCGCGGGGCTATACGCATGGGGGGAGGTGTCTTCCAATACCCCATAGATATGCCAGTGGACCCGCGAGGACGAGCGCGCATACCCCATCAGGCTCATCGTCAGGATTACGACCACCGCATTCAGAATCAGCATGTGCTGGCTGCGGACCGGCATCCTACCCCAGTGCAACGGAATTTTCTTGGCGCCTCGCATGGAGAGGACCGCGATGATCAAGACCAAAATATATGCACCTAGTACTGTTAAGACCTGGGAGACGGACAGCACGTAGACCCGGAAGATGGCCGGAACAAAGTAGCCGTAGACTCCGGCCCAGATGATGTACAGCGCGGCCGCGGCGAACAACGCCAACTGAGTGATACGGGCTGCCTTGGCCCACCTGACCGTTTCCTGTTTGTCGGCCCGCCAGTAGATGAGAAAGCTTCCAAAGGTGATCAGCAGCATCAGGTTCACGGCCGTCATCTTGGCCGACATGACCCCGAAGACGCCCAGGACGGGATGATGGGTTCCGCCCATCGCACGGGCCTCTTGAAGACTCGCCACCAAGCTGTGGGGCGTCAGCCAGATCCCAAAACAAACCAAGAGTGCGACGAGCATCGCCATGATAGGCTTCTTGTACCGCTCGGCCCCTTCCGTGCGGTAAGCCAGTCCCAACCAGAAATAGAAGTTGCTTTGCAGAAACATGGCCCCGATCAGGACCGCCTGGAGGATGAACAGCCAGGAGAGGAACCCGCCCATCAGCGTAATCCCCATCTGCTGGTTGTACCGGTAGACTTCCATCATCAGCCAGTAACCCGCGAAGGGAAGCGGAAGCAACCCGAAGATGCCGATAAAGTTGCCGACATATCCCATCCAGTCATAATGGGCTCGCTCCTCCTGGGACTCGGCACCGAGATACTTGACGGCGGCGTACGCCCCGCAGATGAACCCTCCTAACACCACATTCGCAATGAGCCGGTGAACGTTCAACGGCAACCAGGTCGCGTTCTGCATCGCGGTAAAGGCCTTCTCCCAGGGACCCATGCCCTCCGAGAGGACCACCGGGCTGGCCTGAAAACTTGCCCAAGCATTCGGGACGATCATGATAAAGAGGGCGAAGACGTTCAGAACAAAGCCCAAGAACAGGTGCCAACCCTGCCGTTCCTTCATGGTCTCAAAGCCGGACCAGTACAGGTACAGGGTGGTCGTCGAGCCAATGAACAGCAGGATGTAGATATAGTAGGTGGGCAGAAAGATACTCGTGAGGTAACTCACCACCTTAGGATAGAGAGCCATCAGGACAAAAAGCAGGGTGGCCCCTAACATGGCGGTCATTTCAAACGCGGCCGTGAGCAGGTTCGTGAATTCCTTGGCCAGCCTGAAGTAGCGTGGATCTTTGGTTCGTGCAGCGATGATGTGGCAGACCCAGGCGAAGATCGGCACGCCAAGCACGAATCCGCCCAAGATCAGGTGGACCTGAGCCACCAGCCAGACGACGTTGCGGCTGCCGATCCCGGGGATATCGCGGTACGCGACGGCTGTCGCACTCGATGCGTCCTTGGCCCAGCCCAGCGCGGGTAGTGCCAGGCCGGCGATGAGCAGCAGGAGACCGACGATCGCCGCCTCACGTCCACGTACCGAACCGGCAATGTGCCCTCGATGCTCGCCTTGGTAGGTCATGGAAATCTCCTCGTCCGCGCGCAGCGCCCCGCGTGTGCGCTGACTGGCCGCCTGCGCATAGACTGTTTCAGAGGGCAGCTCTGTCTTCATGCTATTGACCCTAACCCTTGGCCATGTTGGATTGTTGGCCCTTCGGTCCATCAATCTATTTCCCCGCGGCTTTGCCTTTCCCCTTGGCTCCTTGCTTCGCTTTCGCCTCCAGTGCCTTGACGGCGGATTCCGCCTGGGCAATCAATTTCTCGGTCCTCTGCAAGGCCGCAGCCGGCTTGAAGACCTCAACCTTGGCCGGCTCCTTCATATACAGCTCGTGGGGGTGGGGCGTCGTCACCGGCATGACCGCCCAGAACAGCAAGACGAACACGACGCCGGTCGCCGTAAAGATGGTCAGCAGCAGAGGCTGATCCGCCGGGATCCTCAAGAGGTCCCACCGACGGACCAGCGCCTGGTAGGGTCCCGCCGCCGGACGAGCGGTTGCCACCTGCTTCCGCACGATGTACCCGAAGAGGAACAACCATCCGAGCGCGAGCCCCAGCAAGACCACGGTGGCCACGCTGCCCCAGAGAACCAACTCGATACTGATCCGCTCCGGCACGGGAAGCCCTTTCAAGACCTCGGTCTCCAAAATGTGCCCGGCGATCGCTTTCGCGCCGCCGACCACCTGGCTTCCGACTCCGTAGGCGACCGGCTGGTAGATCGCGCTCAAGAGGGCCGCTTGCCACCACAAGGTGACCCCGACGGATTCGGGTGGTTCCAGGTGCAATCGGTCGAGAAAGACGGTGCGCGCGCAGAGACCCAGAGCCCAGATGTCGATCGGAACCGAACAGAGCAGGAGCAAGGCGAGGCCGGGCATTTCCCATGGATGGACGCCCATGGCGAGCAGAAGGAGGCCCAGGACGATCTTGATCGGGACGCCGGTCCAGAAGGCTGGCCACGCGACAGCCAGACCCAGCTTGACCGACGACTCACTCGACACCGGTTCGGTCATAAAAACGCGGCGAACCCTCTTCGGATTATTCCAAAAATTCCCGATTAATGATCGCTGAGACGGTGAAGACGACAATCCCGATCATGACGATCAGCCAGCTCACGAGCGCGACCGGGCGCTTGAAAATATTGCGTTCGGGGCTGCGGTCCAGGAACGGGAGGGCGGCCAGCAACAGCACGAAGGCTCCTGGAATGGCAACCGCACCGAGAAACTGCCCAAACTCGCCGCCAAAGATCTTCAGCCGCAGCAACTGAAACAGGAAGAGAAAATACCACTCCGGCTCCGGCAGGTAGTCACCGGGGTCCGGCGTGGCCTCCTCCAGCAATACCACCGGCTCGATGAACGCGAGACCGCAGATCGTGAGAAAGACGACCCCCATCGCCACGATGTCCTTCCAGACCTGGCGCGGGAAGAAATAATCGGTCTTGGCTTTCAGCTCCTCCTCGCTCGCCTGGAACGGCCCGGCCGGACCGGCCTTTCGAAACAGAAAGAGATGTAGACCCGCGAGCGCCATGAGTCCGGCTGGCAGGATCATGACATGGATCACGAAGAACCGGCTTAACGTCATCTGTCCCGGCGTGGGACCGCCTTTCAGAAACCGCGCAAGGAAGTCTCCTAGGATCGGGATCTTGTCCATGATCTCTACGCCGACCGTTGTCGCCCAATAGGCACGCTGGTCCCAGGGCAAGAGGTATCCGGTGAAACCGAACGCCATGACGAGGCCGAACAGGCCAAGGCCAGCCAGCCAGATCAGCTCCCTCGGCTTTTTGTACGCGCCCCACAGGAACACCTGGGACATATGGATAACCACCACCACCACCATCGCCGATGAGCCCCAGAAGTGGAAGCTCAGGATGAACCACCCGTAGTCGACTTCATGCAGGATGTACTGGGTGCTCTCATAGGCATGATCGGCGCTCGGGACGTAATAGAACATCAACAGCACGCCGGTCACCGCCTGCATAATGAAGATGAACAGCAGGACCGAACCGAACACATAGGCCCATCGCGAGCCGCCAGGCACCGGCTCGTTGAGCATTTTGGCCTGGAGGGTCTTCAGGCCCACCCGTTCGTCAACGAAGGCCACCACTCTTTCAAAGAAGCTATTCATACCCTTGCCGACAGCTCATCGCTTGCAGCTCAGAGCTACTCGCTATTTGCTACCTTGGACGGAGCCCCATGATGATGAACGCGATAACTAATCCGTACAGCGCAATCGCCTCCACCAGCGCAAATCCAATCCACATGTACTTGGCCACACGGCCTTCTGCTTCCGGCTGCCGGCCGAGCGTTGCAATCATGGTCGAGAAAATCCATCCGATACCAAGCGCCGCCCCGAAAAAGCCGAATGCGGCAAGCCCCATTCCGATCGCTATTGCGCCAACGTCTGTCATGACCCTACCTTTGTGTGGTTTAAAGCAATGGCTTTTACCAGTAAACGTTATCCCATCAGAGGGTGCGGCGTGCGGGGCGGATGAGATAGACGGCAAACACAACCGGAACCAAGCCTGCAACGGCGGTCATGGCAGCCAGTGCGAAACAGACCTTTTTGGATAAGGAATCCGCCCGAACAATGAATCCGATGTCGACCGCAATGACGACTAAGAGCGCAAGACATAGAGCTTTTAGCCAACTACCGCTGCTCATGACTGCCCCTTGGTATGTGGGTCAAACGAGTCGAACTTGTTCCCTGACGCCTGCTTTGTATTCGATGTCGATCACCTGGATGTCGCCGCTCTCCGCGACCTGGATCGGCAGCACATCGAGCGGGCGGGGTGCTGGCCCACCCATCACCTCTCCCGTCACACCGAAGAAACTCAGATGACACGGGCACAGGAACAGTTCCTTGCCAAGCTTCCGGACGTTGCGCCACTTGTACCCGCAGCCAAGATGAGGGCATTTCCCGGAATAGGCGATATACGGGACGGTGGGCTTGTTCACCCAGATCATGTCGCCCTTGTGGTCCAGGAACTTCATTTCTTTCCCCCTATAGATCGCATCGAGCACCGCCGGTGAAGCTTTGATCACCCACACATTTTTGTCGATCTCGACTTCCGGCATGAAAGCTTCCTTGGACGTTCGCTTGAACTTGAACTGGGCTCCTACATCCTCTTTCTTGAGCCTGCTGACGTGTCCGATGCGAATCCACCGGTTATCATACGGCGCGTACATCGGCTTCATCAGATACTTGAGGACGGGGAACACGAGCGGAAGCGCGAGCAGGAGGCTGATGACGTGCGTAAAATAGGTAAAGAAGGTCCGGCGCTTGACGTCGCGCTCCAACTCGGGCAGCGGCACCAGGACCTCGCCTGATTCGACGTGCAGGTGATCCTCCAAGTGCGCGATCTCAACTTCCCGGAGGGTCACATATTCGTCGCGCCTGAAGAGCGGGAACCGCTCCAGCTCGCTCGAGGCAGCACCGAGTTCGACAGTGTCCTCGGTCACCATCCTGATCCGGTCCGCCGGGATCTGACGCTCTACCGGACCAACCCCGTTTCCCCGCACCACGATGTGGCTCACCTCACGCGAGAAGGGGTCCACGATGACCCGGGTCACCTCGCCGACTGCCCGATCAGCACACTTGACCTTGGACTTCAACTTCGGCTGCATGCTAGTTCGGTTTGATCGACTTCGGCGTATTGACCGAGGGATCCTTGAGAGTGGAAAGGAACGCCACGAGCGCGGCGATCTCCTTTTCTTCCATCAAATCCTTATACTTGTCCGGCATCTTCTTCTTGCGAAACTCCTTCTCGAACCCCTCCGTCATCCAGCTCAGCGGGTCCAGGATCTTTTCACGCATGGCTTCAGCCGTCATCACGTTGCCAATATTGTCCATCTCCGGCCCTCGCTTCTTGCCGCCTTTCCCCTCCAGCTTGTGGCAGTTGTAACACTCCTGAAGCTCCCATTGCTCCTTACCCAGAGCGACCAGGTCCCCGCTCGCCGCAGGGGATGCGCCCGACGGGGTCCCGCTGTCTGCTCCCGTCGGAACCCTCGCAAGGGCGGCGCCTCCGACCGCCTGCAGGCGCTGCATGATCGCCTCAGCTTTCTCGGAAAGCGCTTTGGTTCGGGCGAGCAGCTCCTCCGCCTTCCCTTGCTCCGTGGCCGCACGCTTGGCCTTGAGCAACTTCTCAATTTTGCCCTTCTCATCCTCCGGATCGTACTGCGGGAGCAAGCTGGCTCCCGTGATATAGACTCCCGAGATGATCACGTAGAAGGCCACGAGGGCCATCAGCGCAGGGAGACCGCTCAGCGGCCTGAGTGCGGGCGCATCCAGCAGGATGTAGACCGCGGCCCCCAGCATTCCATAGATGAAGAACATCGCTTGAAAGACTGGTGGGAACGAGAGTCCTTTGGCGATCCCGACCAGAATGCCCCCAACGACGACGCCGCCCAGGAGTTTCACGCCGATGCTCTTGAGAAACCTTAACCGGTCAGACATCTTCCTTCTTCCGTTCCACCCTGCTCCCTCCTACCTCTCCCCTGCCGTGGTTACTCAACCCCTGCTGGAATCGGTTGCCCCGCCGCTACGCGCTGCTTATCCTTGGTGGGCCATAGCGTGACCACGATCCCAAAACTGACGATGATATAAAACACCAGGGTGATCCCCGTGATCCACCAGGCCGAGTAAGCCAGAGTTGGGGTGAATGACTCCGCAGTGAAATCAGGCACCAGATTATAGACATGGTAATATTTCTTCAGCAGCGAGCGTACCGCTCCCATGAGCCCCATAGTCCAGATGGCACTGAAGGCCAGGAAGATCAAGGCAAATTGAGAAGCGAAGTCGATCTGGCCCCACTTGATCGTCCCACGTCGGATGGCTCGGTTGTAAAGGATGTAGTTGACGACGGTCACAAACACCAGCGTGAAAGCTGCAGAGTTCTTCGCCGGCATCAGGGCCAGGAACCCCCAGTCGGAGGGTAGCTCCAGCTCTTCGGTTGCGAGAGCTTGCGTGGCCACAAACGCATGAGGTGTCATCCAGATCGCATTCCCGATTACGATCATGAGGAACCCGACCTTAATCACCGTCCGAGAGGACACGGTGAGACGCCGGAGCGGAGGGATGAGCCTGTTGAGGATCGCGGGAGCCAACAGCATCGGGATCAGGACCGCCAGTGACGTGGGGTCCGGAACGGGGAAGATTGTCCAGACGTAGGTCATCACCACAGGCAGGACTACCAGGACCAGCAACGTGAGAAACGACATCCTGACTTGCTCAACCCCTTCGATGCGCTTCATGCTGAGCCAGATATAGTAGTTACTAGCCAGAAAGATCAGCCCCACCATGACCCCTTGCATCTCAAAGAACATGGAGAGGTGATCAGCCATCATATACGGGCACATCGACGCATCATAGTCACACTGCTCGTAGCTGAGCACATAGCCCATGAACGGAAGGAATAGGCTCGCACCGACCCCGATCAGATTGCCCACGAACCCCATCCAGTCGTAGTAGGCTCGATCCTCGTCGGTCTTGGCCGCCATGTACATATAAGCGGCGATGAGGCCGGCGATGAACCCTCCGAATGTCACGTTTCCGATCAAGCGATGCAGATTGAGTGGCATCCAACTGTAATTGTAGACCTTGTCCCAGAGCGAGGCAGCCTGGATGTATTCAACAAGGGAAACACCCTCCGCCTTGGCTGGCGTGTTCATGAAGGAGGTGGGCCCATCAATGACGAACAGTGTGATCGTTCCAATGAGGTTGAGCAGCACGCCAAGCGCGATATGTCGCCCCTTCTGCTCCCCCTTCAGCGCATCCCACGTATAGAAGTACACGTACAGGACAATCGTCTCTGCAATGAACAGGAGGGGGTAGATCACTGCGAAAATCATGAAGAAGTGATTGATCAGCCAGGTGGTGAACTGCGGATAGGTGGCCAACAACACGAAGATGAACAACCCGCCCGTCAGCGCGGTCATGCTGTAAAGAATCACCGTGACCTTCGTGACTTCCCTGGCCAGCCGGTCGTAGCGCGGGTCCTGCTTCCGATACCCCAGCCATTCCGAAATGACCACAAAGATTGGAGCCCCCAGGATAAATGCGGCGAACAGGATATGGAGCTGGCCCACAATCCACACCGCGGTCCGATTCCCTGTGTACGGGAACTGTCCCGGCGGTGGTGGAGCTGGGACCTGAGCGTAAGCCGTGGTCCCGAACACCGTCAACAGCCCCAACAGACCAAAGAAGGCAAAGAGACGAGGCTGCCAGCTTTTCATGATTCGCTGCCCTTGGGTGGTCATGTCCCGCTCTTACCCGCGGAGGCATCCTTGGGTTTGGCGGGGGCTGGTGCCTTGGCTCCGCCGGTTGGGGTAGGAGCAGAAGCCGCACCCTCTTTCTTCTCCCCGGCTGCCTTGTCTCCTGTAGAAGCCGGGGCGCTCCCTGCCGCGGATGCGGTCCCTAGAGGTATCCACGCCAATTTGACCGGATCCCACTCCTGCCCCTTAAGTCCGAAGGTGCGCTCAAACGCCACCAGCTTCCAGCGGTCCTCCTCCGAGAGCTTGCTCTTCCAGGGCTTCATCTTGGTTTTGGGGACCCCTTCAGAGATCCGCCAATACCAGACCGAGTCCGAATACAGTTTCATCCGTTCGGTGTTCCGCATATCACGAGCCCCGGCTTTGACCGGTTTCCCGTCTTTCCCGTGGCAACTGGCGCAGTTCACATCAGGGTTTTGGGCGCCGATAAAGATCTGCCGTCCCTCTTCTACGATCTTGTCATCCGCCCACCATCCGGCCGGCATATGCTTGTCCGCATACTCCGCTGGAGGCGGCAGCGGCGCCACGATCGGCCCCTCGCCCGCCTCACATCCCGCGACCGTCAAACCCATCCCTGCGACCCCGATAAAAAGAACTGCCTGGAACCATGCCATGCGCTTCATAGGACGCCACCTGCTCCTTTCTTTAATCACCAGACCGCTTACCTGCTACGGATGATGGACTAGGATCCCCAACGGGACCATGACAAAAAAGACGCTTTCGCTCAGGCCCAGCTGGCCTGAGGCAAAAGCGCCGCTCTACACATCACCCCGAGGTTGCGCGGCTCTCCACTCCACCTAGCCTCTTCGACCGATCCGGCGAGATACGTGGACGACCCACGGACCATTCATGACCGGTGATGCTTACGCTGCCCCTTTCCTCGTTTCTGAGAGCGCCGACGCTGACTCCGAATTATCTTGGCCCCCGCAAACGCGGCCGCTGCCGCAACAGCAAGCCCTGCGCCATAGTAGGCCCAGCGGGGCTCTTCAGCACCTACCTCACAGCCTGTTCCAAAATTCACCGTGACTTTTCGTTCTGTCCGAACGTCCTTGGGGTCGAACTGGACCTTGGTATCTTTTTGCTCGTCACGGGCGATCACCAGAACTGGATCACCCAAGTTATCATTGTGGAGGTGGAGGGTCGCCTTGTAGTACCCGCGGCTGTCGGTGAACACCGTTACTCCAACCGAGACTCGCGTATCCTTGGCGACTACTTGGTGGTCCACAACTGGACGGCCATCTGCTTTACACACATGGCCTTCAACGGTAAACCGGTGGTCCACCTCATGCATCGCAACCGCAGGAGGCGGTAGATACAGACCCCAACCGAGCCCGGCGGCTCCAAGGCCGAGCACTGTCCCCCAAGCGGTCGCTCTCGCTACGCCTCTGGGTCCGTGCCCCATGTACCTCGGCGCCTATGTGACCGCCTTTGTGTCGTCTTCACTCGGCCGCTCAGGGGCGTCTCACTCCGCAACACGCTGAAAGAATGCGGCTTGCTCGATTTTTCGCGCGACACTTCTAGCACAGATGATTTTCTTTGTCAATCACTTCATGACCTGTCCTGACAGGTCAACCACAAAGTTTTTCAATGGATTAGCCCATGAGCCCTTTGCAGGATTGAAGAGAGGTTGGGCTACAAAGAAAGACCTAAGAGAAGCTGAAAGCCGACCGAATACGTCTTTATGCGTCTACGGTCAGCACTCCAACGGAGAGAACTCGTTGGATAAGAGAATGTCAGGACAGGAGGCGAAGAGGAGGGATCAGAGATACCCGCGTGCCTTGGCGGCCGCTTCTGCCTGGTCGGCCTCAGTGCGACGCTGCGACTCTTTCTTGGCAACCCAGGCTTCCCACGATTTGCCGGAGGCCGTATCCTTGCCTGTGAAGGTAATGGCGGTGACGTCGGCGTAGGGGATCTCGATGGCCACGGACTCCTGCTTAGGAAATAATTGAAGGAACGGTCGAGGGCCGGATGGATACCGGTTGAAGACATAGCCCTCGATCTTGACGCCAGAGGTGAGTTCCAGCGTCACGTCCCCCCGGTAGTCAAAGGCCTGCTCCACCGCCGCGGCCAGTTCGGCCAAGGTCGCGGGGCGAAACATCCGCCCCTCCAGGGTCATGCTCTCAGGAGCCCTGTACTTGTCATCGGTCATTTTATCGTGAGGCATTGCTCGTGAAGCGTCGAGCGATGACGCTTTTCGTCTTGCGATTGACGAATAACGCTTAACGATTAACGAACGACGAGTTGGGCAAGAGCATCGCCTTGACGGTGCGGCCAAATCCTGACCAGGAACCAAAGGTGTCTTCGACAGCCGAGGCCTCATAGCCACAGTGCACCATGCAGTCAGCGCACTTCTCATTGCGCCCGGTCCCGTAGCGGTCCCACTCCGTGTCGTTCAGCAATTCCTGGAAAGTCTTGGCATAGCCGTCCTGCAGGAGATAGCAGGGCTTCTGCCAACCGAAAATGTTGTAGGTCGGGTTCCCCCAGGGCGTACACTGGTACTCGCGCTCGCCCATGAGAAACTCCAGAAACAGCGGGGACTGATTGAAGCGCCAGGTCCTCTTGCGATCGCTCAGAATCCTGGCGAAGAGGTCGCGGGTTCTGTTGCGCTTCAGAAAGTTCTTCTGATCCGGAGCCTTCTGATAGCTATACCCAGGGGAAATCATCATCCCCTCGACTCCCAACTCCGTCATCTCGTCGAAAAAGGCGCGGACCCGCTCAGGGTTGGCATCATCAAACAGCGTCGTGTTCGTCGTGACCCGGAACCCCCATTTCAGCGCCGTGCGAATGGCCTTCACCGCCACCTCATACACCCCATCCCGGCACACTGCCAGGTCATGCTCCTCCTTGAGGCCGTCCATGTGGATGCTGAAGGTCAGGTACTTGGAGGGGGTATAGTCGTCCAGCTTCCGTTCAAGGAGGATCGCGTTCGTGCAGAGATAGACATACTTCTTGCGCGCAACCAACCCCCGCACGATGTCCGGCATCTCAGGGTGGATGAGCGGCTCCCCTCCCGGGATGCTGACCATCGGTGCGTCGCACTCCTCGGCTGCGGCCCAGCATTGTTCCGGCGTCAGCCGTTTGTCCAGCACGTGATCCGGGTACTGGATCTTGCCACACCCCGCGCAGGCCAGGTTGCAGCGGAATAGCGGCTCGAGCATGAGCACGAGCGGATAGCGCTTGACGCCCTTCAGCTTTTGAGTGAGGACATACTTCGCGACTGTGTACATCTGGGAAAGCGGAACAGCCATATCCTTCTCTCTGACTTCCTCTCTTAATTTAAACGGCGGGCCAGGCCCGCCTTGCTCCAACACCCGATGAAGCGAAAGGATTCTACCAGCTACGCCCTCCGATCGTCAATCCAATCCTGTCGCTGCAGAGAGAAACTGGTCAAAGGTTTTGCCATTTGGGTTGGGACTGAGTATGATCTCGTCAGCAGAAAACCACAAGGGGAAGGAAAAAGGAAGAAGATCCTTGGCTCAACGACCCCGCTCACCCGCTGCCCTCGTCGCGGGAATTTTGACGATCTTCACCCTTGGCATTGTTTGGACCGTGGTCCTTCATAATCTCCCGACGCAAAACGATGTTCCGGCGGTCGATCCTTCTCAGTCTCCTCTACCCGCTCCTCATACTGCCCCAAGCTCTTCAGCGGCCGACCCTCCTCCGCCTCCTCCAAGCGCCTCACCCTCTCCTCCCCCAAGCACGATGCCCTTTGAGTCTGCTCCAAACCCGACACTATCTCCGCCTCCTCCGATCGCTCAGGAGCCGCGCGCTCGCCGTGAGTTGGAACGGAACTGCCTGGTGGTTCTTGAGAAGCTGTGCCAAGATATCCCGCCCGGTGGCGGTCGCCGCAGAAAATGTTTTCAGGACAATGTGGGCAATCTCTCTCCAGCGTGCCAGGTGAAGCTACAGGCGCAAGCGTTTCAGGTGAGGGAGGGCACGCAGCAGTTAAAGGCTGCCTGCGAATCCGATGCGAGACGACTCTGCCCGCAGGCGCCGCTGGCAGGAGGACGCATCCTGCAGTGTCTAGAAGACCACTCGAATGAGCTGTCTGATAGTTGCTACCAAGCCCTAGAGGATCGACCGCTCAGGAGGTAACGTCACGGCTGGTTGGGCTCTTTCAAGTAGAAATACATTTTCACGCCCTTGACCTCCAAGAGATCGCCGTCTTTCAGATCAGCCTGTCCCTTTACCGCCTTGTTATTCACGTGAATGGTTTTCACGTCTTCCGAGGTATTGATGAAATATCCTGCCCCTCGACGGCCAATCATGGCCGCGATCTTCGGCGCAAAATATCCGGTGAGCCTGATGGTCGCTTGATTCTGCGATCCGATGATGGTCAAGCGTTTGGTCAGCTTGTACTCCTTGCGGTCCGTCCTGCCCGAAATGATTTGCACAACCCCCACCTTCTGCACAGCGCGTGATTCACGCAACTTCTGACCGGTCATGACCGTCGTTTTGTCGAAGCCATTGAATTTCGGCCGAGCCGATGGCCGCCCATTATTGACTTCATCTCGGAAGATCAGCCGATGCTTCCCAATGGTCACCACATCTGTGTCCAGCAATTGCTTCCGTTCAATCCGCCTGTCGTTGACAAAGGTCCCATTGGTGCTCCCGAGGTCTTCGAGAAAGAATACGCTTTGCACCTTGACGATCTTGGCATGACGCCCCGAGACCGCCGCATGGTCAATGACGAGATCATTATCGGGCCTTCGTCCGATCGTGAACTCAGGCTGCGTGATCTCTACCTCTTTCAGGATGGACTCATTGATTTTCAAGATGACCTTTGGCCCCTGCGTCATGACTTCTGACATGACCCTTCCTCCTCCTTTCGGTCCCAAAACATTCTTCACCGCCAGCTCAGAATCCTATTCCAGATCCGCCGCCACAGTTCCTGTCGGGTTTCCTGTCCCAGGCAGACGACAACAACGGTCGTGTTGTCTTCGCCGCCTGCCGCATTGGCCATGGCAACCAATCGGTCCGCGATAGCCTGGGGATTCCACTCACGGCGTATAGCTTGGAGCATGTCACGTGGCATGACCCCGACTGTCAGCCCGTCAGAACACAGCACCAGGACATCCCCGTTCATGACCGGGACCTCACCCAGTTCCACCTCAACAGTGGCCGCAACCCCCAAGCCTCTGGTCAAAACGTGTTTGTAGGGGGACCGATCGGCTTCCTCCTGGGTCAGCAGCTCGTGGCGGACTTGTTCCGCGACAACGGAGTGATCGGCAGTGAGGAGCTGAATCGTGTCCCCGCGGATCACGTACAGACGGCTATCGCCGACATGGGCCAGAGACAGCACTTGACCGGCAATGAGCGCGGAGACCACCGTGGTGCCCATCCCGGCGTGGGACTGTTGATGCTGCGCCTCGCGATGGACGGCCTGATTGGCAAGACGGAGGGCGCTGGCGAGCCGGTTCGTCTGGGGCAAGAAGGTCGGATCGTATTGCCCAACCATCGGAAGGTTTTCATCCTGCACCGCCTCCAGGACATGTTTGTGGATCACCTCCACCGCCAACTCGCTCGCGACCTCACCCGCGTTCCGCCCTCCCATGCCGTCGCAAACCACACACAGACCAAGGTGGGAATCGGCGCAGAACCGATCCTCGTTCTGGGTCCGCTTCAGCCCGACATCCGACTTGGCCCCGTAAGCGAGTTTCATCTAGCCTCCCTGAGTCAAACGGAGAGACTTTGCGGGCACGCGCGCAGATCCTGCGCCAGATCTCGTGCCCGATGGTACCGGTTCAATGGATCTTTGTGCAGAGCCCGATTCAGAATCGTCTCCGCACAGGAGGGCAGTTCCGGACGGATGGCCTTTAGTGAAGGATGGGGCTCATGCGCGATCTTAAACAGCACCGCGGGGACGTTCTCAGCGTCGAAAGGCACGGTCCCGGTCAGCAGCTCGAAGAGGACAACCCCGAGCGAGAAGATGTCCGACCGACCATCCACTTTGGCTCCGGAAACCTGCTCGGGTGACATGTAGCTGGGCGATCCCATGATCGTACCAGTCTGGGTTTTTTTGGACGAGGTGATCCGAGCAATGCCAAAATCCATCACCTTCACGATCCCGTTTGTCGTCACCATGATATTGGCCGGCTTGATATCCCGATGCACGACACCTTGACGATGGGCATAGTCCAAGGCCTCCGCCACCTCGGCCGTAATCAATGTCACCCGCTGCACCGGTAGCAAGCTCCCTTTTCGGCACCAGCCAGTGAGGGTCGTCCCATCCACATGCTCCATCGCGATGTACCCCACGCCCTCCTCCTCGCCTGCGTCATAGATGGTCACAATGTTGGGATGCATGAGCCGACCGGTGGATTCAGCTTCACGGAAGAACCGTTCTTTGATGTTCTTCACCTCGTCAGGTTCATCCACCTGATCCAGTCGCATCGTTTTGATGGCGACGAATCGGTGGATAGTTGGGTCCTTCCCCAGATATACCACCCCCATGGCCCCCCGACCCAGTTCCTTGAGAATCCGGTACCGACCAAAGGTGGATCTTGCCTGCTCGTGGTTGAGCACGAGGGTCCGGTCAGAACGGTTCTTGGCCACAGCCGTGTCTGGCAGGGTCTCTTCGCTCGGCTCCTCGTCATTCGTGGCAAGGCCGGTACGCTTCCGGTTCGGCACCCCGCCTTCAAGAAAGGTCGTCAAGGCCCCGAAGTTGCGGACCCATGCCAGCGTCAACCAGACAGTCGCGCCGAGAAGCCCGAAGACATAGAGCCAATGGGCGATGATCGTACCGCTACTGCCGAAGGCTGACGCAGCCTGCAGCGCGAGGGTCTTGTATCCCAGCAAGACCAGGATGACGGTGGTCAACGGCCTGAGGATCGTGCGGAGGAAGGTGCGGCCGGCCCTATCCGCCGGAAGTGCCCGTGCGGCCCGGTGGGCGAGCAGCCACAGGATCACAAGCGCGACGCCATCGCCGAGGAGCCGCGCCACAGCCGAAGCGGGTAGACCCACAGCTCCAACGAGCGTCTCCTGGAACAGCGGGACGCCACTCAGCACGAGGCCCAGTAACAGAGCCAGGGCGATGGCCATGCCATACTGCCCAACCCAACCCCAGCTTCGAGACATGGGCCTCCTTCCATGAGTCTCAGTAGAGTCTAGCGCCGAATTGGAGGTTGTCAAAGATTTTCGTGGAGTTTGACGCTCAACTCGGTATACAAGAAGGCAGGGAGGCCTGGGTCGGCCTTGATGAAGGTCGCGTGGAGGACTTTAGAACGGAAAATCTCAGACAGTCGCCCGGGCCCGTCTTTAGATCCTCACAGCGTCGAAGTACTCCAGGAGATCTTCCACCTTCCGTCTGCTCTGTCCCGAATAAGCTCAATGATCGCGGGCTGGGAGCTACCATCCTTGAAATGTTT
>JBOHOI010000022.1:0-19107 GCA_050731155.1 Nitrospiraceae bacterium | reverse complement strand
GTCCAGCTACGCTGGACAACCCTGTGTCTTTGTCCGGCTTACGGGGTGCCCGCTTCGCTGTTCATGGTGTGACAGCGAATACACCTTCTCCGGCGGAACCGAGATGACGCTGGACGAGGTGCTGGCCAGGGTGAGGGGATATCGCTGCCGCTTGGTGGAAATCACGGGTGGCGAGCCTCTTCACCAGCAAGAAGCCTTTCTCCTGATCGAGCGGCTCTGCTCTGAAGGCTACGAAGTCCTCATTGAGACCAGCGGGGCGATTGATATTGCTCCGGTGGACAAACGGGCCCACGTGATCCTGGATGTGAAATGTCCTGGCAGCGGCATGGTCGAGCGCATGCACTGGGACAACCTGAACCAACTCGCCAGCAAGGACGAAGTTAAGTTTGTCATTAAGGATCGAGCGGATTACGAATGGGCCGGCTCGATCGTCGCCCAATACGGCCTGGAGAAACGTTGCACGGTTCTGTTCGGACCGGTCTTCGGCGAATTGGAACCGCGCCGGTTGGCCGAGTGGATTCTGGCAGATCAGTTGCCGGTCCGTTTGCAGATTCAGCTCCACAAATATATCTGGGACCCAGACATGAGGGGAGTGTAGGATGGGGGTGGCAGGGCTCGACGCTCCTTCGGCGAAGTCCGCTGTGAGTCCTGACACACCCTGGCGAGAGATGAGAAGGTGGATTGGTAATTGGTAAATGAGGAAATCGACTGCATGAACGTGATGGACGTGAAGGTGAAGCAAGGTCGCATTGAGGCGGAGCCAGCCGAAGTGCTGGTGCTCACTCATTACGAAGGGGATTCTTCGTTACAAGAAGAGGCTGCTGTGGTGGACAAGGCGCTCCATGGGGCCCTGCGCGATTTCCTGAAGAGCGGCGAGTTCCAGGGGAAAAGCCAGCAAACAGTCTTATTCCACACACAGGGCAAGATCCAAGCCAAGCGGGTGCTTCTGGTGGGGCTTGGAAAGAAGCAGACCGCACGCCTGGATACGGTGCGCCAGGCAATGGGCATCGCGGCGAAACGGGTGCGTCAGGCCGGCGTTCGATCTTTCGCTACGCCACTGCACGGCCTCACCCTCCCCCGCACATCCCGCGTTGACCTGGCCCAGTCGATGGTGGAAGGTGCCATCCTTGGGTGCTATCAATTCAACCTGTATCGCAGCGAGAAGAACAGCGAGCCAGAGGACCTCACCCGCATGACCGTGATGGAGGCACGCGCCCAGCATCTGTCTGAGATCAAGGAAGGAATCCGCCGTGGACTCGCCAGCGCAGAAGCCACGGGATTCGTGCGTGATCTCTGCAATCATCCGTCCAACGTCATGACGCCCGCCCGGATCGCGGCTGAAGCCAAGGCCATCGGCAAAGAACGTGGAGTCCGGGTCAAAATCCTGGAACAACGGGATGCAGAAAAACTCGGCATGGGAGCATTCCTGGGAGTAGCGCGCGGCAGCCACGAGCCGCCCAAGTTCATCATCCTTGAATACCGGGGCACGGGCGGCGCACGGCGAAACGGCCGGAACCCTAAGCCGATCGTGCTGGTAGGCAAGACCATCACCTTCGACACCGGCGGCATCTCGCTGAAGCCGGCCGAGAACATGGAACAAATGAAGGCGGACATGACCGGCGGCGCTGAAGTCCTGGCCACTGTGCGGGCTGCCTCCCGCTTGCGCCTGCCGCTGCATGTCATCGGCATCCTCCCCGCGACCGAGAACATGCCGGGCGGACGGGCCATCAAACCGGGCGACATTCTCACCACGCTCTCAGGGAAAACGGTTGAGGTGCAAAACACCGATGCCGAAGGCCGGCTCATCCTGGCCGACGGGCTGGCCTACGCGACGCGGCTGAAGCCGGCCGCGATCATTGACGTCGCCACGTTAACGGGAGCTTGCATGGTGGCGCTGGGCCAGTTTGCCGTCGGCATGTTCAGCAATAACGATTCACTCAAAAAACGCATTCAACAGGCTGGCGACAAGGCGGGCGAGCGGGTCTGGGAAATGCCACTCTGGGACGAATATTTCGAGCAGCTCCGCAGCGACGTGGCCGATATGCGCAACATCGGAGGCCGGGGGGGCGGGATGATCACCGCAGCGATCTTTCTCAGTAAGTTTGTGGGTGACTGGCCCTGGGTCCATCTGGACATTGCCAGCACCGACTGGAGCGAGCGGGAGCGGGCCTACATCCCCAAGGGTCCCACCGGCATCGGCACCAGGTTGCTCATCCAGTATCTTATTGATCAAGCTGAGACAAAAAATTAGCCGGAAGAATAACACCATTGGGATGCTCAAAAAGGCTATCCAACGAGGCCGCAGCGGAGTGAGAACGAAGTTGGGAGCCTGTTTCAGCATCCTGGTAAACACCCATGACGTTGCGTGAGAAGGTCGGCCAGCTCTTCATGATCGGCTTTTCGGGATCGTCGGTCTCCAAGGACCTGGGCTCGCTGATGGCCGAGTACCGGCCCGGCGGTGTGATTCTCTTTGCCCGCAACCTGGAATCGCCCGCTCAGACTCTCCGCCTCACGAATGACCTGCAGAAACTCGCCCACCATGAACCGCTCTTCATCTCAATAGACCAGGAGGGTGGCCGCGTCTCGAGACTTCCCGCCGGCTTCACGATTTTCCCGCCGTGCGCGGTGCTCGGGCAGTGTGACTCCACTGAACTGACCTATGCGGCCGCGGCGGCAACAGCCACCGAACTGCGGGCGGTTGGCATCAACATGAACCTGGCTCCCGTCTTGGACCTCAACACCAACCCGGAGAACCCCATCATCGGCGACCGCGCGTTCGGGGCCACACCCACGCAGGTGTCCACCATGGGGCTAGCCACAATCGCGGGCTTGCAGGACAACAAAGTGATCGCCTGCGGCAAGCATTTCCCTGGTCACGGCGATACGACGACCGACTCCCACAAGGAACTGCCGGTGGTCTCCGCATCCGTCGAGCGATTGTGCGAGATGGAGCTCCGCCCCTTCAACCACGCCATCGAAAATGGACTGGCGACAATCATGACGGCCCACGTGCTCTACCCCTCCTTGGATGAGCGCTACCCGGCCACGCTGTCCTCCGCTATCCTGACCGGTTTGCTTAGAGATCAACTCTACTTTGAGGGCCTGACCCTCACGGACGATCTCGAGATGCATGCGATCATCGACCACTATGGGATCGAAGAGGCCGCTGTCAAAGCATTTCTGGCCGGTGCCGACATCCTGTTGATCTGCAAAGATCGAAATCGCCAGGTGGCGGCGATGGACGCAGTCCATGATGCCGTGAAAGACGGCACGATCCCGCAGGGGCGGCTTGAGGCGTCGCTGCAGCGCATCGCGAAGACCAAAGAACGGTTCCTTCACCCCTACGAGCCGGCCGCTCCGAGCGCAGTGAAAGAGCTGGTGGGGAGCCAGAAGCACATCGCTCTGTTGGACACGATCCGTCGCACCAGCGAGCGGCGCCTAAAGGCCCAGGTGTGAGGGCGTGAGCGACAAGCCGGCCGGCCCCAGAGAGATCTGGGCCTGGTGTCTGTACGACTTCGCCAATTCCTCCTTTTCCACCCTCATCGTCACAGTCGCTTACAGCGTCTACTTCGTCCAAGTCGTTGCCCGCCCCCTCGGTCAGGATGGGACGGCCGAGCGAATCTGGTTTTGGGGCTATGCGATTTCCATGCTGGTCGCAGCGGTGCTGTCTCCCGTCCTGGGTGCGCTGGCGGACGTGCGGGCAGCCAAACGTGCCTTCCTGATCGGCTCCACCCTCATCTGCGTCGCCTGCACGTTGCTCCTTTCCTTTGTCCAGGCCGGTGACGTCTGGATGGGCCTGGTGGTGTTCGGGGTGGCCAATATTGCGTTCGATTTGGGGTTCTTGTTTTGCAGCGCCTTCCTGGTCGAACTGGCGACGTCCGAGAACATGGGTCGGATCTCCGGCTACGGGTGGGGCCTGGGCTATGTGGGCGGATTGTTGTCGCTGGCCTTGGCCTATCCGTTCATCCGAGGCGGCTTTGCAGAAGCCAACTTGCCTTCCTACCGAATGAGCTTCGCCATGACCGCTGTTTTTTTCCTCCTAGCCTCGCTCCCGACCTTTTTCTGGCTCCGCGAGCGCGCGGTCCCGCAGCCCAGGAGCGCCGGAGAGTCCGCCTGGCAACAGGGATTCGCGAGACTGGCTTCTACCGCTCGCCAGTTCCGCCACTACCGGGACCTCTTCGCCTACTTGATCGCCTACCTGATCTATACGGATGCCATCAACACGGTCATTGTGGCCTCTGCAATCTTCGCAAACAAAGTCCTGGACTTTTCGCCAGCTGATCTGATTATCTACTTCCTGGTTACGCAGGTGACGGCGGGGCTGGGGGCCACAGGCTGCGGGGTGTTGGCCGATCGGATCGGCGCCAAACACACGATCGGCCTCACGCTCCTGGCCTGGATTGCCCTGACCGGCGCTGCCGCGCTCGTGCAGACCCACGCACAGTTCTATGTGATCGGCCTCCTTGCCGGCGCCGCGTTGGGGGCTAATCAGGCGATCAGCCGCGCGCTGCTCGGCCGATTCACCCCGGCAGGCCGGCAAGCGGAATTCTTTGGATTTTTTTCCGTCACCGGGAAGTTTGCCGCCGTCGTCGGCCCGCTGGTCTATGGGGAAGTCACGGCCTTGACCGGCAGTCAGCGCTGGGCCATCGTCTCGATGGCCGTCTTTTTCGCGATCGGGCTGTTGGCCTTGCAGCCAGTGAACGAGCAACGAGGCATGGCCGCCGCAACGCAATCATAACAAGCGTCTTAAAGTCTGAACGTCGAACGTCGAACGTCTCAGACTTTCGACTTGATGACTTGCGACGGAGCTTAAGGAATGGCCCTGAAGAAAGGCGACATCATTGACGAACGGAAACGTCATCCAGGCGGGTGCGGGCTGGTCGTGAAAATCATGGGTGGCGGCGAGGGGTTCCAGAAGATCGTCTGCTGTGGGCACGACCTTACCGAGGAAGACGTCATCCCGCAGATGGGGTCCCCCATGGGACGGAAAAAGGGAGAGCTACCGCTCGCGGTGATTCTGGATGAGAAGAAGCTCTATCCTGATTCCTGCGGCCTGAGGGTCATGATCATGGATGGCGGCGCGGGATTTCGGGAGATCGTATGCTGCGGGCATTCCCTCACCATCAGTTCCATACGAGAACTGAAGTATGGACAGAGGCGTGACGTGGTGGCTCCCAGCGACCCTGGGCCACACGGGACAGCATAAAGGCGACAAGGGAGAGGGTCTATGCGTGACCGGATGGAAACAATGAAGCACTGGCTGTCCTGGATGGATTGGCTGGACCGGTGGGGCTACATCACCGCCGGCTTCAGTTTGCTGATTCTAGGGATGCTCATTTTCGCCCAGAGCTGGGTGGCGTTCGTCCTGGCGGCCACCCGGATCGGACTGCTCCCGGCAGGTCTGAGGCTTCTCAATGATCTCCTGCTGGTCATCATCCTGCTCGAGCTGTTCCGGACGGTCGTCCGGTTCCTCCAGACCGAGATCCTCGCGCTGGAGCCGTACCTGGCCGTCGGCATTATCGCCTGTACCAGGCGGATCCTGACCGCCAGTGCAGAGCTGTCTCATCTCCCCCAAGTTACCTCCGAGCTGTTCAATCGGTACCTGTTGGATGTCGGGTTGAACGTGGCGGTTATCATGGTCCTGATCATCGCAGTCTTCGTCATTCGCAAGCGACCATCTGCATCTGAACCGACTGCTGCTCATCCCTAAGTATCTTCAGTCCAGGCGCTGAAGGAGCCGCACCATGCAGGACCTGCTATCTCGAAACGCCTGATCATGGGGCAGGAGAGGCCGGGAGGCAGGAAACGGGTAATCAGCTTGGTGGCTGGTCCTGCTGCAGCCCTACTCCTGTATCTCACGCCCCTGCCAGCCCTAACCCACGAAGCGCGCGTACTCGCCGCCATCCTGGCCTGGGTCGTCCTCTATTGGATCACAGAGCCCATTCCCCTGCCGATCACGGCCCTGCTTGGCACCTCCTTCTGCGTCCTCGCCGGTCTCGGCTCTGCGAAGAGCATCTTTGCCTCCTACGCACATCCAGTCATTTTCCTGTTCTTCGGCAGCTTCTTGCTTGCAGAAGCCATGAGGGTGCAGGGACTGGATCGGAGATTTGCGGCCTGGATGCTGTCGTTTGCTTGGGTGGGGGTACGCCCCCGTCGGATTCTTCTAGCAATCGGGATGGTGACCGCCCTCATCTCCATGTGGGTCAGCAACACGGCTACCACCGCGCTCATGCTCCCGATCGCCCTGGGGGTGCTTGCGCCGATCCGTGAGGCTTCGGCAAACGGTCTTGGAGGGTACCGCATCGGCCTGATGCTGATGCTGTCCTATGGAGCCACGGCCGGTGGCATGGCGACAATCGTCGGCACGCCGCCCAACTTGATCGGCGTCGGATTGATAGCCCAGCAGGCGGGGGTCTCCATTTCCTTTGTGACCTGGATGACGGTTGGATTGCCGCTGGCGATGCTCATGCTGCTCGTCGCCTGGGCTGTGCTGTGGTGGCTGCATCCGGCCGAGACGTCCGTGCTCTCTGGTCTCTCATCCCATCTGCAAGGACAGCGACTGGGGCTTAAGCCCTGGACCAGCGCTCAGGTGAATGCCTCCGTGGCGTTCGGCACGGCGGTTGTTCTGTGGGTTGTGCCAGGCCTCATCTCGGCAGTGTGGGGACCGGACAATCCGCTGACCCTCTGGCTGGATGCCCATTTACCCAATGAGCTGGTCGCCATCCTGGCAGCGGGACTGTTGTTCTTGCTTCCAACCAACCTAAGCAAGGGGGAGTGGACACTCTCGTGGAAGCAAGCGGCTGGCATCAACTGGGGTATCATCATCCTGTTCGGCGGCGGGCTGGCCTTCGGAGAGCTGATGGTCAAGACCGGACTGTCAAACTCGATAGGTCAGGAGGTTGTGGCTCTGTTCGGGAGTCAGACGGTCTGGAGCCTCACGGCTGGCGCAATCGTCGTCGCGGTGCTGGTCAGCGAACTGGTCTCCAACACCGCCACAGCCAGCATGGTCATCCCGATCGTGATCGCGATTGCGCAGTCAGCCGGCGTCTCGCCTGTGCCTCCAGCGCTCGGAGCCTGTCTGGGTGCGAGCTTCGGGTTCGCCTTGCCTGTCTCGACCCCGCCCAACGCGATCGTCTACGGCACCGGTTTCGTCCCCATCAGAACCATGCTCCGCACCGGCCTGCTCTACGACCTGCTAGGCGCTGTTCTTATCTGGATCACGCTCCGGCTCCTGTGCCCTGTGGTTGGATTGGCCTGATCTTCAACTTTTCCGACTAGTTGGCGGCGCCGACCTGGAGTGCACGGCGCGGGGAGCAGCGTATTGACATCCACCGGGACACGGTTTATCCTGGTATCGAGCTGAGAGAACCACTCCTAGGGGTTCGCGAAGATAGCATCTTCCTCAGCTCCTTCTTTTTGTCCTGGGTAACCCCCTGCCTATCCTATGTACATCCTCTATCTTGATGAGTCAGGCACACATGCTGGTGCGCAATACTTTGTATTGGCTGGCCTGGCCGTATTTGAGCGAGAAGTTTATTGGTTTGCTCAGGATATGGACAAAATCCAGCAAAAGTACTTTCCTGATTGCACTGAGCCTGTTGAATTTCATGCGTCACCTCTACGCCAAGCCAATTCAGATGCAGTCCCAGAACCATTTAATAAATTAACGAAAGAACAACGCAGACAGTTGATCAATGAAATCTATCAGGTTATTCGTAGTCGAAGGGGTATTCTTTTTGGAGTTGCAATCGAAAAAGCCTGGTGTGTTGCGGAAGCTCCCTACGAGCGCGCCTTTGAAGATTTGACCAGCAGGTTTGACTTATTTATGAGGCGTTTAAATGCTAATGCTCAATCTGCCGGAGAGCCAGAGCAGAGAGGGATCATCGCGGTGGCAGAGTCGAGCTATAGACAAAATCTTGAAATATTGGGAGAAAGGTTTAGAGGGGGTAGTACTCGGTGGGGGCAGCTACACACAATTGCAGACGTGCCTTTCTTCTTGCCCGCAAAAAATACTAGGATGCTACAGTTCGCCGATTTCTGCACTAATGCTATCATGGACGATACGATAGGGGCTATACGAGAGATTTCGATATAATTGCACCAAAGTTTGATCGTGAAAAAGGTCGTATACACGGATTAGCCCATCTTACCAGAGACCACGAATGTCAGTGCCTAGCATGCTCAAGCCGACAGCTGGAACAACTTTTGTGATAGTCACTTCTGATTTAGGCGCCTTGCCTTGGCAGCGTTCTTCACAATAGCCCTGCGCCCCTTGGCTAAGAGCATCTTTGCCACGGCCTTCCTCTCATAAGATCGTTCAACCAAATCTAGCGCAACGGCAGCGGGTTTTTCTTTATGGTGCCTCGGGTGGAAAGGATGGGCACGGAGGTTCTCGTCATGGCGGGAGAAAAGCATCGGGGGCATTTTGATTGCCGCTGCGCCGTTCCGATAATCCGGGAAGGTGCAGTGGCCAACAGTACGACTCCCGTGGCCATCAAGCAGCAGCGCATTATGGCGAAACCGGAGCTGTCCACCCTTCCCAAGCCGAGGCGTCTCCCCCTGTTCTCTTGCCTGCCGATCTCGGATATGGCATCATGCCAATTCTCTGAGAAAGTAGATGGCAAACCTCTTGGAATACGTTGGCAACGTCCACATCTTCCTGGGACCCTATCGGGGGAATCCCATCTCCCTGTACTTGAAACGCGGATCGAACGGTTGCCAGATCGCTCCGAAGGTCTATCCCTGGAATGATGTCGTGGGCGTCGGCGAGACTCCCAACCGCGCCGCCGCTGATTTTGAAGAGAAGTGGAAGGCCCGCGGCTTATCGCCTGACATGTACACGGGTCCTTCTTGGGAGGGAGGAATCAAACCTGAGAAGCCAGCGCCACCGAAGCCAGCCGCCCCGCCCAAGCCAGCCACGGCGGCCGCTCCCGCAGCGGAACCCAAAGTCGCCGCCTCACCTGCAGAGCCAGACCCATCGCGCGGAGAAACCAGCTAGCCCATCTCACTGATTCGTGACAGCCTGCGCCTGCCGCATGATCTGATCAGCCAGCTTGCTGTGCCGCATGCTGTAGCCGAAATAGACTGCGACGCCGATGACGGTCCAGACGCCAAACCGTATCCAGGTGATGGTTGGCAGGAATGACATCAACCCGAGGCAGGCCGCCATCCCGAGGAGAGGAATCCACGGCATCAACGGGATGCGGAAGGGTCGAGGATGATTCGGCTTGGTCCGCCGGAGGACGATCACCCCAGCGCAGACCAGCACGAACGCAAACAGCGTACCGATGTTGGTCATGTCAGCGGCTTCCCCGATCGGCACGAATGCGGCCATGACCGCGACCCCCACGCCGGTCAGCAAGGTGGCGTGGTGGGGTGTCCTGAACCGTGGATGCACTTTTGAGAGCCAGGGCCCCAGCAGTCGGTCGCGCGACATCGCGAAAAACACCCGGATCTGTCCGATCATCATCACGACCAGGACGCTCGTGATGCCAGCTACGGCCCCTGTGGCGACGAGCGCCGCTCCCCAGTGGAACCCGGCGACCCGAAGCGCCTCGGCCACCGGCGCATGGATGTCAATCTTCTGATAGGGAATGATGCCGGTCAGGACCGCTGCGACCAACACATAGAGCACTGTGCAGAGTCCAAGCGACGCAATGATGCCGATGGGCAAGTCCCGTTGCGGGTTGCGCGCCTCCTCGGCCGTGGTGGAGACCGCGTCGAATCCGATGTAGGCGAAAAACACGATTGCCGCTGCGGCGCCGACGCCCTCGAACCCGTAGGGCATGAATGGCGACCAGTTCGCCGGCTCGATCGATCTGAACCCCACGGCGAGGAAGAACAGGATGACTGCCAGCTTCACCATCACGATCACGCCGGTCGTCCGCGCGCTTTCCTTGACGCCGATGACCAACACCACGGTCACCAACAGCACGATGATCGCGGCTGGTAAGTTGGCGATCCCGCCTTCCGCGGAGCCGGGGGCATGGGTGGCCCAGACAGGCAATTGGATGCCGAGCGTTTTCAGAATGTTATTGAAATAGCCAGACCATCCGATCGCCACCGCCACGCAGGCCACCCCGTATTCCAAGATGAGATTCCAGCCGGTGATCCAGGCCAGGAATTCGCCGAGGGTCGCGTAGGAATAGGTGTAGGCGCTGCCGGCCGCAGGGATCATTGTCGAGAACTCGGCATAGCAGAGCGCGGCGAAGGCGCAGGTCAGGCCAGAAAGGATGAACGAGAGCACGATCCCCGGGCCTGCGCCTGGCCTGTGCGCGTCGCCGACCACCGCGGTCCCGATCAGCACGAAAATACCGGTGCCGATGATAGCCCCGATGCCCAGCATGGTCAGGTCCCAGGCCGTGAGCGTTTTCTTCAGGCGATACTCGGGACGATCGCCGTCGGCGAGGATTTCCTCGATGGACTTGGTTCGCAGCAGTGGGTTAGACACTCACGTTCTCCAACAGGGAGAAGAGACCTTTCAAGCAAGTATAGCAGGTCAAGAGCTCAGGCAGACCGAGCCAGGGGATGGTCATGACGACGCCATCTGGAGCCCTGTCCCTGGAAGTACAGGAAAACGTTGGCTGGGTGAGCGGGAGGATGGAGGTTTGTTCCGACATCCTATTCGGATCAGGCCCGGGCGGCCCTCAGAAAGGCCACAAAGAGCCTTCGCTGAATGTCGTAGCGGTCGTAGAGAAATTCCGGGTGCCACTGGACCCCCAGCAGGAACGGATGCCGGCATGATGCATTCGCCTCGATCGCCTCGATGATCCCGTCCGGGGCGACGGCACTGGCAACCAGCGAGGGCGCCAGGCGATTCACCGACTGGTGGTGCGAGCTGTTCACGCGAATCCTGGCCTGTCCCACGATGCGACGCAGCAGGCTTCGCGGAGCGACCTGAACCGAATGCGACAGCCGAGTGGCTGGCCCTGGCGCCCGATGGGGAAGCGCGGCAGAGACCTGCGAGGGAATGTCCTGCACGAGGCTCCCTCCAAGCGCGACATTGATCGCCTGCATACCGCCGCAGATCCCCAAGGTCGGTACGCAGGCGTCTGCCGCCAGGCGTGCCATTTCCAGCTCAAACTTGTAGCGCTGTTGACTCATCACTCGGTACCGGAACCGTTGACGCTCCCCATACAGGCTGGGAGGGAGGTCCGGTCCGCTGCCGGTGAGCAGCAGGCCGTCCAGGCCCTTCAGCAGTTGCCGCTGTAACGCTTGGTCTCCGGTGAGCGGAAGAATGAGCGGGACACCGCCCAGTTCTTCGATCGCGCGGAGATACCGAGCCCGCAGGAAGTACGTGGGCTCGCGCCCCCCCATGTCCTCCCGGTCGCCTGCGTTGAAATCCGGCGTGACCCCGATAATCGGCTTCATTATTTTGGCGGCTCAGGAGCCATCGGCGCTGGTTCGCCCGGCAGCTGCTCTGCGGCCGCCTCCTCTTCAGGCGGCACGCCAAGGAAGCGAACGGCCTTGTTGCCCTTCAGATGATCAGGCGTGATCACGTAGGTGCCGCGTATGCTGGTGTCCCAAATCTTCTTGGCTGGTTTGTCATCGAACCCGGTCAACACATACGCGAACCCACCGATAATCGCACCGAGCCCCGCATAGACGACCTTCACGACCCCGTATGGAATAGTCAGTAGCGCGGCAGCCACGCCAAGGCCGCCCTGGGACTCGGTGGTTTCAGTGCTGCCCTCCTCCTTCTCCTGTCCCCAGGCGATGGGGATCACGGTCAGGTGACACATCGAAAACACCATGACCACTGCCACAGCTTTCCTCAATCGTGCCAGAAAGCTGTTCTGCATGCCGATCAGACATTGTCCCTGGAAAGTGTGCACGTGCGTCCCTCCTCTTCAAGGTGTTGGTCTGGCGTCGCCTGATGTGTACCTGGGGCGTGCGCGGCTTCTGTCGCCGGCCTTGGTTATCACAAATTCAGTGCCGGATGCAAACCCCTTCAATGAGGACGCGGCGGCAGCTCTGTGCTCGAGGGTTCATCCTTCTGCCAGGTCCAATTCCGTCAGGATCTGCGATTGAATCCGCGCCCTCTGGTCAGACACCGCTTGATCCAGCTCTTTGACCAGTGCGTCTCCCGCGATACAACCGTTCTCCTGTCGGATGCCGACGTCGATTGCGAGGTCGAGTTTGAGTGCGCAGAGACCCTGCACCAACAGGTCATGCGCGCGGCTCTGGTAGTCATCACGCTCGCCTTCGGGGAGCCCGTCCACTACCTTGTTCAGCCAGCCCTCGAACCCAATCGTCTGACGAGCGCGGGCGAGCTGGTCCTCCTCCAGCTCGACCACAATCTGCACACCCCCTTTCCAACTCCGTTTCTTGACATTGAAGACACAACAGACGCGAGAGGGCGGTGCCTTCAGCGGCTCGGGGCCGAAGAAGAGTGTCACGCGATACTGCGGCAGCTCTGGTGTCGGAACTGATGCCATGCTCGTTCTGAGCCTGTGCTCATTATGGAGCGTAGATCGGCGCATTGTAGCATGCCATCGGAACCGCCTGACACAACGGATTGACGGCCTTGAGAGGCGGCGATAAGATGGCGTCGGGATGACCGACAGACCTGCCAACAAGCAGCGCATCGCTGAGATCCAGCAAGCCCTGCGCGATGTTCCCGGACTCGGCGGGTGGCTGTTCTATGACTTTCGTGTCAGCGATCCGCTGGCCTATCGCGTGCTCCGCCTTGATCCGACCAGACACGTGACCCGCCGCTGGTACTATTGGATTCCGGCCCGGGGGCAGCCGGTGAAACTGGTCCACAGAATCGAGCCTCATACGCTTGACGAGTTGCCCGGAGAGACCGTGCAGTATGTCTCCTGGGATGAACAACGGACTTGCCTGGCTCGCATCCTGGACAAGGCCGAGCAAGTCGCCATGCAGTACTCGCCCCTGAACGCCATCCCCTACATTTCACGGGTGGATGCCGGGACCATTGAGCTGATCCGGAGATTCGGGATTGAGGTGGTCACCTCCGCGGACCTGGTCCAGCGGTTTGAGGCGGTCTGGAACGATCATCAGCTCGACTCTCACCGCGATGCGGCGGCAAAGCTTCGGCGGATCGTGGATGAAGCCTTCGCGCACGTGGGCGCGTCGATCAGCGCGCACACGCCTCTCACCGAGTACGGGCTGCAGCAGTTCATCCTGTCGCGCATGGATGCCCATGGCTTGATCACGTCCAGCCCTCCGATTGCCGCAGTCAACGTCCACAGCGCGGATCCCCATTACACACCAGGCCCGAACGGATCAGCCCGGATCGGCG
The DNA here is from genome assembly GCA_050731155.1 of Nitrospiraceae bacterium. GTDB lineage: Bacteria > Nitrospirota > Nitrospiria > Nitrospirales > Nitrospiraceae > NS-7. The sequence continues at coordinate 5,843 of JBOHOI010000022.1, read as the reverse complement.
CGGGCGCCTTGGTCCTGATTGATCTCTGGGCCAAGAGACCGGAGTCTGGCAGCGTCTACGCGGACATTACCTGGACCGGCTACGTCGGCTCCACGGTTCCGGCTCGCCAGAGCGAGATTTTCTGGATCGTGCGGGAGGCGCGCGATGCCGCGCTGGCTTTCGCCCGGACTCGCGTAGCGGCAGGGGACTTTCCCTGCGGCTGGGAAGTGGATGAGGTCTGCCGGCAGGTCATCCGGAACGCCGGCTATGAAGATCGGTTTCTGCATCGCACCGGGCACTCCATTGGCGAGGAAGTGCACGGCAATGGTGCCAACATTGATAATCTGGAGACCAGAGATGGGCGCCGCCTCATGCCGAGAACCTGTTTTTCCATCGAACCAGGCATCTACCTGGCCGGCGAGTTCGGCATCCGGAGCGAACTGGATGTCTATCTGTCCGACCGCGAAGCCATCGTATTCGGCCAGCCGCTGCAGACTGAAATCGTTCCGATTCTGAAGAAGGCGTGAGACAAGGGACTGGCCTCTTGCCACGAGCCACTCGCCTGCCCATTGAGCTTGACACCGGTCAACTCCAGCAGATAGAGTTTGTAGAGCCTGGCGCTCACCTAAAGGCAGGACGACATGTTCGGCACGTTAGGATTTTCAGAACTGATCATCATCTTGGCCATCGTCCTCATCATCTTCGGGGCCGGACGGCTCCCGCAGATTGGAGAGGGGTTGGGAAAGGCGCTGAAGGGGTTTAAGAAAGAGGTGCATGAAGCGCCCCCTCCCCTGGACCCTAATGCGAACCCGAACACAGCCCCGGCTGGCCCCGCTCCACAGCCGCCGATTGAAGAGGCGCAGGTGATGTCGAACCCACAGGCCACGCCTCAGCAAGCCCAGAGCAAGCCTATGCCCCCCTACCAGCCTGGACCCGAGTTGACTCCAGGGACCACGGCGGCCATCATGGCGGCCGGACTCGGGCCGCAGCCGCCTCAAGCACCCCGCCCTCGTCCTTCTGTCGGGCAGTCTGCTCAGCCGGTACAGGCCAGCCAAGCGACGCAACCGATGAGCATGGAAGAACGCAATGCTGGGGTCCCGCTTCCTCGCAGCGCCTATCCACCACTGCCTCCTACTGCTCAGGCCAAGGCGCCTCCTAAACGCCCGTCGGCCATCGTGAACAAGGATGCCATCGCCAGAGTGCAGGCTCAACAGGCTGCCCTGAAAGCCAAGGCCTCTCAGAGCTCTGCCCCGTCGCCTCAGGACATGCAAAGTCTCGGTGAAGGGTTGGGTGACGCGCTCCGCACGTTTCGCCAGGCCGTTGCGGATGTGCGGGGCTCGATTGATCCGGAGATGCGGACCATCCAAGCCGAGCTGGACGCCGCACAAAAGGAGATCGAGCAGTCGGTGGAGGCGGCCAAGCAGATGCCTGCTGTGCAAGAAGACCCGCCCAAAGCAACGTAGGTCCTGTGCCTCGTGCCATCGTATCCCACTCTGTAATCCCCCTGCTGCTGGCTGGCCTCATAGCAGGATGTGTTGCGGAGGCGCCGCCGACCGACCCCGATGTGTTGATCCCTCGCCTGGTGGAGCTGCTCAACGATCCGAATCCGGATGTCCGTCAAACAGCCGCGATGGCGCTGGGAAAGATCGCCAGACCTCAAGCGGCCCCAGCCTTGGTGGAAAAGCTGAGGGATCCGGATCCCGTCGTCCGCCGTGACAGCGCGTGGGCCCTGGGGAATCTGGGCGATGAGGTGATGGATCAGGTGGGCCTCGCGCTGGTGGAGAGGCTGGGGGATCCATCAGATGAGGTGAAGACCGCTGCGGCGCAGGCCTTGGGAGCGATGCGCGCGACTCCGGCCATGGTTGAGAGGCTGACGGCGATCCTGCGGCAGGCGGACGTGCCGACCAAACGAGCCGCCGTCCAGGCCTTGGCGTTGCTGGAGGCTCCAGCTTCGTACCACGCCTTAGTTGAGGTGCTTCGTCATGACGATGCGAGGATCCGACAGGGCGCGATTGCGGCGCTTGGCGAGCTGGCTGACGCTCGCGCCCTACCTCTCCTCCGTGATCGTCTCCGGCATGACAGGGATGTGGGGGTCAGAAGCGAGGCTGCGTTCCGCCTCGGCAAGTTTGGCGATGCGACGGTGGTCTCTGCTCTCAAATCAGCGGCAGCTGATGACGGGGGTGCAGACGTCCGGCGATGGGCTTTGTGGGCGGCCGCGCAACTCAGCGGACGAGGCGGTTTCGATTCAGGGCTGTGACCAGGTCCATCACCTGTTGGCGGGCCTGGGGTGGAATGTCGGTGAACTGCACCCCCATGCCAGGGAACAGCAAGTACCGTTCAGGCTTCTTGCGGACCCAGGCCACCTTGGCCTTCGCTTTCATCCGCTCCAGTGGACGGTCGGGCAGCGAAAACTCCACTGTCACTTCGGACCCCACTGCCAGGGGGGCCCCGCTCTCGATGAAGAGACCTCCCCCTCCGATCCCTCCTGTGATGCTTTCAAACTGCTTGCCGTCCTGGGTGGCATAACGGACCTTGATCGCCAGAGGAGCCCTCGGGTGAGCGCGCACGTGCCTGCTCTCGTCCTCCTCGTCTGCTGACTCGATATAGTCAATGATGGAACTCCAGGTCACGGTGCCCACCGGTTCGCCCTTGGTGCCGATCAGCGTGATCGTTTCCTGGTCGTAATCGATTTGCAGCGCCTTCCCTTGGTGTGCCTCGGTGGTAGTGACTTGCAGTTTCATCGGTGACCCCTCCAGGCTCTCAGCATGCTCCGGTCATGGTTGCTGGTCAAGCGCCATTCACATCCGTCGTGGCGGCGTTGCAAGAAACGGGTCCCCGCGGTGGCGATTTACACAGACCGGCCGGTCCCCTTGAGCGACCTGACCAGATCCATCACCCGTCTGCGAGACTCAGCCGAAATGTCGGTGAATCGCACGCCCATGCCGGGAGAGAACGTGTATTGGTCGGCTTTTGGGCAGACCCAGGCCACGGCCCCCTTCGCTTCCAGCCATTCCGAAGGACCGTCTGGTAGCGCAAACTCTATCGCCAGCTTGGTCCCGACGGGGGGCGGCGCGGTGCTCTCGATAAAGAGTCCCCCCCCTCCGATCCCTCCCGCACGGCTTTCGAACAACTTGCCCTCCGGGGTGCTGTATTTGACTTTGACCGAGAGGGATATCCGCGGATCGGTGCGGGTCTCCTTGGAGTCTTTCGGCTCGCGTGACGCCAGGATCTGGTCAATGACGGATTCCCAGGTCAGGGTGCCCAGTTGTTCACCTCCGAAGCCGAGCAGCGTGATCGTCTCCTGCTCGCAGTCCAGTTCCAGGGCCTTCCCTTTGTGCCCTTGGGTGGCAATGACCGGCAGCCTCATGGCCAGGTCCTCCTAACTAACGGCAACTTCCATCTAGTAGGTAGTATAGCGCAGGATGGCGGATTGTCGAATATTTGCATGCAACTCAGACTGGTCAGGCCACGGGACCGAACACCCTTCCGTTTCAGGGCGTTCCGAGTTCTGGAAAAAGAACGGGGCGCCTGTTCAGGCGCCCCGTTTCCCTTGTCTTCGTTGCCTTTCTATGGTGGGCTGAGGAGGCCAGCCCGGAGGCAGACCTCGTTAGGCGCTTTTCATCTCCTTGTCCTGCTGGAACATCCGGATCGGTTGGCTCTTGCCCATGATGACTTCCTCGGTGATCACGATTTCCTTGATCTGCTTCTGCGAAGGGACATCGAACATGACATCCAGCATGACTTCTTCCAGGATCGCCCGAAGGCCGCGGGCTCCAGTCTTTTGAGTGGAAGCCTTTCGTGCGATCGCGGCCAATGCGCCCTCGGTGAACTTGAGTTTGACCTTCTCGAACGACATCAGTTTCTCGTACTGTTTGGTCAGTGCGTTCCGAGGCTCGGTCAGAATGCGGATGAGCGCTTTCTCGTCCAATTCCTCAAGCGTGGCGACCACGGGAAGCCGTCCGATGAATTCCGGGATCAACCCGTACTTGAGGAGATCTTCCGGCTGCGCCTGCGACAAGAGCTCGCTCAACCGACTGTCATGCCGGCTGCGTATATCCGCGCCGAACCCCATGGCCTTTTTGTTCAGCCGCTGCTCAATGATGGATTCAAGCCCGACAAAAGCCCCGCCGCAGATGAACAGAATATTGCTGGTGTTCACCTGGATGAACTCCTGGTGAGGGTGCTTGCGCCCGCCCTGAGGAGGCACATTGGCCACCGTTCCCTCGACGAGCTTGAGCAGCGCCTGCTGGACCCCTTCTCCGGATACGTCGCGCGTGATGGACGGGCTGTCGCTCTTGCGGCTGATCTTGTCGATTTCGTCAATATAGACGATGCCCCGTTCGGCCCGTTCGACGTCGTAGTCGGAGGCCTGCAGCAACTTGAGAATAATGTTTTCGACGTCCTCGCCGACATAACCGGCTTCGGTCAAGGTGGTCGCGTCGGCCAGGGTAAAGGGGACGTCGAGGTAGCGGGCCAGCGTCTGCGCCAGCAGCGTCTTCCCCGTGCCGGTCGGCCCGACCATCAGAATATTGCCCTTGTGTAGTTCGACGTCATCCACTTCGTTGGCCGAGATCCGTTTGTAATGGTTGTGGACGGCGACCGACAGGATCTTTTTCGCCCGATCCTGTCCGATGACGTACTGGTCCAGATGGTGCTTGATCTCGGCCGGCTTGCGGAGTTTGGAGGAAATCTCCTCCTTCGCCTCTTCCCAGTCCTCGGCGATGATGTCGTTGCAGAGGTTGACGCACTCATCGCAGATATAGACGGTGGGCCCGGCGATCAGTTTGCGCACTTCATCGCGGCTCTTCCCGCAGAACGAACAGCGCAAGTGCCGATCCATCTTCTCCTGTTTGGGCATGCCCCCTCCGCCAGTTATTTTTCTTTGCCGCCGTCCTTCCCCAGGTCTTTCAATTCTTGATCCTTGAGCAGATCCTTCGTGCTTTTGGGAGGCCGGCTGATGACCTCGTCGATCAACCCGTACTTTTTCGCCTCCTCGCCCGACATGAAGTAGTCACGTTCCGTATCCTGCGCGATCTTATCGAGGGGCTGGCCGGTGTGCTTGGCCAGAATCTCGTTCAGGCGCCCCCGAATCTTGAGAATCTCCCGGGCGTGAATATCGATCTCCGTGGCCTGCCCCTGGAATCCACCCATCGGTTGATGGATCAGCACCCGCGCGTTGGGCAGCGCAAAGCGTTTTCCCTTCGCGCCGGCTGCCAGCAGCAGGGCCCCCATGCTGGCTGCTTGTCCCAAGCAAATCGTGGTGATGGGCGGCTTCACATACTGCATGGTGTCGTAGATCCCCAAGCCCGAAGTCACGCTGCCGCCTGGTGAATTGATATAGAGGTTGATATCTTTCTCCGGGTCCTCCGCTTCGAGAAACAGCAACTGGGCGATCACGAGGTTCGCAAACACATCGTCCATCGGAGCGCCCAGAAAGATAATGCGGTCCTTCAGCAGGCGCGAATAGATGTCATAGGCGCGCTCGCCGCGGTTGGTTTGCTCGATCACAATGGGCACTAACATGAGGACGGTTCCTTTCTTTTCCGGTCACTCTGCGCTGTGAGATTCGCGCACATCATCATATCATACTTCTCTTGCGATACCGCTCAACAATCACTTCAACCAGTAGGGCGTTGTGGCTGGCTCCTGACTGCGCGCGTCTATCACTCCACCCCACCCATACTCTTTAGGGGGCGGCCAGACCATCCTTCAGTGCGCGCATCGAGCGAGCACAGCTTCATCGTGCGGGCTCTGCGAGCACGAAGGACGGTCTGGCTACCCCCAGCCCCTCTCTTCCTCACCCCTGGATCACAGCGTGCCGATAGACGAAATCCAGGGCCTTGTCTGCCAGGATGCGGCCCTTC